>DASWRC010000176.1:0-41908 GCA_036403375.1 Pyrinomonadaceae bacterium
GACATCTTTAACGATTAAAACGCTGACCGCCGCCAGCAGCATCACGATTCCGCCCAAGACCACGACATAGAGCGGGTCTTTTCCCAGAATATTATCGTAAATCTGCGGAATAATGAGCGACATAACGATTTGCGGGATGACGATAAAAAGATTGAAAACGCCCATATAAACGCCCATTCGCGAAGGTTTAATCGCGCCCGCCAGAATCACGTACGGCATCGAAAGTATCGACGCCCACGCGACGCCCACGCCCGCCATTCCAAGCCACAAAAAATATTTATCATGCGCGGAATAAGTCGAAATCAACCCGATACCGCCGAGCGCGAGACAGATAAAATGCGTCATTTTGCGGCTTGTCGCATTGGCGATAAGCGGCAGCAGAAAAGCCACGAGAAAACAAACGACGTTATAAACTGCAAACGAAAGCCCGCCCCATTCGGTCCCGGCGGCAAACAGCGGCGATTTCTCATCCGGTGCAAGAAAAACGTGCCGCGCAACCGTCAGCCCGTAAAACTGCCACATGCACGGCAGCGCAAACCACGTAAAAAACTGCACAACCGCCAACTGTTTCATCGTCGTCGGCATATCTTTTAAGGCTTCGATAATTTCCGTAATAATATTGCTGACCACGTTGCCTTCAGCCTGCTTTCGGCGAAATTCTTCTAAATCTTCGGGCGGATATTCATCGGTCGTAAAAACCGTCCACAAAACCGCGCCGAGAAAAAAGACCGCGCCGACGATGAACGAATAAAGCGTGGCGTGCGGAATTCCGCTTGCCATGACGCCGACGACGCCTAAGCTGGCGAAGATAAACGGTGCGGCATTGGCGAGCGTCTGCCCGATGCCGATGAAAAACGACTGCATGACAAATCCGGTCGTGCGCTGCTGTTCGGGCAATTTATCGCCGACGAACGCGCGGAACGGCTCCATGCTCGTGTTGATGCTGAAATCCAGAATCCATAGAAGGCTCGCTGCAATCCAAAGCGCCGGAGAAAACGGCATCAGCAACAGGCAGATACTCGCCGCAATCGCGCCGAATAAAAAATACGGACGGCGACGCCCGAGCCGGTTCCACGTCCGATCGCTCATCGCGCCGATGACCGGCTGAATCAGCAAACCCGTGACCGGTCCGGCAAGCCAAAGATACGGCAAAGTGCTTTCTTCCGCGCCGAGATATTTATAAATCGGCGACATATTCGCCTGTTGTAATCCGAAACCGATTTGAATGCCCAGAAATCCGAAACTCATATTCCAGATTTGCCAAAAACTTAAACGCGGTTTGTTTTGCATAGATTTTGTCAGAAATCGGAGTTTTTGCCCGAATTCTTTTTCTCCTTCACGAACATTATTATCCAAACAATGATGACGAACGCGGCGATCAGCGCGCCGCCGATGATGATGGCGTTGCTCAAAACATTTCCGGCGGTATGCCTTGAAGAAAAGCCTAAAAAGATTAAGAACGCCGCAAAAACCAAGCCGATAAAAGATACTGCTTTCATTGATTAATATTAAAATTTCAAATCCTGAATTTTCCTTTCCCACAAAGCCCCGCGGCAATTAAAATACCGGCAATGATTAGTGCGCCGGCACTTGCAGACAAACCATTAAACTAACCCGCGACATGACAACGGAAAGGCTGAAACAATAAAGGTCACGCGAACATTTTTCATAATTATTTGACCGTGAAAACCCCGGCGGTTCGCGCGGGCATCGAAAATTTTAAATTACCGTTTTCGACGTTTATATCCGCTACTTTTCCGAGTCTGTCGGTTAAAACCGAATTTGCCGGAAAAGGCTTGACCATCGAAACGTCGAAGGCAACTTCCGCCGGTTTCGCAGCGTTGTTAAAAACCACCAGCACCGCCTGTTTTTCCGTCACCCTAACGTACGCCATCTGCTGTTCTTCGTCGAGTAAATCGAGCGTCGCGCCGTTGCGCAGCGGCGAAAAATTCGCCCGCAATTTTCCGAGCGCCGCGAGATGATTCCAGACGTTATTCTCCTCTTCGGTTCTGCCGGCAGAAGCAAACGCGTTGCGCGCGTCGCCCGGAAAACCGCCCGGAAAATCGCGCCGGTTGTCGGGGTCGCCGCCGCCGCGCATCGCCAATTCGTCGCCGTAATAGAGAAGCGGCGTGCCGCGCGAAGTCATCAGAAGCGTTTGCGCCAATTTCAAGCCTTCTGGCGTAGCGCCTTTTTCGTTCATAAACCGCTCCATATCGTGAAGCCCGAGAAAGGTCGTCAACACGTTCGGATTCGGATAAAGCCAATCGTGCGCGAACATCTGTGAAACCGCGCGAATATTTTCGCCGCGCGCAAAGGCTCCCCGAATCGGGTAAAAAAGCGCGTAATCGTAAAGCGTGTCAATCTCGGTATCGAGCCCGTCGAAGCCTTTTCTGCCCGACTGAAAATACGCGAGCAGCGCCGGGTCGCCGTCGTAAAGCTCGCCCAGGATATTGACCTTCGGATATTCCCTGTGAATTGCCGCGCCCCATTTTGACCAGAAACTACGGGGAACGTGCGGCAGAGTGTCCATTCTGATAGCGTCGAAACCGTTCATTTCCAGCCACCAGAGAGAGTTTTGAATCAGATATTTTTCAACTTCCGGGTCCGATTGGTTAAAATCCGGCAGGATGTTGATAAACCAGCCGTCGATGTTGCGCGCCTGCGTTTGATAAGTCGCGCGCGGGTTCATCGTCGTCCATTTCTGCCAGTTGTTGTTCGGGTGATTTTCTAAAGTTCCGTTCCACCAAGTCGCGGTCGGCGGGTCTTGTGCCCAGACGTGATACGGTCCGGTGTGGTTCGCAACCTGGTCTTGAATTACTTTCAGCCCGAGCGCGTGCGCTTTATCAATCAGCTCGCGCAGTTTTGCCGCGTCGCCTAAGTGTTCGTCAATCGCGTACATATCGGTCGCGCCGTAACCGTGATAACCGGTCGAGGGCTGACCGTCGTAAACTTCCTTGTAATCCGGCTTGTCGTTGTTGTCGTAAACGGGCGTCGTCCAAATCGCCGTCACGCCCAAACTTTTCAAATACTGCAATTTATCAATCACGCCCTGCAGGTCGCCGCCGTGATAAAACCTGCCTTTTGCGCGGTCGTAAAGCCCTTTCGATTTCGGCGGGTCGTTGTTTGAAATATCGCCGTCCGAGAAACGGTCGGGCATCAGAAAATAAATCACGTCGTCCGGCGTGTAGCCCTGAAAACGTCCCGTGCGGTCAATTTTCGGTGAAATCCCAAACGGCGCGTTGATGGAGCCGGCAGCGGTCGTAATTTTCAGATTATATTTTCCCGCAGGCTGCGTTTTCGGAATTGTCACGTCCGTAAAAAGATAATGCCCGTTGGCGGAAATTTTGACGTTTTCGGTCGTCAAGCCTTTTTCACCGGCGATTTTCGCGCCCTGTAAATTCGTCCCGCGCACGAGCACGCGCACCGTCCCCGTCGAATAATTCGCCCACCAATTCGGCGGCTCGACCTTTTCGACCGTCGGCGTCTGCGTGTAAACGGCGAAAACCGAAAGAAAAATTAAAACGCAAAGACGCAAAGGCGCAAAGGCGCAAAAGAAAATTTTTTGATTACTTGAAAATTGTGTAAAAAATCTCTGCGTCTTCGCAACTTTGCGTCTTTGCGTTAAATTATTTATTTTCATACTGAATCCGCCCGTAAATTTCCGTCAAGTCCTTCAATCTTTCTGCAATTTCATCGGAAAAATCACCGCTCCGGCATTGCCAGTACCAGTTTCCGTCGGTCGAACCCGGCAGATTCATTCGCGCTTCGTTTCCGAGTCCGAGCAAATCCTGCATTGGCGCAATTGCCGTGTCCGCGACCGAAGCCCAAACCGCGCGAATGAAATCCCAATGAATTTCCGCGCCGTACGAATTCAAATAATCGAGACAAAACCGGCGTTCCCTTTCGATTTGCTCCGCGTCGCGCCCCGAACCTTTGCCGGCTTGCGAATTAAACCAACCCTGGCTCGTGTCGTTGTCGTGCGTGCCGGTAAAAGCGACCGAGTTTCGAATATAGTTGTGCGGCAAATCCTGATTGCGCGCGTCGCCGCCGAAGGCAAACTGCAAAATCCGCATCCCCGGAAAACCGAACCCGTCGCGCAATTCTTCGACATCGGGCGTAATGACGCCTAAATCTTCCGCCCAGAACGGTAAATCGCCGATTGCATATTTTAAGGTTTGAAACAATTCCGTTCCCGGCACGTTGACCCATTCGCCGCGTTCCGCCGTTTCATCGCCGCCCGGAACTTCCCAGCTCGCGGCAAACCCGCGAAAATGGTCGACGCGGACAATATCGACCATTTTTAAGGTCGCTCTGACACGCGCCGTCCACCAGCTGAAACCGTCCGCGCGCATATTTTCCCAGTTATAAATCGGGTTTCCCCAAAGCTGCCCGGTTTTCGAGAAATAATCCGGCGGAACGCCCGCGACCGTCTGCGGCGAGCCGTCTTCGTTGAGCTTAAACTGTGTCGGGTTGCACCACACGTCGCACGAATCGAGCGCGACGAAAATCGGCACGTCGCCGACAATCCTGATGCCCGCATCGTTGGCGTACTTTTTCAGCGCTTCCCACTGCTTGAAAAAAGCAAATTGATAAAATTTCTGGGCGAAAACTTCGTCGTCCAATTCCGTTCGTGCTTTATCGAGCGCTTCCGGCTTTCTAAGTTTCAAATCTTCGTCCCAGTCCTGCCACGATTTCTGGTCCTGCGAAAACTTGACGGCGCGAAAAAGCGCGTAATCTTCGAGCCAGAATGCGTTAGACCGGCAGAACCGGCGAAACTTTTCGGCTAAATCTTCGTCGGTCGTCTGACGGAAATTCTCAAACGCCTTTTTGAGCAGCGGCAATTTAAAATCGAGCATCCTGCCGAAATCGACCCTGCCTTCGCCGAATTCGGGCGCGTCCCGTAAATCTTCGTCCGACAAAAAGCCGTCGTCCAATAATTTGGCGGGCGAAATCAAATAAATATTCCCGGCAAACGCCGAAAAACACTGGTAAGGCGAATCGCCGTAACCGGTTTGTCCGAGCGGCAAAACCTGCCAGTAAGTCTGCCGCGCACTACTCAAAAAATCTACAAATTCAAACGCTTCCGCGCCCAAATCGCCGATGCCGTAATTAGACGGCAAGCTCGTCGGGTGAAGCAAAATCCCAGATGCTCTCGGAAAATTCATAATTTATAAAATGGAAAATGGATAACGGATAATGGAAAATTTTCGGATTGTCTTTAATTATCCATTTTTGGTTTTCCATTTTCCATTGGTTTCGTAATGCGTCCGACCGGATAAATTCCGATTCGTTTGTCCGAATAGGGCGAGCGCTCGTAGAAAAAGTTCAGGCGCGCGCGCGGGCTTTTAGCGAATTTTTCGTCCTTTAATTTTTCTTCAAATTCTTTTCGCAGATTCTCGTCTTTCGCCAGCATATCGGCGGCGATTTTCTCCATTATGTAATCGCTGAAATACTCTTTCTGCTCGAAAATCGCGTTGAAAAATCCCCAGTAAACAAATGAATCCGGCGAATTCGGCTCAAGCAGATAAATCGCGACGTTCGCCGTTTCCTGCGCCAGCGGGACTAAAACCGATTGCGCGGGAAACGTCCGCGTTTCGGTCACGGGAGCGGTTTTAAAACTCACGGGAAGGCGATTTTCAAACGGCGCGGCAGCCCATTTCGGCTCGGTCAGACGATAGCTTTCGACTTCGATTGTTAAAGGCTTTGAGATTCTTTCAAACTTGATGCCGTGCGCTTCGAGTCGCTCAATGGCGTCCTGCCATTGCGGCGGCACGATGTAATAAAGCGGCGGGGCAACGCTCGCATTGACCTTTCCTTCATCGAATTTTTTAACCGTGATTTCGGTAGGTTTTGTGCCGTAAACCAATTTTTTGCCGCCCGAAACCGGGCTCTCTTCGAGCTTGTATTCGACGGCTTTCAGCTTAAAATCCTCTGATTTATCGCTCAGACCGATTTGCAGCGGAAATTGGTTTTTAGCGTCAAAAGTCTTTCCCCGGCTAACCGTTTCTTCGTCCGCCTTTTTGTTCGCTTCAAAAAGGCTCGCTTTCGAGCGGTTTATTTCCGAAAGCGTTTTCCAAAGCACGTCGTAAGTTCCGCGAACACGCGATTTATAAGGTTTCAGCGAATGCGTTTCAATCAGCAGCCCGGGACGATTCCGAAGCGCAGCGTAGCCGGTCGCAAAACGCGGCGTCGCGATAAACGTATAAATTCCGCTCGTCACTTCGCGCCCGCCGAATTCGAGATAATGCGTCAAAAGATTGCCTTCCCTTTCGACTTCTCGTTTGATTTTGCCGTCGAAATACTCATCCATCCAGTTTTTGATATGGGGCGAAACTTCCTGGAAATGGGCGTATTCGTAAGTTATGTTGTATTCGAAATCCGCCCCGTCCGTGACGTGCAAATCAAAGAAAAAATCGGGCTTCCACGCGTTCCACAATTTCAAAAACGCGCGTGTTTCGGGCGCATCGGCTTTCATGTAATCGCGGTTCAGATTCAGACCGGCGCTCGTTGCCCGCCAGCCCATCTCGTCCGGACCGTTCTGGTTGATGCGGTTATACGGCGACGCCATTTCGTGCCCGTCGACATTGTAAATCGGAACGAAAAGCAGAATCGTGTCTTTCAATAAAGCGGCGCGCGTTTTTGTTATCGCAATGTCGCGCAGGAGCGCAAACCCGGCGTCTTTGCCGTCGATTTCGCCCGAATGAATTCCGGCTTGAACCAGGATTATCGCTTTTCCGCTGCGGTGCGCGGCTTCGGGCGTAAAATCTTTGCCGTCCGCCGCAATCAAAAGCGGCAAATCGCGTCCTTCGCCGCTTTTGCCGAAGGTTTGATAGACGATTTTGTCCGACGACTTGTCCAATTTGTTGGCGAACTGAATCGTGTCGGCGTAATTCCAGCTCTTTCGATAATCGGTCGCTTCCGCCAAAGTCTGCCAGTCTTTCGGCACATTCGGCGATTCGCTTTGCGCGTTGATGGTCATAAAAAACAGAAAAAAAGTTAAGAAAATTTGAAAAAAACTACCCTTTTGAAAAGTCATAAAATTTTTGTCCACAGATGGACACAGAAAAACACAGATTTTTCTGATTCGATTGCTGTCTATTTATTTTAATTTATCTGTGTCCATCTGTGTTAATTCGTTGGACATTTAAAAATAAAAACCTTCATTTATCGCGAGCGGCTTCAATTTTTCGCTCAGCCCGCGCTTTTCGGCTTCTTCCTTTAACAGCCGCAAAGGCTCGCCGGGCGGTTCGTCCGACAAATCGAACGTGCCGTAATGCATCGGCACGAGCGTTTTCGCTCCCGAATCCAGAAAAGCCTGAAAGGCGTCCGCCGGATTGTTGTGATTCGGCTCCATAAACCAGCGCGGTTCATACGCGCCGATGCCGACAATAAAATAATCCGCCGCACCGAAAGCTTCCGCCGTTTCGCGATAATGCGAGCCGAAACCGGAATCGCCGCCGAAATAGATTTTCCGTCCCGCGCCCGAAATCACGAAACCGCCCCACAAGCGTTTATTCGTGTCGAAAATTCCGCGCCGACACCAGTGTCGAACGGGCACGAACGCGATTTTCACCCGTTCATCCGTCGTAAATTCCTGAAACCAGCCGGCGGTTTCGAGCGCGTTTTCCGGCGTTTTCCAATCGTTCAGCAAATCTTCCATTCCAAGCCCCGCGAGAAACTTCGCGTTCGGAAAATTTTTCGCGATTTCGCGGACGGTCTCTTCGTCGCAATGGTCGCGGTGGTCGTGCGAGACGAGCACGTAATCGAGCCGCTTTATTTTTCCGAGCGGACTGGGAACTTCCACAAACCGCGTCAGAAAAGTCGGATTACCGAAAACCGGGTCAATCAGAATACTGACGCCGCCGAGCCGTATAAAAACCGACGCGTGACCGAGCCATAAAATCCCGTCGCGCTCTGATTGCAGAAACTCCGCCGGGTCTTTGACTTCGAGGCGCGAAGTATCGGCTTTTTTCGCTTCTTTCAAAGGTCGCGCGCCCAATTGCCATTTGACAACGTCAATCATTTTCGGCAAAAACGGGTGTTCGTGGTTGACGAATCTGCCCTTTTCATCGACCGGCGTGCCGCGCCAATCCGCACGGACGGTTTTCAAATTTTCGTTCTTAACGTATTTCGTAATCACTGCCCTATCGTTCGAATCAATCAAAATAAAAATCGCAAATATGATGGCGATTAAAGCTAAAATTGCGCCGATAATTTTGAGTAATTTTTTCATTAAGCTTCCCCGCATCGAAAATTTGCTTTTATTATCTCAAAAATCGCTCAAATAAATTATTCCAACGGGAAAAGCTTGCAAATTAAGACCGCGCGCGCCGGGATTTTCAGTTGGACTGCTCCGTCGCGCGTAATGCTGCCGCGATTGCCGCCGTTCAAAATGTCCTGAAACAGCGAAAAGCCGGGCAGGTTTTTGTCCGTAAACCTGACTTCCCTTTCTTTATCGTCGCGGTTAAAAGCCACGATTAGATTGTTGTAGGCAAACTTGCGCTCGAAAATGTAAACCTCGGCGTCGTAATATAAATCAACCGTTTTCCCTTTCTGTAAAGCCTCGTTTTCGCGCCGCAGCCTGATTAAT
This sequence comes from Pyrinomonadaceae bacterium, assembly GCA_036403375.1. Taxonomy (GTDB): domain Bacteria; phylum Acidobacteriota; class Blastocatellia; order Pyrinomonadales; family Pyrinomonadaceae; genus JAFDVJ01. Next base: position 8,591 of record DASWRC010000176.1, read on the forward strand.
TTCTGCGTCCACTCGAACATTTTCTGCTCGTCGGCGTTTCTCCCCGCTGAAGTAAATTTATTTTTTGAATCGCCCTGAAAGCCGCCCGAAAAGTCTTTTCGATTGTCGGGGTCGTGTCCGCCGGTCATCGCCAGCTCTTCGCCGTAATAAAGCTGCGGAATGCCGCGCGTCGCGAGCACGAACGCCGTGTGCAGCATCGCGCCTTCGAGCGTTGCGCCTTGAAGACTCATAAAACGGTCGGTGTCGTGATTGTTTGCCAGCAGAGTCAGATTGTTGACATCTGCGTAAAGCCCGTCGTATTTCAAAACGTCGCGCAGCGCGCGCACCGGTTTTTTGCCGGTAAACACTTCCTGCGAAGTGCGCCAGAGTTTGAAATCGAAAACCGACGGAAGACGCGTATCGATTCCGTCGAAACCCGTTTTTCCGCCTTGAAAAAACGCCGTCTGCGCCGAATCTTCTTCAAAAACCTCGCCGACCATCCAAAAGCGCGGATACTGTCTTAAAACGGCGCTCGACCAATCGCGAATAAAAGGGCGCGGCATGTATTGAATCGTGTCCTGACGGATGCCGTCGATGCCGGTCGCGCCGATCCACCAGAGCGCGTTTTGAATCTCGTAACGCGCCACTTCCGGCTCGTCCTGATTCAAATCCGGCAGGGAAAAATCGAACCAGCCGTGCAGCAGATTGTCTCTTTCCGCCTGCGACGAATTCGGCGAGAGCAGCACGGAATTATTAAAAGTATTCTGCGCAAACGGCGGAAACCATGTCTCTAACGGCGGATTTTTCGCCCAACTGTGCTTGAAGCCGACGTGATTTGCGACCTGGTCCTGAATGACCTTGATGCCGCTGCGATGCGCCGTTTCAACCAGCGCGCGCAAATCAGCGAAGCTGCCGAAATGATTTTCGACCCCGTAATAATCAATCGCGCCGTAGCCGTGATAGCTCGTCATCGGACACCACGGCTTATCGCAGACGGTGATGTCGTCCGTGTTGTCGTACCACGGCGTCAGCCAGATTGCCGTCACGCCGAGTTCTTTCAAATACGGAATTTTCTGCTCGATTCCGCGAAAATCGCCGCCGTGCCACGCGCGCGGATTTCGGCGGTCGGAGTCTTTATTGTTTGCCGCGTCGCCGTCCGCGAAACGATCGGTCATTATCAGGTAAACGACGTCGTCGTTCGTGATGCCCTTAAAATTCGTCCGCGCGTCGAGCGGCGCGAGAATCTCGAACGGGACAATCGCTTTGCCCGCGGCGGTCGAAACTTCAAACTCATATTTTCCGGGCTTTGCCGTTTTCGGAATGATGACATCAAAAAACAGGTAATCGCCGCGACCGTTGACGCGCACGTTTGAAACTTTGAGCAGCGCGTTTTTCGAGTATACTTTTGCCGCCTGAAAGTTTGCGCCGCGCACGAGCAGGCGCACCGGATTTATCGTGTGATTTGCCCACCACGCCGGCGGTTCGACCTTTGCAACGCCCGGCGACTGCGCTCTTACGGAAATCGTCAAAAACAAAAAAACCAAAGACCAGAGCCAAAAGACCAAAGACCCGTTTTCAAAGTTTTTAGATTTCATTCGCTCGCTTTTCCTCGTTAAAATTCGGGAATCTCGTCAATCGAAATTCTTTTTACATCAAAATCGACGCGGCGCGGAACGGTTCTGCCGGCTTTGCTGATGGCGGTCGAATCGGTTTCAATCACGGGCGTCGTGCCGTCGCCGACGACCCGGATGCCGGTTTTTACCTCGCTGCCGCGAATCGGGATATTTTCGGCTTCGAAAACGAACGTGAACTTCGCGTTTTCTTTCGTCAAAAACGGTTTTCCGTCCGGCGTTTTTCGAGCAAAGAAAAACGTCGCTTCGTCGGCGTCATTTTTCGGCGCGACAAAATGCACCAGCTCGCGTTTTTCCCCACGGTCGTTCAAAAGATAAACTTTTCCCTGCAATAATTTAAGCGTCGCGCTTTTCAAACCGTAAACGCCGCTCGTCACGGTAATCTTTGAAATCGGCGGCGAAATCGTGACGACGTAATTTTCCTGACACGCCGGGCAATCGAGCGTGCCTTTCATTTTCTCGTCAAACTCGGCGCGTTTCGGCGCGTCCATCTTGTCGTAATTTGCCTCGATTTGTTTAAGCCGGACGAGCGCCTGTCGAACCGGTACGGCTGAACGAAGTCGAATCGTCACCTGCGGAGTAAAACCGCCCTCGGTCGTGCTCGCTTCCAGCTCGCGCACCTGCGCCCACGGCGAGTCGGAAATAAGTTTGATAATTTCGTCCTTCGTCCAGCGTTTGTAAGACCTTTGCATCCAGAAATCCTGCGCCGCCGCCGACGAAATCAGAAAAAGAAAAATTATTGAGAAAACTGAAAAAAATTGCGTCCGTCTTTTCATAAAAAATTTATTTATAAGTTTTCCAGTCCCGCTTTCAGGCGACTTTTTCCGCCGGCTTTCTCTTGCGGAAGCCGGCTCAAGCCGGGACTTCGGAACCTATCGCCCGAGAAGTTTCTGAGCGCGTGCGCGCTCGTCGAAGATTCGCTCCTGCTGCGCCTGTTTTTCGAGCGCGTCGAGCCGTTTGAATTCCGTTAACGCCGTGTTTGCCTTATCGGTCTGCTTGAGGCGCGAATAGGCGAGAAACAGTTGATAAAACGCCTGCGGGTTAAATTTATTGACCGCGATTACTTTCTCAAGCCGGCTCACCGCGTTCGGGTAATCGCGCTGTTTGATGGCGAGGCGGGCGTAATCGAAAAGCGCCTGCGCGTTATCGGCGTCGAGCGTCAAAACCTTCTTTAGCGACGTTTCGGCGTCCGCAAAACGTCCCTGCTCGACCGCGACGTAACCGAGACTCGTCAAACCTTCGACGTTATCCGGATTTTTCGCGACGAATTTTTCCAGTAATTCGCGCGCCTTGTCGAAATTTCCCGCCGCGCGGTGAACGTAGCCGCGCAGGTAATCGATGTCCTTGTAATCGGGCTGCAGCGCGGCGACCAAATCGAAATCGGCGGCAGCCGCGAGCCATTCGCCCTTTCGATAATTGGCGTTGGCGCGACCGACCAGATAAACCACTTCTTTCGGATTCAGTTTTATCGCTTCCGTATAAGAATTTATCGCGCCTTCCCAAAATCCGGCGCGGAAAAATTCGCGTCCCAGAAGATAATGAAAATACGGGTTGGCGGGCTGGCGCTCGATGCAGTGTCGAAACTCTTCGACCGCGTTGACCGAATCGTTGCGCTCACTGGCAATCACGCCCAGACGGAAATGAACCTCAACGGCTTCGGGTTTTAAATCCGCCGCTTTCGACAGGTATTGCAAGGCTTCGTCCTGTCGTTTCAGATTGTCGAGCGCCAAGCCGATATTGTACAAAACCTCGAAAGTACCGGGCTGGAGCTGATTTACTTTTTCAAACAATTTCAGAGCGCGCGCGTATTGCTCGCCCTGCGCGAGCGCGACGCCGAGCGTGAACATCGTCCGCATATCGCTCGCCGCCAAACCTTCGAGAAAATTCGCGGCTTCGTCCGCTTCCGCCGTGCGTCCGGCGCGGTATGCGACGTTTAAAAACGCGAACGCAATCTGCGGGTCGTCCGGATTTGCGCGTCTCAAAATCGCAAAATTCTCTGCCGCTTTGGCGAAATCCTCGGTTTCGGCATAAAGCGCGGCGAGATTGTAACGCGCCTGCAGATGAGCGGGTTCGAGCTTCAAAATCGCTTCGAACTGCGCCTGCGCTTCCTTTAATTTGCCTTCGGTGGCGAGCAGTTTTCCGAGATTATTTTTCGGACTGACAAAATTCGGGGCGAGCCGGATTGCCGTGTTTAATTCCTTCAAAGCCTCGTCCGACTTGCTTTGCTGGTCGAGGATAACGCCCAAAATATTATGCGCGACCGGCGAGCGCGGCGAAACTTTGACGGCGTTTCGCGCTTCTTTTTCGGCTTCCGCGAAATTTTGCAGGTCGAGAAAAGCGATGGCTTTTTCGACCGATTGGCGCGAAACCGCAGTTAAACCGTCATTCTGCGTCTGATTTGTATTAACGTTCGTGTTGCCGTTGGAATTTACGTCTGCCGATTTGTTCGTTGGCGGCTTTTTATTCGGCGTGTTTTTCGGTGTTACGTCCGCCGGTTTTCGTTTCTGACCGAAAATCGTTCCGGAAATCAATAAAGAAAAAACGATACCGAAAAATAGCGGCACAAAAACGTGACGAGAGCGCGGCGCGAAACCGCGAATCCAACCACTTTCCATTTTCCACTTTCCGCTTTCCACTCTACGGCGTCTTTCCTTCACGAAATTCCTTGTTGAGCTTTTCGACCAAATCAAATTCTTTCTTTGCTTCTTCCGTTTTTCCCAAACGGCGCAGCGCAATGGCAAACTGGTAGCGCGCGTCCGCTCTTGCCGGCTGTAAACTCACCGCCTTTTGCAGAACGTCCGCCGCCGCCTGAAATTTTTCCTGCAGGATAAGCGCCCGACCCAAAGCCCAGTTTGCCTCGAAACTTTCTTTTTCAATCGTCAGCGCTTGATTTAAGGCTGTCACGGCGTCTTCCAGTTTGCCCTGTTTGAGGTACAGCGCGCCCAAACCGACTTGCCCGTAAAACGATTTTTCGTCGCGCCTGACGATTTCCTGATATTCCGCCAGCGCTTTGTCCGATTCGTTCGCGGCTTCTAAAACCGTGCCGAGAAAAAACCGCGCTTCCGTGTTTTTCGGATTCAAATTGACAGAGGTTTGCAGATTTTTCAGCGAGTTTTGATAATCGCGCGCCGCGTATTGTGCCCTGCCGAGATAAAAAACCGCGTCGAAGCTGGTCGGCGCGAGCGCGACCGCCTGCGTCAGCGATTCGACCGCTTCGACGTTTGCCGTGCCTTTCGACGCTAAGATTATGCCCAGCAGCGTATGCGCTTCCGCCGAACCGGCATCGAGCCGGAGCGCGCGCCGCACTTCGGTTTCGGCTTCCGCGACACGTTTCGCATTAAAAAGCGAAAGCGCAAACAAATAGGCGGTATCAACCGAATTCTGCTGTTTTTTGGCAAGCTCCGAGAAGGCTTCGACGGCTTCCGTCCAGCGATTTTGTTTGGCATAAAGCAAGCCTAAATCCTGCCACGCGCCGTAGAGATTCGGGTCTTTTTGAACGGCTTCGCGAAAATTGGTTTCCGCCGCTTTAAAGTCGTTTCGGTCAACAAAAAGCAGCGCCGAAACATAAACCACGCGCGCGTCCGACGGTTTCGCGTCCTGCAGAATATCGAGCTGCGCAAGCGCCGAAGCCGTATCGCCGAGCTCGCGAAAAGCAGCAATCAGCTCAAACCGGACTTCGTATTGCCGGGCATCGATTTCGAGCGCTTTTTTAAGCCGCTCGGTCGCTTCTTTCAAAAGATTTTTATCGCCCGTGCGCAGCAGGAAACGCCCGAGCTGGTAATTTGCCGTGTAATTTTTTTCGTCCAGCTTGAGCGCGGCGCGCTCGGCGTCGATGGCTTCGCTGCCTTTTCCTAATTTCCACAGAACATATCCGAGATTGGCGCGGTAATCAGCCTGTTTCGGGTTGATTACCGCGGCGCGCTTTAAATCTTCAAAGGCTTCCGCGAACTTTTGCAGGCGCAGGCGCGCCAGCGCGCGGTCATTCAGAATTTCGGCGTCGTTCGGCGTTTTCTGAAGTTTTTCAGTCGTTTCCTGCTCGATGCGGAGCGCGCGCGCCTCGGGCGTGCTGAACCGCTCGACGTGCGTGCGCGGCGTCGGCGGCGTCTGCTGCGCGTAACCCGAAATTATGAAGAATGATAGAAAAAAGAGACTTGAAAACTTCATTGCCGAAAATTTGCGAACCCGTAAATTTATTTTAACAAAAAGCGGCTTGAAAAGCAGATAAAAAAAGGCTTCGGAAAGATTTCCAAAAGCCTTTTTTTCAATTGCTTCGACCGGTAAATTAGAACAACACCTTGAAGCGGTACTGAATAACGCGCCCGCCGTAGGAATTGTACTTGATTTCTCCGAAATCGCCGTTCGGCGAAGCCGGATTACCGATGTTATTGTTCGGAACAGTGAAATTTCGATGGTTGAAAATATTGAAAAAGTCTATTCCAAACTGAAACCGCCATTTTTCGGTAATGGTCGTGTTCTTGAACAGCGACATGTCGGTAAACCATTGTTTCGGTCCGCGGAACGTGTTGCGTCCGAGATTTCCGAAACTGATGGTGTTTCCCCGCGAATTCGTAACCGTGGTAATGCCTTGAGTTACGCTGAAAGCTGCCGGGTTCAGCAATCTGCCGACCGGCACGTTCGAGAACGGGTCGCCGACGATTGACGGACGACCTAAGCCGCCGAAATCCGTCACCACGCTGTAGGGTAAACCGGTGCGTCCCGTGACAATCCAGCTCATCTGCCAGCCGCCGATGATTTTATCGACGTAACCGCCCTGGTCAAGGTATTTTTGTCCTTTTCCGAACGGAAGGTCGACAATCACGTTGGCGGAAAGCAATTGCCGCACGTCAAGCGGTGAGTTGCCCCAATCCGCATCGATATCAAACGGGTTAATCGGTCCCGAACGGCTTTGCCGCTGGTCGCCGAGCCCGTTGAAAATACCGGTTGAATTATCGAGAGTATGGCTCCACGTATAGGAAACCTGCCCGCCGATATTGTTGGTAATGCGTTTTTGAAGCTGAACCTGAAGTCCATCGTACTGCGAGCTGGCACCATTTGTGTAAATCGTGCCGTTGTTGATGAACTGGTTCGCCGCGTTCTTCGCCTCGGCGGTTCCGCCCGTTCCGATGTTATTCGCGTAAAGCAGGTTGCGCGAACGATTTCCGACATAAGCGATGTCAATCGAGTAGTCTCTCCAGAATTGATACTGCAGGCTCAATTGAAACTGGTTGACCATTCCGACCTTTTGTTCCTCGTCAACCGCAAACACGGCATAATCTGTGGGGACGTTTGCCGGGTCGGGAGCTGACGGAACCGTCGGCGGACCCGATTGCAGCGTGAAAACGGTTGCCGTCGGGCTGGTATTGTTGCCGTTCTGGTTAAACGCCACACTGTTCGAGAACGGAACGTTGCGAACACCCGGCGGATAATCGACACCGTCAAGAGTGTAAAGCAAACCGTAGCCGCCGCGCAGGACGAGCGTTTTATCATCGTTCAAAGAGAACGCGAAACCGACGCGCGGACCGAAATTGTTTAAATCGGTCTTGACCAGCGTATCGCCCCCGCCGCTCGCGACAAAGACACGTTTCTGCGGAATGCTGTACAGACTGTAACGTCCGTTAGCTTCGCTGTAGGGCGTGAAAAGGTCGTAACGAAGTCCGAGATTAAGATTCAGACGGTCGTTGACCTTCCAGTCGTCCTGCACGAAAAATCCCCATTCCTGCGACCGTAAATCGAACGGTCCGCCGAAGATTTTCGATTTCGAGACGAACAGCGCCGGTAAACCTAAAAGGATGTTTGCCTGCCCGTTGCCCGCGCCGCCGTAGGGAATCCCGTCCGGTCGTACGTAACAGGTTTGGTTTGCCGGAGCGCTCGGGTCATTAGTCGGACTCGACGCGCCGGAACCAGTCGGGCAATTTTGGTTGAAACCTCTAATCGGAGTCGTGTCGCCATACTGGAACTGTCCTTTCAGAGAACCGGTGCGCCCGCCGTCAATCGTGTTTAAATAACGAAGACGAAGCTCGCCGCCGGCTTTCAACGTATGGTTTCCCTTGATAAAAGTCACCGTGTCGGCGAAATACGGGTTTTTGCTCTTGACCTGAAACAACCCGCCGTCGCCCGTGAATTCGAGAAATCCGGTTCCGAAATTACCGATTAACGCGCCGCCCGAAGCTTCGAGCGAACCGTCGTTGGCATTCGGAATACCGAGGTCGGCGGCAAAAGTCGGACTTGTTCCGCACGCGCCGCCGACGCCGCAGTTGAAGATTGAAACCTGAATCTGGGTCATCCCAAATCTGAATTCATTCAGCAAATTCGGCTTGAAGGCATGGACGTCCGAAATCGATATGAAACGCGCATTGTTGCGTTCTTCGCCCGCGCCGAATCCGGCAGTTGCCAGTCCCGGCAAAAGGTTCGCGCGCGTGGTTTTCATTTTCTGGTCGTTAAAGCTGCCGTTGATGGAATTTTTATCGTTAAACCGATGGTCGATTCTGACGCGGTAGTTATTGATTTGTTCCTGGTTGGCGCGCTGCGTAAAGAAATTCGCCTGTCCGCTGCAGCAAAATAAACCCGGATCGAAAACGCCGCTGCGGTTCGGATTCGGGTAAACGTTTATATACGCTCTGCCGACCGAGTTGATTCTGGCAGACGGAATAATGCCGCCCGCAAACGCCGTCCCGGTGCGCGGGTCGCAAACCGGTCCGTCAGCCGCATCCGTGACGCCGTTGCCGTTACAATCTTTGACCGGAAATTCGGTGAAATTTCCCTGTCGCGAATTGAGCGTCGGCACGACCGATTGCGCCGGAAAGGGCAGATTATTGCGCTGTCCGAGGTAATCAAAGAAGAAAAATGTTCGGTCCTTGATAATCGGACCGCCGAACGTGCCGCCGAACTCGTGTTCCTGCGTTACGCTCTTTTGCAGCGCATCGATTTCCAAGACGCTCGCATTTCGCGCCAAAGCTTCCGCCAGTTTTGTTTTCAAAACCGGATGGTATGCATTGAGTGCGCTGTTTTTGCCGTAATAATAGAGCGAGCCGCTGTAATCGTTGGTGCCGGATTTGGTTGTGACGGTAATGACCGCACCGGCGGCACGCCCGACTTCCGCCGGCGGCACGCTCGTCGAAACCTTAAATTCGGCAATCGCATCGGGATTCGTAAAAACACCGATGGAGCCGAATTGCGGTTCGTTGTTGTCAACTCCGTCCAATGAAAAGTTGTTGTTCGTCGCACGCTGACCGTTCGCCGAAATGTTTGCGCCGCCCGAGCGATTGAAGCGGGAAGACTCCGAGCTTCCGTTTTCATTACTGCTGCCCGGACCGCCCGATCCCGAACGCGCGTCGCCGTTGTTAAACGCACGCGCTTCGGGTCCGCCGCCGACACCGACGTTGTTCGCACGAACGACGCCGGGAGTTAATGTTGCTAATTGCGTAAAATTACGTCCCGACAACGGAAGGTCCGTAAGTTCACGTCCCGAGATAACGCTGCTACGCTCACTTGTTTCCGTCTGGACTAACGGTGCTTCAGCATTAATTGTTACCTGATTAGAGATTTCGCCAACGGTAAGCTGGACGTCAACTCTGGTTTCGGTGCTGGTCTGCAAAGTGATGTTTTCGCGTATGACGGTTGAAAAACCTTGTTTCGTCACCGTAACGCTGTAGTTACCGATTTCAAGCAGGGGAACTTCGAAGAAACCTTCGTCGTTGCTGGTCACTTCGCGCTCTGCGCCGGTCGCGATGTTTCGCACCTTGACAGCCGCGCCTGAGACTATCGCTCCCTGCGCATCGGTAACCGAGCCTGAAATTGTAGCTTTATTTGTCTGGGCAAAAGCAAAAACCGCTAAAAACCCAATACACAGGACAGTTCCAAACAGCGTTCGTAATAATCTTGCGATTTTTTTAGAATCAGTCATAACTGTTATAGACCTCTTTTGAGCGGAACATCTCTAAGCGTCCGCTCATTAAATTTAATTTCGCTTTTTTTACTACTTTTTTTAGAACTAAACCGCTTGTCTTTATTTATCCGGGTTGATTTCTTTCTTATATCGCAATCAATCCCGAAATACAAGAAAAATATACAAAACAACCCAACAAAATTTGCGTTTTTTGTATAAATTTTAATTGTTCAATTATGTATGTTTTGACTTAATAATTTCAGCCTATCAGGGAACGGAATATTCTTCCTTTCGATACTCGAAAATTACCCTATCAAAACGCTCCGAAATGCAGAAAATCAAAGAGTTTGACCATTTCAAACCGGCTGAAATTCATCGAAGAAAAAAGTTTGTTGAGAGAACAAACAAAGTTTTAATATAAAATCATCCCGAAGTCAAGAAAATTTCGGCTAAATCCAAATATTTTTAAAATTTAGCTCGCCGAAGCAAACTTTTTCGCTAAAACGAGACTCAGCGCGCCGATGAGGGTCGGCGAATCGCCCAGCGAAGACGCCATCAAAATCGTTTTCGGCAAGTCCGCGCGCACGCTTCGTTCGGCAATGCAGTAAAGCTCGCCGGCAATCAAATCCCACGCTTCGGCGATAATTCCGCTGACGATGACGGCTTGCGGACTCAAGCCGACTATGAGATTGGAAATCCCGATTCCGAGAAATCGCGCCGTTTCCTTAAGTGCCTGAACGGCTTGCGCTTCGCCGTTTTTGGCAAGCGCGACGAGATGCTTGATGTCAACTGCCTGCTGGCTTAAATTGTTTTCTTCCAAAAGCTTCTGGTACCGCGCGACAATCGCTTTTTCGGAGGCGTGCGCTTCCCAGCAATCGCGGCTGCCGCACGAACATTTGACGGGCGCGTCAGCGCCGACAATCATGTGCCCGAACTCGCCCGCCGCGCCCTTTTCACCGCGATAAATCTGCCCGTCGAAAATCACGCCCGTGCCGATGCCTTCAGCGACCAGAACGGTAATAAAATTGCGCGTTTTGCGGATTTTTTCGTGCCCGAACCAAAGCTCTGCAAGAGCAATCGCGTTGGCGTCGTTTTCAATCGTTGCCGGTAATCCGGTTTGTTCGGTAATCTGCGCGGCGATTGTCCAATCGCGCCAGTTAAAATACGGAATGTAAAGGACTTTTCCCTGCGTTTGGTCGGCGATTCCGGGAACGCTGATGCCGACTTCGAGTTCCGCATCTGGATACCTGGCGGCAAAACCGGAAACCTTTTCGATGATTTGGGCGGTCATAAACTCGATATTCGCCGAAGTCGGAAAGGTTTCCAGTTCGAGGACCTGCCCGGCAAGGTCGGCAATCGCGATGGTTGTTTTCTGCGGCGTAACATCGACGCCGACGGCGACCGGAGTTCCGGTTCTGAGCCTTAAAAGCGTCGGTTTCCTGCCGCCGGTCGAATCGCCCGTACCAATGTCTTCGATTAATCCGGCATCCTGCAAATCGTCGACAATTGCCGACACGGTCGAACGTTGAAGCGCGGTTTCGCGGGCAATTTCGGCGCGTGAAATCGGCGCGCGGTCGCGTACGTAATTGAGAACAATCTGTTTATTTATGTCCCGGATTGTATTTGGGCGGGCAATCTGCGTCCTCGCTTTTTGCAAATAGATTCTTTTCATTTATTTTGAAGACCGTTTCGTAATTTGATTCGATTACAACTTTGTTGCAAGACCCAACGAACCTATTGAATAACTTTTTACGTTTTTTTTCAATAAGTTGTGATTGGTTTTACCAATATTTTTAAATTATACGAATAACGGCTTCGAATTTTTGAAAGAATCCGCTCTTGCAGCGGCAAATTTTGGAAGACCTATTTTGCGGCTTCCGGTCCTTGTTTGATTGTTAAAAGAGTATTTATTTTATCGACCGCAACTCGTTCGTTCTGCCCGTTCGCCCAGACAATTTCGAGCGCGTCGATGCGGGTCGCGTCGCCCAGCCCGATGTGGATAATCTGCTCGTTCTGCGAAGCGTAGCCCGCGCCGCTGGTTAAATCGAACCGCTGGCGGAGCTTGCCGACGGTCACGAAAACCTTCGAGCCGATGGCGTCTTTCGGCGTTTTTCGCGCCGTGTCGCCGACGAGCTTCAAGGCGAGCCAGTTGTTTTTATCGATGCTCACGTTTTTGAGAAGCGTCGGGGCAGAATCCATGTTCGAAGTCAAAATGTCGAGTTTTCCGTCGCCGTCAAAATCGGCAATCGCCAAGCCGCGCGCGCACATCGCTTCCGCCAGACCGCTGTTCGGAGCGGCGGCGACGCGGTCGAATTTTATCTGACCGTTCGCCGTCGGTTTGCCGTTTTTAAAAAGCAAAAGCTGCTGCGCAAAGCTCGTTCCCCATTGATATTTGTCAACGACCGGGTAAACGTGACCGTTGGCGACAAGCACGTCTTTCCAGCCGTCGTTGTCGAAATCTAAAAACGAAGTTCCCCAGCCCAGGAAAGGAATCGTCGTTTCGCCTAAACCTGCCTGAAAACTAATGTCCGTAAAATTCGCGTCGCCGTCGTTGCGGTAAAGCGTGTTCGAATCGTCCGAAAAATTCGTGATGTGAAAATCGACGCGCCCGTCGTTGTCGTAATCGCCGACGCCCAAGCCCATCCCGGCTTGCTCGCGCCCGTTTTCGCTGAGCGCAATTCCGGACGGATACCCGGATTCTTCGAAAGTGCCGTCGCCTTTATTGAGATAAAGCTGTTTCGGAGTCGAGTCGTTGACGACCACCAAATCCAAATCCTTATCGTCGTCAACGTCAACAAACACCGACGAAAAGCCGTAGTAATTGCCTTCGTCCCTGACGCCTGCCCGGTCGCCGACTTCCTCGAACCTGCCGTCTTCCTTCTGGTGAAAAAGCTTGTCTTTTGCGCCCTTCAGTCCGCGCGGTCCGCACATCACGGGCTGCCCGCGAAACTGGCAGAAATTGCGACCGACCGATTTGCCCTTGTCGACGTCGAGCGGCGACGGCGGCAGATTTTTCAAATCGAATTCGAGATACGCCGGAACGAACAAATCGAGCCGCCCGTCCTTGTCATAATCGCCGAACGTCGCGCCCGTAAACCAGCCTTTAATGTCCAAATCGACTTTCGGCGCAACGTCCGTGAATGTGCCGTCGCCGTTGTTTTTGTAAAGCCGCGCCGTGCCGTAGTTTGAAACGAACAAATCGGCGAAGCCGTCGTTGTTGTAATCACCGACCGCGACGCCCATTCCCCAGCGTTCGTTAGCGACGCCCGCCTTGTCGGTCACGTTTTCAAACTTCCAGTCGCCGAGATTGTGATAAAGCGCGGATTTCGGAGCTTTTTCCTTGCCGAGCTCGGCGTTGATGGTCGAGCCGTTAAGAAGAAAAATGTCGGGCTTACCGTCGTTGTCGTAATCGAAAACCGCAACCGTGCAGGCAGTAGTCTCGACGATGTATTCCTTATCTTTGCCGCCCGAAACGCATTGAAAATCTTTCAGCGCGGTTTGCGGTGTCACGTTTTCAAAAACTTTCGGCGCTTTCGCATCGACGATGCCGACCGTCCGCCGTGAAGTGTAAACTTTGGCTTCGCCCGTGACGACGCCGCCGACGGGTTCGTCCTGCGCGCTGACGGCAACCGAAAAACTCAATAAGAACGCGGTAAATAATAGCTTTTTCATCTTTTTACTTCTCTTTTATCTGGTGATAACGGTCAATCTCTAAATTCTCTAATTTTTGTATTCTGCCGCTCGTCCAGCGAATTTCGACCGATTTTACGGAAGCGTTTTCGCCCAGACCGACCAGCAGCCGCGCGTCGTTTGCCGAAAGATAGCTGCCCGCGTTGGTTACGTCGAAAACCTGTTTTTTGTCCTTTGCGTCCGTCACGATAACGCGCGCGCCGTCGCCGTTCGGAGCCGATTGCGCGCCGCGCAAATCCAGCCCGAGCCAATGGTTTTTCGTGCCGTTGTTTTTCAAAATCACGGCGCTGCCGTCGGTTTGCGCGATAACGATATCGGTGTCGCCGTCGTTGTCCAAATCGCCGCACGCCATGCCGCGCGCCGCAAAATCTTTTTGAAACGCGTCGCCCGCCGCGAACGAGACGTTTTGAAAACCTTTCTCGGTATTACGCATAAGGAGCGGCGTTTGTTTGTATTTCAAAAACGCGGAAGTTTTCTCAATCGTCGGCAAAACGTGACTTTGCGCGACCATTAAATCGCGCCGCCCGTCGTTGTCGGCGTCAATCCATTTGATGCCCCAGCCCGCGCCAAGAATCGTAATCTGCGCGACGCCCGAAGACTGCGTGACATAATCGAAAACCATATCGCCCATGTTGCGGTAAAGCGGGTAAGTTTCGTTCGAGAGCGCCGTAATGACGACGTCCTGCTTGCCGTCCGAATCGTAATCGGCAACATCGATGCCCATTCCGGCAAAACGTCGCCCGCGCTCGTCGAACGCGACACCGGCGGGCAGCGCCGTTTCTTCAAACGTGCCGTCGCCTTTATTGCGAAAAAGCTGCTGCTCGATATTGTCGTTCGCGACAAAAACGTCAGTCCAGCCGTCGTCGTCGAAATCGGCAAACGCGACGCCTAAGCCTTTTCCACGCGCGAGCGCGATTTTCGATTTTTCGCTCGCGTCCTCAAACGTGCCGTCCGCTTTTTGATGCAGCAGAACATTGGTCGAAGCCTTAAAATTATCGGGATGACAATAGGCGCGATAGCCGGGACGCGTATCGCCGCAGAAGATTTTGCCGAGTTCGAAATCCCAGTTTACATAGCGCGCGACGAAAATATCGAGCCGCCCGTCTTTATCGTAATCGAAGAATCCGACCGAAGTTCCCCAGCCTTCGATGTCGGCGTTCGCCTTTTTCGTCACGTCCGAAAAGGTGCCGTTACCGTTGTTTCGATAAAGCGTCGCGCCGCCGTAGCGCGTCACGTAAAGGTCTGCAAAGCCGTCGCGGTCGTAATCGCCGACCGCCGTGCCGAACGCGTAGCCTTCGCCTTTGACGCCCGCTTTTTCCGTCACGTCTTCAAACGTCCCGTCCGCTTTCTGGTGATAAAGCCGGTTCCAGTATTTCGCGTCCGTTTTTTCCGGCGCTTTATTTTTCGGCATATTTTCGACGATTTCCGCGCCGTTCGTAAAGAAAACATCGAGCCGCCCGTCGTTGTCGAAATCAATCAAAGCGACGCCCGCGCCCATCGTTTCGGGCAGATATTTGATTGAAGTAACCGACGCGACGTGTTTGAAATTAATGCCCGAAGCGGCTGAAATGTCGGTGAAAGTAACCGGCGAGGGAAACTGCGGCGCGGTTGTCGCCGGTCGCGGAATTTCGAGCGAGCTGTACGATTTCCCGACCTGCGCCGGCGTCGGCGAAGGTGTCGGCGTTTGCGCTTGTCCGGCAAAAAACAAAATGAAAAGCGCGGGAATGATTTGTAAAAAACGATAAAACATTTTCTATGGCTTCAAAGAAATTTCCTTCACGTTGTCGTCAACCTTAATCCGCACGCGGTTTTTATCCGAATCAACGTCGATATCTTCGGCAGGCTTTCCGTCAACACGGATTTCCGTGGGACGCTTGTTGATTCCGAGCGCTTCGATGTAACGAATTTTCTGACCTTGAAAACTTCCCGCGTAACTGAGCCTTAAAAGCCCTTTCCTATGTTCGATGCCGATTTCGCGCATTTTGTTATTTTGATAACCGTAACCGTCGCCCGCATCCTGAAAAATCTTCGACGTTTCAACTTTGTCGGGCACAATTCCGGTAATCACATTCAAAGTTAAATCCGCTTTCGGCATCTCGGTCGTGTTTTCAATTACGGGTTCGGTCGGAATAACCGCGCCGACGCGGGCAAAAACCGGCAGTTTATCGAGCGGCGCGTTGATTTCCGCCCACGTTCCGCCCTTGTAAATTTCGCCGGTTTGCCAATCGCGCCAATCATCGCCGGCGGGAAAATAAACGCCGCGTTTCCGCGCGCCTTCCCACATCACGGGCGCGACGAGCAAATCGCGCCCGACCAGATATTCGTCTTCAATCAAATAAGTCCGGTAATCTTTCGCGTATTCATACCAGAGCGGTCGCATGACGGGCTGCCCGCCTCGCGAGTGTTCATAGAAAAGCGTGTAAAGATACGGCAGAAATTGGTATCGAAGCTCGACCGTCTCGCGATTGATGCGCGAAAATTCGTCGCCGTATTCCCAGGGTTCTTTATTCGCCGCGCCTTTTTCCGAATGTGAACGCAGAAAAGGCGTCAGGCTCGCGGCTTGCAGCCAGCGCGCGTAAAGCTCGCCCGAAGGATTTCCGGCGTAACCGCCGACGTCCGCGCCGACAAACGGCACCCCCGAAACGCTCAAATTAAGCAGCATCGGCACACTCAGACGCAGGTGTTCCCAGCTCGCCGAATTGTCGCCCGTCCAGACGGCGGCGTAACGCTGAACGCCCGCAAAACCGGCGCGCGTCAGGACAAACGGGCGAGCGTCGGGGCGCAGGCGTCGGACGCCTTCAAACGTCGATTGCGCCATCAGCATCCCGTACACGTTATGAAACCGCGCGTGCGTTCCGCCCGATTCGATTGCTTTTAGCGGCGTGTACTGTTTACCGGAAGTTTTGTCCGTGTAAACTTTGCTCATATCCGTGCTGCGGACAATCTTGTTTTCGAGCGTGTGCCGCGCATCGAGCGGCAAAGTTCTTTGCGGGTGATTGAGGCTGACCGGTTCCGTCAAATTGCTTTCGGGAAAATTCGCCGGCTCGTTCATATCGTTCCAGAAACCGTCAACGCCGTCCGCGATATAACCTTTGTACTGCTCGCCGAACCACTCGCGCGTCTTCGGATTGACGAAATCCGGAAAAACCGATTTCCCTGCCCAAACCCGCCCGACAAAGTTCGTCCCGTCGGCGTTTTTAATCGCCAAGCCCTGAGTTTTTACGTCCCTGTAAGCCGCGTAGTTTTCGTCGATTTTCACCGCCGGGTCAACGATGACGACCGTTTTAAAACCTTTTTCGCGCAAATCGTCTGTCAGTTTTCGCGGGTTCGCAAACGCCTGCTTGTTCCACGTGAAAACGCGATAATCGTCCATAAAATCGATGTCGATATAAATCACGTCGCACGGAATTTTGCGCCGCCGAAAACCGTCGGCGATTTCGCGGACGCGCGATTCGGGAAAATATGAATAGCGCGATTGCTGGTTGCCCAAAGCCCAAACCGGCGGCAAAGGCGTTTTGCCCGTTAAATCGGCATAATCTTCCAAAATCTTTTTTGGCGTTCGGTCGCGTCCGCCCGTGAAAACAAAATAATCAAGCTCGCCGCCGGGCGCTGTAAAGCTGTATTTGTCGGGCGCGGATTTGCCCATATCGAACGATGTGCGGAATGTATTATTGAAAAAAAGACCGTATGATTTGCCCTGATTAAGCGCGATGAAAAACGGAATCGACTGGTAAATCGGGTCAGTTCCCATTTGATAGCCGTACGCGTCGGTGTTCCAGTTCACAATCGTTTGCCCGTCGCGCGAAAACGGCAGCGCTTTTTCGCCGAAGCCGTAATAAGTCTCGGTCATGGACGCGCGCGCCTTGGCGGCGGAAACTTCGCCCGACTGCGAATCGAACGCCATCGCGCGCGCATCGTCCACGACGATTTCGCCGTTTTCGTCAAAAATCGTCACGAACAAAGGCGCTTTACGGATTTCGATTCTCGCCCCGGAAGAATTCGTGAGAACGATTTTTTCACGGGTTTGTGAAATTTTGACAAGCGGTGTCTGTCTTTCGACTTCCGAGAGCGCGTAGGGCGGAAAGGTTTCGAATTTCCCGTTCGGCGCGAGGCGCACGCGAACGACCTCCGGCATCAAAAACTCGACGCGAAGCTGCGCGCCGCTCGATGTTTGCAAAACGGCGTAGTTCGCCTTTTGTTCGAGAATCCGCGTGACGCCGCCGACCGTTTGCCATTCGGCAAACAGGTTTTGCGCGCCGCCCAGCAAAAGCAGGAAACATAATGAAACGGAAGGCGAAACGAATGCCTTCCAAAATTTCCCTGCGATTGAACGTCCCATTTTTTTCAATTTTTTATAATCCGCGAACGTAATTGGCGAGACTCGAAATCTGGGCTTTCGTCAGTCTTTTTCCGAAACCCGGCATCGAGCCTTTGCCTTTGGAAATCAACTGCGTCAATTTGGCGACGCTTTTTTTGCGTACTCTGCCGCCTGAAATATCGGGCGAATCGTTTAATCTGCCAAGCTCCGTATCGCTTTTGCCGTCAGCGCCGTGACAGCGCGCACAGTTGTTCAGATAAAGCGAGCGCGACGAATCGATGTCAATGTTATTTTCGTTTTCCGTCGCCCGCGAGGCTTCGGAACGAAATGATATAAAAGAAACGAAAATTACGAGAAATAAAAAAATAGTTGTCAATTTTAATGAGTTTTTCATAGAGAATTGTTAAAGTTTTGAGCGCGCCCAGCACAGCTTATGATTCTTTAGCTAAGGCAATTTTTAACCGAAATTCCGCCCGAAGACGCGCGCTCAAACCTCTTTATTGTAAAAGTGCCAGATATTCATCCTTCTGGAGATTCGGTTGAAACGGCGTCAAATCGTGTGTGTGAAACGGCAGCGACTCGTTGCCGATGTTCCAGTTCGTCTGTAAAAAATTGCTCGCCAGCGACGTCACCTGCGGGTCGTCCTTTAAGTCCTTAAAGATAACGGCTTCCCTTTTCGCTTCATCGCGCATTCCGAGTTTCTGGCAAATAACCATCATATTGTAATGCGCACCCGTGTCTTCCGGGTCGATTGCCAGAATCTGCTGGTAAAAGCCTTTGGCAATTTCGAGCTGCGCGCTGCGCTGTTCCTTCGGCACGGCATCGCTCTTGATTTTTGCTAATTCGCCCAACTGCTGAAGCGTCATACGGTCGCGCGGATATTTTTCCAGAACCTTTTTAAAGTTCGCTTCCGCCGCGTCGAGACGACTCTGCACCCGGTCGATTCTGCCTGATTGGAAAATCGCTCGATAGTTCTGCGCGTCGATTTCGATTGATTTATCGACCAGCTTTTCGGCTTCTTTCCAGCCGCCCATTTCCATCAGCGCGAGCGCTTTATTCGTAAACGCAAACGCCTTGTAATCTTTTATGTCGTAGTCGATAACTTCATCGAAAGCGTCCGCCGCCTGCGGAAACTGCCGTTGGTCCAAGAGCGCTATTCCGTAATTATTCCAGCGCCGCCAATCCGGCATCGCTTTCGGGTCGGCAGGCTGCGCCTTGTTTTCTTCGCCGATAAGCAGAACGCGCTCGGATTTTGCCATCATCACGACCGGTAAATCCCTCGATTTTCCGAGCGAATAATCGCTGAAAACGCGTGTAAAACGGCGGTATTGGAGTTTCGCCGAAAGCTTGATTTGCCCGCCGATTCCCGGCGGCACGACGAATTTATAACGCGCTAAATCAGACCTGCCGGAAGGAATCGCCAAATTCTGCGCGACCGTCTTTGTTTTCCATATGTGATGAAGGTCGTTGAACGAGCCGTCTTCTTTAACGAGATAGGTTTTATAGCAGTGCGCCTTTTCGTCCAGATCGCCTTTCGGTTTGATATAGCCGGATTTATACAAAACTTTGTCGTTCGCGTCCGAAACGGTAAATTCGACGTAAGCCTCGTAAAAATCACGCAGTTCGGGCGGAAAACTATGCCCGATATTTTTGTTCGTCACAACGACGTCCGCCGTCAGCGTGTCGCCTTCCTTGATTTTGAATTCCTTGCGGTTTAACGGCGCGAGGAGTTTTTCCTTCGATTTGCCTTCCGGCTGCACGTGCAGCGCGAAAATATCGACGCCCAATTTGTCGTCCTGCATGAATTTCTGGACTGCGTCTAATTGCTCGGTGTAATTGTAAACCGCCGGAATAGCGGTGTTTGCCGTCGCCCACCGATGCGACGAAATCGTGCCGTCCTTGGCGGAAACGTCGTAAAACTTGGTCGGCACGTCCGCCATGTGACACGTATTGCAGGTTTCCTTATTGCGAACGTAAAACGGGTGCGGCGATTCTTTCGAGAAGGAAGATTGCTGCAATTCGTCGGCGACCGCAAACGCGCGCAGGAATTTGTAATCGTTTAACTCCTGCGGAACCTGCGATTTATGACACGCGCCGCAAAATTCGGGTTTCTTCAAAAGGTCCCGCATCATCGCGCGTTTGTGGTCTGGAATATTGTCTAAAATCTGCTGGTCGGTCGCTTCCACGATTTTCGTGCCGTCCGTTTTTTGCAGGAGCGCCGGCTGCCCCATCGTATACCCCCCGACGCCGCGACCGTTGACCGACTCAATCGAATGACAGGCGATACACGACACGCCTTCCTCGTCAAACGGTCGATTCTTGAACTGCGGTTTGTCGGTCAGAGCGCCCGAAAAAAGCGCCGCCGGGTTATGACAAGCTTCGCAGTGACGGGTAAAGGCAATATTTCGCTGCTTGATTAAATCCTTGACGTTTTTTTGATAGAAAGGCTCGCGGAAAGCGTTGGCGTGCGCCGACTCGCGCCATTGCGGGTGCGTGTCGGTGTGGCATTTTGCGCACCGCGAAGCCGAGATAAAGTCTTCGCCGTTAATGAATTGACCGTTAAAGGTCGTTGCATTGCTCGGGCTAAACGGTTTTTCCTTACCGAAACGGTAATCGTAAGTGTCCGAAATCCATTGATTGTACTCCGCCGGCGACATCTTTTTGCTGTTTGCGAAATTGGTTCCGAAAAACACCGCGCCGAATGCCAGAAAGACAAACAAAACCGAAAATTTTACAAACTTCGTTTTCATTGTATACCACCCAAACTTTAGGAGATTTCGTTTGTATTTTATTTTGAAACGTTAAAAGTTAAAAGAAGTTAATCTGATTGAATTTAGCGTAAAACCGGACGCCTTCGCAAGTAGTTCGACAGTAAAATCGAATCAAACCGCTTAAATGCGATTTTCCCGACCTCCGGAATGGAACCGCAAAGACAGTTAAGCCAACTATTTAATCTGAAAATTGAAACTTAAAATAAAAAAAATCTCACCTTTGACAAGTAGTAAACAGCAGGCTTTCCGAAAGGTATTTGCCGGATGAGCGCGGCAAACTCCAAATTTTTCACATAAAGGACTTTCAAAAGTAAAATAAGTATGGTATAACTATTTGAAAATTTAGCTTTTACCGAATTTTGACGATGCAATAAGACATTGAGTTAAAATTTTGTATTTCTTGCCAATTTTCATTGACATAAAACTATAATTCGTGTAAAAAATCTAAAGGTTTGATTTTTTTGAAATTATTGACTTAACGGGATAAAAGAGGAGATATATGAACAGCAAAACACTGATTCGCAAGGCGCTTTCGTTATGCTTGATGGTGGCACTTTACGTCACCTACTCAACAGTTACTTTAGCAAGCACCGATAAGATTGCCGGCGAACTTTTAATTTCGGGAAAAAATTCGAGCGTAAAAGTTAATGGAGAAACGGCTCAGAACGGTCGTTCAATCTTTACAGCCAGCACCATTTCGACCCCGGCAAACACCAGCGCCATTATTAATTTAGGCAAACTCGGTAAAATCGAACTCGCGCCGAACACGACGGCAAACATTTCGTTTACCGACAAAGGCATCAACGGCGATTTACTGAACGGCAAAATTACCGTTTTGGGCGCGACCGAGTCGGTCAACATCAAAACCACGGAAGGCAAAACCGTCAAACTTAGTGCAGGCGAGTCAGTGACTTCCGGTCTGCCGCAAAAGGATGATGACGATGATGATGACGATAATAAAGTCGGCGGCTTGGCTTGGTGGGCTTGGGCGGCAATCTTCGGCGGCGCAGTCGCCGGTGTTGTCATTGCGGCTACTTCGGACAATAACCGTGTAGCTTTGGGCGGCGGATCGACAGTTATTAGTACAACCCGCTAACTTTTGCAATCGCTTTCGATGTGCGGGAGCGATTTTATCTTTATTCAAGATTGGACATTAGGAGGATTATTTAGATGCTCAGCAAGACTTTGATTCATAAATCGTTTACGCTCCTGACAGCAGTTGCTTTCTGGTGCGTAACATCGATGGTCGCTTTAGCTGCGCCCAAAGATATTACGGGCGACATTACCGTTTCGGGACAAGTTACCGTCAACGGTCAGGCGGTGGTTTCAAATTCAACCATCGTTTCCGGCAGCAGCGTTGTGACGAGTGATAACTCAACGGCAATTATAAGCTTAGGAAAAACCGGCAGAATTGAGCTTTTAGCCAGTTCAAACATTACTTTAAAATTTAACGAAACCGGCATTACCGGAATTCTTTCTCAGGGCAAAGCGCGTGTTTCAAATTCGGCTGGCGTTGCGACGACAATTACGACCAAAGATGCGACCGTTTTGGCGGACGCCGGTCAGGCAAACAGCTTTGCGGTTGAAGTCGAATGTTCGCACACGCACGTTGATACCATCAGCGGTTTGGTGACCATGAGAACCGGCAGCAATGACAAACAAGTTGCGGCGGGAACCGATGCAGTTGCCGGAAACCTTTCGCAAACCGGCTGCCAGCCGTGTATTCGTCCGGGTCCGGATGTTCCGGTTGCAGCAATCGGCGCACTTCCGCTGCTGGCGATTCTTCTTGCAGCGGCAGGCGGTGTCGGAGCAGCCATCCTACTCGGCTCCGATAACGAAACGACTACCGGCGGCGGAACAGTCGTCGTTAGTACGAATCGATAACCGAAAATTTTAGTGCAGTAAAAATTATTGCGGGTCAAGTTATCCTTTAATTTGACCCGCAATAATTTTGTTTCGGGTTTGTGAATAATTTAACAAAATGCGAGTATTAAGTTTTGAGTCGAATGGCTTCATTTCGGATATTCAAACCTTAAGGCTCGAAAAATAAACTTAATAAATAGGGATAAAATTTAGTTTGATATGCATATTGCAGTTATAGGAACAGGTTATGTTGGATTAGTAACAGGTGCGTGCTTTGCCGAATTCGGCGTTGAAGTGACCTGTGTTGACGTCGATACAAAGAAAATCGAGGGCTTGAAAAACAATATCATGCCAATCTACGAACCGGGATTGGATACGATTGTTGAAAAGAATTTCAAAGCCGGACGACTTCATTTTACGACCGATATTAAATCGGCGGTCGAACAGGCGCTCGTCGTTTTTCTCGCGGTCGGAACGCCGCCCAAAGAAGACGGCTCGCCCGATATGAGTTATTACCAGCAGGCGGCAAAAGACATTGCCGGAGCGATGAACGGTTACAAGGTGCTGGTGACAAAATCGACGGTGCCGGTCGGAACGGGCAAATGGCTGCGCGAGTTCGTGACGGAAAATCTACAAACGAAAACGAATTTCGGCGTCGCCTCAAACCCGGAATTTCTGCGTGAAGGTGCGGCGATTGACGATTTTATGCGTCCTGACCGCGTGGTTGTCGGCAGCAATGAAGAAGACGCGATTGCGATTATGAAAGACCTCTATCGCCCGCTCTATTTGATTGAAACGCCGATTGTCATCACCTCGCTCGAAGCCGCTGAGCTTATTAAATACGCGGCAAACGCTTTTCTCGCGACAAAAATCACGTTTATCAACGAAATCGCGAACCTCTGCGACGCCATCGGCTGCGACGTACACGACGTTGCGCGCGGAATGGGAATGGATAACCGCATCGGGCGAAAATTCCTCCATCCGGGTCCGGGGTACGGCGGTTCGTGCTTCCCGAAAGACACCAAGGCGTTTACGAAAGTCGGCGACAAATTCGGCGTCGAAACGTCGGTTGTCGATGCCGTCATCGCGGCAAACGACCGCCAGCGCGAGATGATGCTGCCGAAAATCGAAAAGCTGGTCGGGGATTTGAACGGCAAGAAAATCGGCGTTCTCGGGCTTTCGTTCAAACCCGAAACCGACGATATGCGCGAATCGCCGGCGGCTGACATTATCAAGGAAATGCAGAAACGCGGCGCGAAAATCTGCGCTTTCGACCCGGTCGCCATGGACGAAGCCAAACACTCACTGCCCGACATCGAATACGCGACGGATGAATACGATGCCATCAGAGACGCGGACGCGCTCGTTATCGTTACCGAATGGAATCAATTCCGCGCGCTCGATATGGCAAAGGTCAAGAGCCTTCTGAAAGCTCCGAAAATCGCGGATTTGCGTAATATCTACGAACCGAAAGATATGCGCGACCTCGGCTTTGAATATGTCGGCGTCGGTCGATAATTCTGAAGGACAAAGGTTGAAGGATGAGAGATGAAATTTCATCTCTCATCTTTTTTTATCTTTGGAAATTCTGTGTTAATCTGAATTTTCTTTAAACTTCCTTAATTATTTATGTCTATCACAACAAAAGTTCTCGTAACGGGCGGTGCGGGATTTATCGGCTCGAATCTCGCGGACGAATTAATCAGACAGGGCGCAAAAGTTTCTATAATCGATAATCTCGTCACGGGTTTTCGCGAGAATCTGGAAGAAATTGCGGGTAATTTTGAGTTTATCGAAGGCGATTTGAACGACGATGACGCGCTGCGAAAGGCGGTCGAAGGCGTCGAGATTGTCTTTCACCAGGCGGCGCTGCCGTCAGTTCCCCGCTCGGTCGAAAATCCGGTCGAAACGCATCAGGCGTGCGTCAACGGGACGTTTAATTTACTGTTGAAAGCCAAAGACGCCGGCGTGCGGCGCGTTATTTACGCGGCGTCGAGCTCGGCTTACGGCGACCAGCCGACTTTGCCGAAAGTGGAAACGATGCGCCCCGAGCCGCTTTCGCCCTACGCGGGCGCGAAATTGATGGGCGAATATTATTGCCAGGTTTTCAGCCGCGTTTATGGTCTCGAATCAATCGCGCTGCGCTACTTCAACGTCTTCGGACCGCGGCAGAATCCTTCGTCGCAGTATTCCGGCGTTATTTCGCGCTTTGTCGATGCCCTTCTCGGCGAAAAAACGCCTGTTATCTACGGCGACGGCGAAACTTCGCGCGATTTTACATACATCGCAAACGTCGTCGACGCCAACATCAAAGCGGCGCAGACGACGCGCGGTATCGGCGAAGTGATGAACTGCGCCAACGGCGAGCGCATCAGCTTAAACGAGCTCCTGAACGTCCTGAAAAACATCACCGGCAAACCGGATGTCCAAGCCGTCTACGAATCAGAACGCAAAGGCGACGTGAAACACTCGCAGGCAGACAACTGCCTTGCCGTTGAAAACTTAGGCTACGAAAAGCTCGTCGGCTTGGAAGAAGGTCTTCGGAAAACAATCGATTGGTGGAAGCAGAGCCGCTTTGCCGCTTAAGTTTCCAAAAACGTTTTCTGACAAAATTACCCGAATCGGACGCGTTCCAACGCAAAGCGGATTGCTTATAACAGGTCGCATTTGATTTATCCGTTGAAACTGCTTTCAGCGAAAAGAATAATGCGATTTTTTTTGCAAAGATTTATTTCGATTCCTTTAAATTAAACCGCGAACAAATGTAAAACAGAGCGAATCCATTTTAGGATTCGCTCTGTTTTGTGCCTGTTCTTGTTTTATTTTTCCGACTGCTTGCTCCAGGTGAATTTTATGCCGTTTTGTTCAAATTCGCCGTTCGTCAGCGACGAGCCACGCAGAGCGTCGAAATCCAAAATGCTAAAGGACGACAAACCGGCGCGCTTGCTTCGGATTTCAATGAATACCCCGCCGTCGAGGTTGAGGTTGCGGAAGCCGTAACCTCCGAACGGCAAAACGGTTCGATAAAGTTTTTCGCCGCTTTCGGGAATCGTCAGAACAACAAGCGAACCAGCGAGTCGGGGTTGGTTTGCACCAAACGCGAAAAATGCGCTGCTGCCGCTGCCGGAGCCGTTGATGCTTTCATAAGCACCGACATCAACCGAACTGCCGAACCGCGAAACACGACGCTGGTCGTTAAAAAGTCGGAAACCCGAATTAAGCGGCGCGGGGCAGCCACCGAAGACAATGCAGCTATTGCCCGTATTAAGTGCCGGGCTGCCGGTCAGGAGCGCGCGCGTGTCGGTCTGCCCGCCGTTGTCGGTCAAATCGCCGAGCAAAGGGTTTATCGTATTATTATTGCTGACCTGGTCGCCGCTCGTGCCGTTTGTAAAGCCGGTGCTATTGCGTGCGTCCGTTATGAGATTGTTGCCGAGCGAGGTAAACGCGCCCTGCAATGAGCTAATCGCCGTATTGTCCATCCCGATTATCGTGTTCAGAACGTTAACCGTGCCGATCGAATCGCTCATCACGCTGCTGCCCGAATCGCGCGCCGTGTTGTGGCTGATAGTGTCGTTGACGAGAAGCAGATTTCCGGTGTTGTAAATCGCGCCGCCCTTACCGCCTGTGTTATTCGTCAGCGTCGAATTGGCAATCAAGGTATTTGTTCCGTGATTAATGTTAACGACGCCGCCCGCGTACAAACCGTTCGCCGTGTTCGAGCTGACGAGCGAACGCACCAGAAACAACACCCCGGCACCGAAAATACCGCCCGCGCTTCCCGCCGCCGTGTTGCCGGTAATTGCCGCATCGAAAACGCGAAGCATAGATTGATACTCGATATAAATTCCGCCGCCGTCGCCCTGTACGTTTCCGTTTTTGATTGTCATCCCGCGAATCGTCGGCGGAATCAGTTGGTTGTTCGACGCCTGGAGGCGGAAAATGCGAAACTGCGGCGTGTCGGGAGCCGTACTGCGCTGCACGGTGAGCCGCCGCGCGCCCGGTCCGGCGATGTATATGTTCTCGGTAATCGTCAATTCGCCGAGCGTCAGATTTATGACCGAAGGCAGCGGCAAAGCGAAATTAACGCCGTCCTGCGCAAACGTCGAATTGGCTTCTTCGATTGCTGCCCGCAGCGTACATTTGCCGTTTGCGTCGGCGCAAGTGCCGTCGCCGACGTTCGTATCGTGCGTGTCGGCAGCGTCATCGACCGTAAATAGTTTTGCAGCGGTTTGCGCGTCGGCGCTTATGACCGAAATAAACAAAATGAGCAAGAAAAACAGGCTAAGTGTTGAAGTTTTCATATATTAAGAGATGTCCGAGAAAGATTTTGGTTGCTTTTTTGAGCTTGAATTGAAGTAATTTTACAAGCCGTAACGGTTAATTGTAAATGTTTTCGGCAATGATTCAAAAATTAAATCGGTCGTCCTGCGAACGCTTTCGAGTCGAAGCCTTCGGCAGCAGCCGGTTCGGTTTCGACCGTCACGATTTTTTTGATTTTCTCGCCGTAATAATTTTCGTCATTATGGAAAAACCCCTCGCAAAAATCAATATTTTTCTACCTGTTCGGGTAGCGCGATTTTTAAATAGTTCCGGTAGATTATTAGTGATGGAAAAAATCCTGCAATCGCAATACAAAAACGAAAACAGCCGCAAATGGCTCGAAACATGGCTCGGTGACGTTCTGCGCAGCAACGCGCTCGAATACCAAAGATTCGACGTGGAAACATACCTGGGCAACACGAGCGTTCTCGCCAAAAATCACACGCGGGAAGATTTAGAGCCGGTTATATTTTTGCCCGGCGGACGCACCTGCGGGATTTTCTGGGACATCAACAATAATCTTGCGCCGCTCTATGATAATTTCCGAATTTATCTAATCGATGTCAACGGTCAACCCGGTTTGAGCGCCCCAAACTCGCCGCCGATTGATTCGGACGGTTACGGCAGATGGCTAAAAGACCTGGTTGAAGGTTTGGGTTTGAGACAGGCTAATTTCGTCGGCGCGTCATTCGGCGGCTCTTTGATTATGAAATTGGGCGAAGTTGACAGCGCGTTAATAAAACGCGGCGTGATGTGCAACCCGGCAGGATTTGTCAACATTTCATTCAGCCCGCGCAATCTTTATTATTTGCTGATGCCGATGATATTTCCTTCGAAAAAATCGGCGCTGAATTTTCTGGACAAAATCGCCTTTCATAAGGATTTTGCTTTCGACGCTCAAAAGCGCGAGCAGCTCGCGGAATTTATACTTTACACGAACATGTATTTTCAGATGGCGGCGGAAAACCCGCGACCGTTTCCGGACGAAACCTTGAAAAAGCTCGATGCGCCGTCGTACCTAATCCTCGACCGCGACGATATTTTTATCCCTCAGCAAAAAACTTTGTCAAGAGCCGAAAAACTCCTGCCGAACCTGAAAGAAACCGTCTGGCTCGAAAAACACGGTCACGGCATCGAACCGGCGCCGAAAATCGGGTTTGAATTGAAACGAATTTTTGAAATGGAGAGGTGAGAAGTGAAAATCTTAGTTATAAATTCTCACCTCTCATTGCTCAATTACTTATTATTCCTCGAACTGCTTTCGCAGACTTTCCGTGTAAGGCGCGCGGGCGACGCCCTTTTCGGTGATGATTGCCGTGACTAAATCGTTTGGTGTTACGTCGAAGGCGTAATTGCTGACGGAAATGCCTTCGGGCGCGAGCCGTATGTCTTTGACGTGCGTAATCTCGCGGATGTCGCGTTCTTCAATCGGAATCTCGTCGCCCGTCGGACAATTCAAATCGACGGTCGAAAGCGGCGCGGCGACATAAAACGGAATATTGTGGCGTCTTGCGAGCACGGCAACCATATATGTGCCGATTTTGTTGGCGACATCGCCATTTGCCGCAATGCGGTCAGAGCCGACGACGACCGCCTGCACGCCGCCTTTTTTCATGATATGTCCGCTCATATTGTCCGTAATCAAGGTCACGGGAATGTCGTCCTGATCGAGTTCCCAAGCCGTCAAACGTGCGCCTTGCAAATACGGGCGCGTTTCGTCGGCAATCACGGAAATGTTTTTGCCCTGGTTGACCGCGCCGCGAATTACGCCGAGTGCCGTGCCCCAAACGCCGCCGGTCGCGAGCGCACCCGCGTTGCAATGCGTCAGCACAACCGAATCGTTTTCGATAAGCTCGCCCCCGAACTGTGCGATGAGGCGCTGTGATTCGATGTCTTCTTCGTGAATCGCCTTGGCATCGTCGAGCAGAATCTGCTTGATTTCGCTGACTGATTTTCCTTCCGATTTCGCTTTTTGAAAAGTACGATTCATACGGTCAATCGCCCAGAAAAGATTAACGGCGGTCGGGCGCGTTTTAGCCAGAACTTCGCTCATATAATCGATTTCGTCCTCAAAATCGGTCATATCCATGCCGACGAAATTCTTTGCGCCGAGCGCGATGCCGTAAGCGGCGGAAACGCCGATTGCCGGTGCGCCGCGCACGACCATATCGCGGATGCCGTCGGCGACTTCCGTGTAAGTTTTCAAAACGCGCCATTTTTCCTCGGTCGGCAGCAGACGCTGGTCGAGCATCAAAACGCCTTCGTCCGACCATTTAACGGGTATAATCATTTTTCCTTTTTGTTCCTCAAGATAAAAATACGAAATTAAAATCTTACGGAAAAACTTTGCGGCAAACAAGAAAGCTGAAACTTTTTTCCACGAATTGCGCGTTAATAAACGGAGAAGTTTTTCAAAGGTAGAAGAAAAATCATGAAAATTGAACCGGTTCTGGACGATTTACACAAAAAAATTACCGCCAGCAAACTACTGCAAATTTTTACCGCCGCGACGCGCATTTTGCTGTTTGTCGGCTTTACGCCGCCGAGCATTGTAAAAATTCTGCATAAGCCTTTCACGGTTCTGCCCGACTCAAATCCGGTCGGGCATTATTTCAACGCGCTTTACGACACCGGTTTTTATTACGAATTTATCGGCTGGGCGCAGCTCGCGGCGGCTGTCCTTTTGCTTTTTCCGCGCACCGCTCATTTAGGCGCGCTGATGTTTCTGCCGATTATCGCCAATATCGCCGTTTTGACGACTTCGGTCGGTTTTAAAGGAACCTGGGTTGTCACGATTTTGATGACGACGGCGGCAGTTTATCTCGTCGCCTGGGATTACGATCGTTTGAAACCGGTTCTTTTCGGAAAGCGCGAAAAACGGGCGGATTTCTTGAAATACGAATTCGTGCTGCTCCCGCTTTTATTCGCCGCGGGCGGCGCGCTTGTCGCCGTGATTTGGTGGTTAATCCGCTTGGGAAACTTCTCGAATTATTTCAAGGTCGGCGTCGGTTTGACAATCGGCGGCTTGCTTTTCGGCGCATTCGTCACGCTTCACCACCGGTTTATGAAAGCCGGCGCGCTCGAAACTCCGGGGGAAATACGATAAAACTGTCTGCCTGAATGGGCGGCAAAAACGTTTCTGAATTTTTATTTTTCGACGATTGTTCGGTTAAAAACAAAGACCGGGCAATTTTTTTGTTAGAATCTAAAAATATTTTCGATGGAAGAAAAGTTTTTAGGGGAAAAAGTTGTCGTCACCGTCGGCGATATAACCGAACAGGAAACCGATGCAATCGTCAACGCCGCAAATTCGACATTGCTCGGCGGCGGCGGCGTCGACGGCGCGATTCACCGCAAAGGCGGGCGAGAAATAATGGATGAATGCCTTAAAATTCGGCAAACTGATTATCCGAACGGCTTGCCGTCCGGCGAAGCGGTTATTACCTCGGGCGGAGATTTACGGGCGCAGTTTGTCATTCACACGGTCGGACCGGTTTACGGGATGAATCAGGGTAAGGACGCCGCGCTTTTGAGCGATTCTTATCGAAACTCGTTGCGGCTTGCCGTCGAAAACGATTTAAAGACAATCGCTTTCCCGTCGATTTCGACCGGCGCGTTTCATTACCCGAAACACGAAGCGGCACGCGTCGCGTCGCAAACAATCAAGGAATTTCTCAATTTCGAGCCTCAGCTAAAAGAAATCCGGCTGGTTTTCTTTTCCGGGGCGGACGCAAAAATATTCCTTAAACATCAAATTTTTGAATGATATTTGCCGTTTGCCCTATGATAGTTTATAGTTTTTCAGTCTTTACTTTTAATTCCCCAAAAATACGATTTTATGAAGGAGATTTCGTCAGACACCTTAGAAGCAATGCAATCAGCAGTTAGTTTACAATCCGAACAAAGTTTTAGAAGCGATTTTAATTTAAATCGTGATTTACCTGAAAACCTGAGGGCTTTAGAAACCATTTCGGGGAATTATTACTGGTCATGGGCAACGGGCGGCGCGGAGCTTTTCCGCGAGCTCGGACCGACGCGCTGGGAAAAATACGAGCAGAACCCGCGCGTGATGTTGAAAAATACCAACCAATTCCGGCTGTGGCAAAAATCGACCGACCTTGATTATGTCGAAAAAGTTAACCGGTTTGCCGAAAAAATGGCGGATTATCTGAACGCCGAACCGAATAATTCCGGTCGCGTAACAAAGGAAAATCCAGCCGCTTATTTCTGCGCCGAATACGGCGTGCATAATTCCCTGCCGAATTATTCGGGCGGGCTGGGAATTCTCGCCGGCGATCATCTGAAATCGGCGAGCGATTTGAATATTCCGCTGGTCGCTGTCGGGCTGCTTTACCGCTACGGCTATTTTCGCCAGAAAATCGCGCACAACGGCTGGCAGGAAGAAAGATATTTGGACGTTTTTGAATCGGAACTTGCCTTAAAACCCGTGGTCGATGAATCGGGCGAACGAATTTTAGTTCCGGTTCACATTCGCGGACGCGAAGTTTTAGCGCAGGGCTGGCTGGCAGAAGTCGGACGCATCAAGCTTTATCTGCTTGATACGAATCTGCCGCAAAACGAGGAAGTTGACCGCCTGATTACCGGACATCTTTATGGCGGCGACGCGGAAACGCGCATCGTACAGGAAAAAGTATTAGGCATCGGCGGCGTCCGGTTTTTGCGGAAATTAAATTACAAGCCGTCGGTTTTTCACCTCAACGAAGGACATTCGGCATTTTTGACGCTTGAATTGGCACGTGAATTTTTGCAGGCGAACCCCGCCGCCGATTTTAATGAAGCAATCGACGCCGTGCGCGAACAATGCGTTTTTACGACGCACACGCCGGTCGAAGCCGGCAACGACGTTTTCCCGATCGGGACTTTGGGCGGATGTTTTTCCGCCGAATATATCGCGTCTTTAAAAATCACGCCGCCGGAATTTTTCGCGCTCGGCAAGACGAATCCCGAAGATGAAGACGAAGGCTTCGGGATGACGCCGCTGGCGCTCAGAATGGCGCGTTCGGCAAACGGCGTGAGCGAAAAACACGGTGAAGTTTCGCGCGATTTGTGGCTCAAAATGTATCCCGAAGGCACGGAAAATCAGGATGTGCCGATTACGCACATCACGAACGGCGTCCATGCGCCGACGTGGATTGCGCCTTTGTTGAAAACGATTTACGAAAAACACATCGGCGCGAATTGGGCGGAAATCCTGCGCGATGAAAACGCGTGGCGCGAAGCGGTTCACCGAATTCCCGATGCCGAAATCTGGAACGCGCACCGGCAGTTGAAAGAGCTTCTGATTGCTTTTATTCGCTACAAAACGCTGGTTAAAGAGACGGGTCTGCACGACACGATTAACGAGCGCGAAGACACGCATCGACTTTTCGACGCGGACGTTTTGACCATCGGTTTCGCGCGCCGCGTCGCGGCGTACAAACGCTGGAATCTATTGATGAGCGATTTGGACAGGCTTTTGCGGCTGGTCGATAATCCGGACAGACCGGTGCAGTTCGTTTTTGCCGGAAAAGCGCACCCGCAAGACCGGGTCGGCAAACAGCTTCTGCAAAACCTGATGAGCATCAACCACGATTCGAATTGGCAGAACCGTGCGGTGTTTGTCGAGGATTACGACCAGGAAATCGCCCGATATCTCGTGCAGGGCGTTGACGTTTGGATGAACGTTCCGCGCCGACCGCTCGAAGCTTCGGGGACGAGCGGGCAAAAATCGGCGATGAACGGCGGCTTGAATTACTCTATTCTTGACGGCTGGTGGATTGAAGGCTACAACGGCACGAACGGCTTTTCAATCGGCGAGCTGAACGTCGGCGACGACCAGGAAAAGATTGACGCGGAAGACGCCGAATCGCTGTATCAGGTACTGGAAAACGAAATCGTTCCGGCGTTTTACGAGAAGGACGAAACGGGCTTGCCGAGCGAATGGACCCGGCGGATGAAAGACGCGCTCGCGACCTTGACGCCGCAGTTTTCGAGCGACCGGATGGTCAGAGACTACCTCGAAAAGATTTATCGCTAAACGGCGACAAATGTTATGATGGATAACCGGCAAACTCATTTCGCCGGTTATCCATTTAATTTTATGAGGCAAGATATGGTTGAGATACGCACCGGTGTTATTCGCCCGGTCGAATGCATGAAAGAAGGCTTTGAAATAATCAAATCGGATTATTGGATTCTTTTTGCGATTACACTGGTCGGCGCATTGCTCGGCGGGATTACCATGTATGTCCTGTTCGGCGCGATGCTCTGCGGGATTTATTATTGTTACCTGCAAAAGATAGACGGGCAGCCGGTTGTTTTTGAAGACCTTTGGAAAGGATTTCAATGGTGGCTTCCCGGCTTGGTCGCGGTGTTGATAATCATCGTTCCGGCATTCGCGCTTTCGTTTATCATTTATCTGCCGTTTATCGCCGCCGCCATTATGGGTCCGAAGCTCAGCGAGGGGGAAATAATGAGCCTCTTGTTTGGCGGATTCGCGGTTGACGTTGTGTTGATGATAATAATGGTTTGTTTTCACACGCTGCTGATGTTTACGTTTCCGCTCATTGTTGACCGCAATCTCGGCGTTCTCGAAGCGATGAAACTGAGCGCCAAAGGCGTCTGGAAAAATCTCGGCGGGATTGCCGGACTTTACGGCGTCGTGTTTATTTTAAGCATCTTAGGCTTGCTGACATGCATCGGAACATACTTTATTATCCCGATAATACTTGCCGGAACAGCCGTCGCTTACCGCAAGATTTATCCGAAACCGGGAGCACACGGATTTCAGCCGCCGTCACAAAATTTTCAAGGAATTTAAGGCAGAAGTATTAGAAATGGCAAATTTTGTAGAAGTAAACT
>DASWRC010000177.1:0-7587 GCA_036403375.1 Pyrinomonadaceae bacterium
GCCTGCGAAAGCGAGCGCCGTTAATCCGATGGTTAAAGTTAAAATTTTCTTCTTCATTTTTAAATTCCTCCTGTCTTCATAAAGAAAGATTTTTGGAAAGATAATCTCCAAAGAAAAATCTTCAGATGTATTCTTTCCAAACGGAAACAGTGAGCAAATCGCATACCAATACGGATTAAATTTTACAATGGCGCCGATTTTGGTGATTTCGAGCCTGAAATAGCGGGTTTTACGTGTTTTTGCGCGACAACGGAGATGCTTTCTTGACATAGCCAAACAGGGCATTTATCATCTAAAGTTTCGGCTCGTATTGCCGCTGCTCGCTGTGTATTCTGGAGTGAATCAAAACCGAACACACAAGCGAAATAAAAAAATACATTTTTTATATGTTCGAATCGCTGTCCGATAAATTAAAACGTACGCTTAAGAATCTGCGGGGTGAGGGCAAACTGACGCCTGAGCACGTCGACGTTGCGCTGCGCGAAATTCGGAGAGCTTTGCTCGAAGCCGACGTTAATTATAAAGTCGCGAAAGACTTTGTCGAAACGGTTCGTCAAAGAGCCGAAGGACAGGAAGTCTGGCAAGACCTGAAGCCGCACGAGCAAGTCGTCAAAATCGTTTACGACGAGCTGGTCGAACTTTTCGGCGGAACTTCATCGCGGCTTGTTTTTACAAAACAAATTCCGAACGTCGTGATGATTGTCGGTCTGCAAGGCTCGGGTAAAACCACCTCGACCGGCAAAATCTCGCGCTGGCTCAAAGACAATCAGGAACGCAAGCCGCTGCTTGTTTCGGTTGACGTTTATCGTCCGGCGGCGCGCGAGCAATTGCGGGTTGTCGGCGGTGCGGTCGGCGTGTCGGTCTATCAGGACAAGGAAACCAACGACCCGATGACGCTTGTGCGCGGCGCTGTTCGCCACGCGCAGGAGATGGGCTTTGACACGTTGATGATTGACACGGCGGGTCGTCTGCATATCGACGACCAGTTGATGGTCGAGCTTGAACAAATAAAGGCGGAAACGCGCCCGATTGAAGTTTTGTTCGTGGCGGACGCGATGACCGGACAGGACGCCGTAAGAAGCGCGGAAGAATTTCATCGAAGGGTCGGCATTACCGGCGTTGTTCTGACGAAAATGGACGGCGATGCGCGCGGCGGCGCGGCTTTGTCTATCAAACAGGTTATCGGTCAGCCGGTAAAATTCGTCGGCGTCGGCGAAAAATACGACGCGATTGAACCGTTTTATCCCGATAGAATCGCGCAGAGAATCCTCGGCATGGGCGACGTGCTTTCGCTCATCGAAGAAGTCCAGGGCAAGATTGACGAGGACGAAGCCGCCAAGCAGCTGGAGAAAATGACGAGCAATAAGTTTACGCTCGAAGATTTTCGCAGCCAGCTCGGACAATTCAAAAAGCTCGGCTCGATGTCGAAACTGATGAAGATGATGCCCGAACAACTAATGGGCGGGATGTCTTTATCGGATGAGCAATCCGAACAGGTCGAAGCACAGATGAAGCGCACCGAAGCGATTATCGATTCGATGACAAAGGCGGAACGAAACGACCATAAAATTTTGGATGCGAGCCGCAAAACGCGCATTGCCAAAGGTTCGGGTTCGACCATCGCGGAAGTCAATCAATTGATTCGCCAGTACGAGCAGATGCGCAAAATGATGCAGCAGATGAATCGCGGCGGGCTTTTCTCAAAACTCGCGCGCGGCGCGATGGGCGGTTTAGGCGGCGGACTCGGCGGACTTCTCGGCGGCGGCGGCGGAATGCCCGGCGGTCTGGGCGGTTTGTTCGGCGGCGGCGGCGGCGGGCAGGAAGATTTTGATAACGATTACGAAGAAACCAAAGACAATTTGGCGAAACGTTTAAAGAAGAAAAAGAGACACAAGAAAAAGCGTTAGCGCTCGGTGGTCAGTGGTCAGTGGACGGAAAAATCCAACTGACCACTGACCGCTGACTGCTGACCACTGAGGAAATTATGTTAGCAATTAGTTTAGTGAGAATGGGCGCGAAGAAAAGTCCTTTTTATCGCGTCGTCGTTAAGGAAAAACGCTCGAAGCGTGACGGAAAATATATCGAAAACGTCGGAACTTATAATCCGATGACCAATCCGGCGGAAGTCAATCTGAAACACGAGCGCGTGCAGTATTGGCTTTCGGTCGGCGCGCAGCCGACTGAAACCGTCGCGAGCTTGATTAAACACAATCCGGCACCGACGGAATAGTTCATAGAGTTTGTAGAGTTCGCCGGAGTTCATAGAGTTTAAGGATTTTCCTTTACTCTATAAACTCTATAAACTATATAAACTCAATAAACTTATGAAAGAGGCTGTTGAAAAAATCGTCAAAGCGCTGGTCGGTAATCCCGAGTCGGTCGAAGTGTCGGAAATTTCCGACGGTCGCAACGTGAAAATCGAAGTGCGTGTCGGCGAAGGCGATATGGGACGAATCATCGGTCGTGAAGGTCGGACCGTCAAAGCGATTCGCAGTCTGCTGTTCTACGCCGGGCAAAAGCAGGGCAAACGGTTTCAGTTAGACATCTTAGATTAGTTCGTAGAGTTTTTAGAGTTCATCGGATTCACAGAGTAGAAATCTTGAACCCGATGAACTCTAAAAACTCTAAAACTCTATGAACTCCGATTTGGTTGCGGTCGCAAAAATCGTCAAATCGCGCGGGTTGCGCGGCGAGCTTGTCGCCGATGTTTTAACTGATTTTCCCGGGCGTTTTGAACTTTTAGAGACTGTTATCGCGCTCTTTGCGGACGGCGAAAGGCGCGAATTGAAAATTGAGAATTTTTGGTTTCAAAAGGGAAGAATCGTTTTCAAATTTGCCGGTTTCGATTCGATAGAAACGGCGGAAACTTTGCGCGGCGCGGAAATCTGCATTCCCGAATCCGAAGCGGTCGAGCTTGAAACGGACGAATTTTTCGACTGGGAGCTCGAAAACTGCGAGGTTGAAACCCTTCAGGGTTTGAAATTAGGTCGCGTCAAAGAGTTGATGCGCACGGGCGGCACGGAAATTTTGGTTGTCGAAGGCGCGGAAAAAGAATATCTGATTCCTTTTGCCGAGACGATTTGCACCGAAGTCGACATTGAAAACAAGTTAATAAAAATCGACGCGCCCGAAGGGCTTTTGGAATTTTGAGATTGAATCATTGATTCATTGGTTCATTGAAAATGATTCGATGATTAAATGAAAAAATGAATCAATGAAAATTCATGTTTTAACAATTTTCCCCGAATTTTTTCGTGAGGTCTTTGATTTTGGAATAATTCGCCGCGCGCGCTTGGCGGAAATCGTCGAGATAAACGTTTACGACATCCGCGAATTTACGACCGATAAACACCGGATGACGGACGATAGACCGTTTGGCGGCGGCGACGGAATGGTTTTTAAGGCGGAACCGATTTTTAACGCGATTGAAAAGATTCTCGGAACAACCGAGCGGGACGAGTATCCGCCCAAAACGCGCGTTGTTCTTTTAACGCCGCAGGGCAGAGTTTTCAAGCAGGCGGTCGCGAAAGAGTTTGCGGAAGAAATTGAAAATCTGGTTTTGATTTGCGGACGCTACGAAGGCGTCGACGAACGCGTCAACGAAGCGCTCGTGACGGATGAAGTTTCCATCGGCGATTACGTGCTTTCGGGCGGCGAACCGGCGGCGATTGTCTTAACGGACGCGATTGTCCGGCTTCTGCCGGGCGCTTTGGGCAGCGAAACGTCAGCCGAGAACGATTCGTTTTCAAACGGATTGTTGGATTATCCGCATTATACCCGTCCGGCGGATTTTCGCGGGAGACGGGTGCCGGACGTTTTATTGAACGGCAATCACGCCGAGATTGAAAAATGGCGGCGGCAGAAAGCGTTGGAAAAAACGCAAAAATTTAGACAGGACTTATTAAATAAGGAGAATAGCTGAAAGTGAGTAGTCGAAGGTTAAATGCAACTTTTGCGGCGGTCACCTCTCGCTGATAATTAAAATGAATCGTTTAGACAGTATTGAACAAACACAATTAAAAGATAATATTCCGAGCTTTCAGGCAGGCGACACCGTCAAGGTTCACGTCCGTATCAAGGAAGGCAACAAGGAACGCTTGCAGATTTTCGAAGGCATCGTTATCGCTCGCAAGCACGGCGGCGTGCGCGAAACCGTAACGGTTCGCAAGGTGAGCTTCGGCGTCGGCGTGGAACGCATTTTTCCGCTGCACGCGACGATTGTCGATCACATCGACGTTGTTCGCCGCGGTCGTGTTCGCCGCGCGAAACTTTACTACCTGCGCGAATTGCGCGGTAAAGCGGCACGCATCAAAGAACGCGATTTCCGCAACAAAAAAGCAAACGTTTAATTCTTTTTTTTAACTCAAAGACGCGAAGTTCGCAAAGGATTTTTATAAATAAATTTTCTTTGCGCCTTTCGCGTCTTTGCGCCTTCACGTTTATGAAAACAGCATCACAAATCGGTATTGATTTTGAGAATCAGGCGGCGGCGCAAGGTTTCAGGTTTATCGCCGGGGTTGATGAAGTCGGGCGCGGCTGTCTGGCGGGCGCGGTCGTCGCGGCGGCGTGTATCCTGGATTTGTCAAAACCGCTTCCCGCAGGCTTGAACGATTCAAAAAAGATTTCCGAAAAGCGGCGCGAGACGATTGCCGAAGAACTCAGGCAATCGGTAGTCGCCTTTTCAATCGGCGAAGTTCAAGCCGATGAAATTGACTGCATAAACATCCTTCAGGCGACTAAAAAGGCGATGCGTCTGGCGATTGAAAAACTCACGCCGGGCGCTGATTTTCTCCTGATTGACGCCCTCCAGCTCAAAGAAATCGATTTACCGCAAAAAGCTATAATTCGCGGCGACGCGATTTCGGCTTCAATCGCCGCCGCCTCTATTTTGGCTAAAACATACCGCGACAACCTGATGCGCGAAATGTGCAAAATCTATCCGCAATACGGTTTTTCAAAGCACGTCGGCTACGGCACGCGCGCACATTTTGAAGCTCTCCGGCAATACGGCGCGTCGCCGCTTCACCGCAAATCCTTCAAAGGCGTTTTATAAACTTTCTTCAATTAAAAATTCAGCTTTTAAAAATCTGAAAACTCGACACTTCGCAAAATTTTTCTAAAAAATCAGAATAGCCATTTTTACGGATAATCTTCAATTTTGAAGATTATCCCGAATAGCTATTGAGAAGAATTCAGATATGGTTTATATAAACAGCAGTCTTATAAACTGCCGGGTAATTTTTGCCCGGCTAAATTCGGGAGTTGAACTTTAAATAATATGTTTGGATTAGAAACACTTGATGTCGCTATCGGAATGATTTTCGTTTTTTTGATGCTGAGCTTAGTTTGCACGGCAGTCAACGAAATAATCGAAGCGTACTTAAATAAACGCGCCGACTTCCTTGAGAAAGGAATAAGAGAACTTTTGATCAAGCCGGGAGAGAAAAACTTGGCAATGGTTGAAAGATTCTATGACCATCCTCTGATAGCCGGACTTTTTCGTGGAAAATATACGACTGATTTTCGTGAAAAAAAATCCCCGGATACACCGCTTTTACCTTCTTATATTCCGGCAGAAAATTTTGCTGCCGCGTTAATTGACGTTTTTTTAAATTCTTCCGGCAGCAAAGAAGAAAATATTACGTCGCCGGCGGTTGCCGGGTCACCATCAAACGATACATCGTCACCGCTCGTCATAATGTCGCCGCCCAATGCCGTTTCGTCACCGTCGGCGGTCACATCGCCGCCGCCGCCCGCTTCTTTTTCGGTGGATGCGCTGCGAGCGGCTATCACGGCTAATTTAACCGACCCCGAACTTGGTACGGCGGCAAAAGCTCTGCGCGCTCTGGTAGAAACGGCGGGCAACGATGCCGGCAAAGCTAAGAAAAACATCGAGAATTGGTTTAACGGTTCGATGGACAGAGTTTCGGGTTGGTATAAGAGGCGAACCCAGGTCATTACCCTGCTGCTCGGTTTGGGCGTTGCGGTCGGCGTTAATGCCGACGCTATTACAATCAGCAACAGTCTTTCGCACGATAAGGCATTACGTGATTCGATGGTCGCCGCCGCACAAGAATACGCAAAGAAAGACTCTACAAATCCCAAACCCGATGCGTCGGCGCCCCCAACGCCGGAAACGACATCTTCCTCATCAACCGCTGCGGTAACGCCAGCCGCAGAAAGTTTTAAAGCAGAGTGCACGACCAACAATAACAATAAGGGTTTATGCAGTACAGCCTGTCTGAAAAACGTAGTTTCGCCGGAATGTAAGCTGGACGTTCAGTTGGAAAATATCAAAGGTCTCGGATTGCCGATCGGTTGGGACACAAAGAATACGGATTTGTTTCCGCCCGGCAGAGATTGGAGTTTAATACCAGTCGGAAGAGATTGGAAACTGACAACGACGCTCATTGGAAATTGGGTGTTAAAGATTTTCGGGTTGTTGATTACGGCTTTTGCCATCTCTTTGGGCGCACCGTTCTGGTTTGATTTGCTTAACAAATTTATGGTGGTTCGTTCGACGGTCAAACCGAAGGAAAAAAGTCCCGATGAGCCGTCTAAAGGTTGAAAAAGGTTTACTAAAAACAAAGGAGAAAATATATGTCGAAATATCATGTTAATACGAGTAGTTTGAATTTGCGCGAAGGACCCGGAACAAGCCACGATATTGTCGCCGAATTGACGACCAACGCGGTAGTTGAAAAACTCGAAGTTTCCGACAACGGCTTTTGGTTTCGGGTCAAAGCCAAAAAAGCCGGAGCCGACGTCGAAGGCTGGGTTGCCGGTGAATTTCTGGAAGCCGAAGAAAAAATCGGCTGGGTCGACCGAATCGGCGATTTCGAGGTCGAGCGTAAACCGATACCGCGCGTCGGAAACAAGCCGTTTCTGTTGATGGAACATCCGATGATCGGAGTTTTGCATACGACCGAAGGAGGCAATATTAAAGGCGCTTTCAACGCGCTGAACAGCAGTCATTCGGCACCGCATTTTATTGCCGGCGAAAACCGGATTATGCAGTGTCGCCCGATGACGGCGCAGGGCGCGGCGCTGAAAACACCTCCCGGACAGTTTCCGAATAAATTTGCGGCAGTCCAAATCGAAATGGTCGGTTTTTCAAAGGAAACGCCGTGGCTTCCGCCCGACAGCGCGCTGCTTCCGGTTTTGGCGATAATGCGCTGGGCGGCTGAAAGTCCGATTGACATTCCGCTGCGCCGTCCTTCGGACGAGTGGCTCGATGATTGTTCGGATGTTCCGAAACCGTGGGCGGTCAAATCTAACCGTCGGCGCACGAGCGGTCTCTGGTCGCGTCAGAAAGGCTGGTATATGCATATGGAAGTGCCGGGAAACGACCACTGGGACTGCGGCGCGATTCGCTGGACCGATATTTTCAACCGCATCTAAATAAAAAATTGAATAATCCGCCGCCCGAAAAAACCGAATCTTTTAAGGTATTCGGTTTTTTTATCTCTTCATAAAAAAATCATTATTTTACGCAAAAAAAAAAAGTGTGAGTGTCAATAAGCGTAATTTAGTTAAAATTCGAGCCAATATCGGCACCTTAGGTTGGGAAATAACCCCCGAAAACAA
>DASWRC010000178.1:0-31072 GCA_036403375.1 Pyrinomonadaceae bacterium
AACTTAAATTTCAAAACGACGGTTCCGGCGATTGTGCTTTAATTCTTATCCAATACTGACGTTATGAAAGCAAAAATCAATGAATTGGTTCAAATTACGGATAAGTTAAATTCAGTTCTTAAAAAATAACCTCCTTTAAACGTCCATTTCCGGGATTTCCCAATTTGGGTCCAGTTCTATCTTTTCAATTTTATCTCCAAAAATAATTCCGACTACTTAATATTCAGCAGCCCAGTGACCACATCAAAAAGACTCTTCTAACAGAAAGCTTGCGACTTGTTCTGCTGTTCCAAAACCTGTTATAAGATATTCAGATGACATAATAAATTATTAGAAACTTCTACATTAAAATATTAAGTGTTTAGCTTTGCAATAAGGTAATTTCAATATATAAGGATATTTTTTCGGAATTATAATTTACCGTAACGATACGATATCTACCTGTTTCTGGCGCGGTAAAAGAACCTTTTATATTTGTGCGGTTTTCATAATGTTCGTAGTATGTTTCAAATTCGTCATTTTCTGCCCAAACCTTATAATCTCGTTCGTCCAGTAGCATTACGTCCATTTCTTTTTCGCTCTCTATTACATATTCAATAACATTCCCTTCGTCTAAATCACAAATATAAGCAATGTGAGTATCGGGCTCTAGCTTTTCGCGTTCTGAATACAAGATTTCTGATTTATCTTGATCATCCTCCCTTTCGTCTTCTAAAGATTCTTCATCTGCTTCGGAAAAATTTTCTGGCGAAACTTTTTCTACAATTAATTCTACTAATTCTTCTTCGGTTGTATTTTGCAGATCTATATAACCGATTGTTGCTGGAAGCCCGGAAATTTCCGTATCATCGAAACGAACAGGTAAAATGCAATCTTCACCCATTTTGAATGCTCGTTCTTGAGCAAACTTTCTTTCATGGTTAGTCCAAGTTTTTTCGGCATAATGTTTCGATATAAACATTACGATAAAGCGAGAGCGTTCAGCATAAATTTTTCCTAAATGATCGATAAGATTTCGACCCCATAAGTCGGCTTTATTAAAATTGTCATAAAATACATCAATTCCATTTTCTCGGAGCAAGATTGCAACCCGCTCTACATATAGACGATCCTCTCCGGCAAAGGAAAGAGCTACATCATATTGTCTTTCTTCCATAACTTTATTTTTACGTTTTGGTGATCTTCACTAATTATTGTTTATTGGGCTCTATTTTTTTGCTTAGATTTTGTTCTTGAAAAAACTGCAATTAATTACGTTTTTAATTTTTCTACAATTAAATCTGCTAACTGGATGGGCGTTACTTTTTGTAGATTTATGTAGCCTAATGTACTCGGTAGCCCTGGAATGGAAGTATTATCAAAACGGACTGGTAAAATACAATTCTTCTTCAACTTAAACGCCCGTTCCTGAGCAAATTTGCGTTCGTGATTAGTCCACTCTTTTTCAGCGTAATATTTAGAAATAAACATAACGATAAAGCGCGAGCGTTTTGAATAAACTTCTCCCAAGTGATCTATCAAATTGTTACCCCACAACTGTACTTTGTTGAAATTGTCGTAAAATACCTTTACACCTTTTGCTTTTAATCGTTGTGCGACCTTTTCAACGTAAGCGCGATCCTCTCCGGCAAATGAAAGAGCGACATCATATTCCAGTTCTGCTTCGATATTCTTTTTTATGGTTGCTTTTTTAACTTGCTTAGTTTTGCGTGGAACAGCTTCTTTAATTTGGGCTTTAGCTTTAGGAGTTCTAGTTTGTTTCGGGCGAATTTTATAACCAAGCTCATTTATTTGTTGCTGGCTTGATATTAATATTTGCTGCCGATTTAGTAGCTGTGAGCGAATAGGTTCAACCAGACTTTGATTATGATTTTCAATTTGATCGTTCGTATAACGAACCCACTGCTTTATATCAGCGATATTGTTGTCAAAATCTCTTTTTGTCTGCTTAACATTACCATCGGTGATAACGTACTCAAGGAGCAACTCATTTTTAACTATTTTTGTTACGTGGGGCGGATTATAGTTATAACGATTAGGCTTTAATTTCAATAACTCGACATTCCCCTGAAACGGAACGTAATAAGTTACTTTAGTTCCGCTTACATAGACGGGCTTTTTTCGGTCATGAACATAACGGAAGGGATCTTTGCTGACGTCAACTTTTGTTTCTTTGTTGTTTACAGTAATTTCTTGTTCCAACAAAACAATAGGGTTAACACTCAGCTTTTTAGTTATTTCTAAAACAATCTTTTCTATATCAATGTTAAGAAGTCTTTGTGCACCAATTCCCAAAACCAGCTTTTCGATTCGTGCTGATTGGAAACTAAGATATTCTGATAGTTCAGACCCACTGAAAAGTGCAACGCCGTCCATAAATTTACTATTCTCCACCATTCATAACTACGCTAAATCCAGTTGAAGAACAAAGATATTGCTAAAAGGGAAATTAATGCCATTATTCCGTAGAAAAGAAGCATAGTGTTGGAAAAGAAAGAATCGATCCAGTTAATTTTATTCTCATTTATTTCATGAGCATTCATGGAAAGATTAATTTGTTCGTTGTCCGTATTTCTTACTTTGTCATAAAGATTGCGAAATAGTTTCTCCTGATAAAGAAAATAAGCATCCAGAATCCAGAACATTATGATTGGAAAGTAAACAATAATGATTAGCCGTTTATTTGTGTCTTTACTAAGTAAACCTAAAACTGCAGCTACTAAAGTTACGCACCATCCTTTAACTAAAAACGAATTGTTAGCTAAACGGTTGATTACCGCTTGGATCAGTTCCAAATGTTTGATTTTCTTTTCATCAGCCATATGTTTTCAATAAAATAGCCTACACATCTTATATGTAGTGTTTAAAGGGCAGAGGTGGATAATCTTTTAACGGACCAGCTGTTAAAATCTCCCCAACCGCATCCGCAAACTTTAATGTAACCGGCACGCCATCGGCAAAAATGCAGGTGTTATAGTTCAATTTTGTTAATGCAAGAATATCCTTTAAGACTGTTTCAATTTCTGTAAATCCGCGTGCTACTTCTATTAACAAAGGATTTGGTACGGCTCTGCCGGCATATGTTTGGATTCTTGGTACATATCCTTTTGTCCAAAGATAAGCAAGTTTGTTTGATCTTACATACGCCGTTCCTCGAAGAACCGGGCGTGTTCCTTTTCTGAATAACTTAAAGTGACCTTCATGCCGAATTCGAACACCAATTAATGTGGTTTTATTAGTATCTATAGCATCCATAAACCCTCGCCATTCTTCATCATCAAAGCGCACTTTTCCATGAATAAATAGTTCTTTTGGCGGATTACCTGTTTTCTTTTTATAGGCTTCAACGGCTTGAGCTATCAATTTAGTTCCATCCGCTTTTGATAAATGAAAATCGCCTAATTTAGGATTATACCAGGGACCAACATTACCCTTGAAAACAACCCCATCTCCCGAATCAAGAAACATTTGGGCGGCACAGCACGCCATCCGCGGGTCTTCGTGGTTTTCATCTTGCTTAAAAACCATTCCGATATAACAAACTCCTTCTCTAATATTGTTAATTTTCCAAGGACGTCCGGCGACTTTGTAATAAACCGAGTTTGCAATGTTCCAAGCTAAAGTTGAAGGATCGTCTACCGGTCTTATTGGTTTACCAAATTGATTCAAAAATTCATTAGGAGCTAAGGTGGTTTCACGCAGAATTTGAGTTAAAATTCCTTTTTCTAAAAGCCTCGCTTTTAATTGATTATGAAAATTTAATTCATATCTATAAGGAATAGCATTTTCCTCGTCTTCTGGGAAAAAAGTGGGCTGTTTGATTAATTTCTTTGCTTGTTTAACCGACATTGTGTTTTCGGCTTTAACTTGTAAATCCTTAGCTACTTTTGATTGCGGACGACAATACTTAGATATCTTTTCTGGAATAATAACGAACCAAATATCTGGTTTTTCTTCTTCTTCCTTAAAGGCATCTAAAATCTTTTGGGAAAAAACATTAACAGTTTTATAAACTCTCTGATGAGCATCATTTAAATAAACATATTG
This sequence comes from Pyrinomonadaceae bacterium, assembly GCA_036403375.1. GTDB lineage: Bacteria > Acidobacteriota > Blastocatellia > Pyrinomonadales > Pyrinomonadaceae > JAFDVJ01. Next base: position 4,048 of record DASWRC010000178.1, read on the forward strand.
ATCTATTTCCGAATTTTCAACTTCTATTTGTAATAATGGCTGTGAATTCCAAGGAATTCGAAAGGCAGCTTCAAAACCTGGAAAAAATGGTCGGTGTGGTTTTAACGAATTGTCCTTTTCATTTCTATCGTAAATAGGATGTTGAATGCGATCGACCCAGTTCTTGTAAATGTGAATCCCTTCTTTCGTGCCAATGACCCCGGCTTTGATACCGTAACTTTTACCTTTGTCGAGCGGACTGAAAAGCGTTATGCCATCACGTGGATCTTCTATTGCTTGATTATAGCCAAATAGGAGAGAAGGTTCATTTAGTTTAATTAAATCAGGCATAGATTATTCGTCCTCGTCTTCTAAATCATCGAAATCTTCATCTTCAATATCATCATTTTCATCAGCGAATTCTATCTCAACGTTATTTTCACTATCGGTCTCGTCGTTTAAAGATTTAACGGGATCAGCAAATGAAACAGGACTATTAAATCGAAGAGGTGTTTTATCTACCGTTACAATTAAATCGCTTCCAAATACCAATTCAATTTCATTTTTTTCATTAGCCAAATAGTGCATAACAGCTAAAATTCGATCGCGCCATTCTGCGTTCCACCACCCACTGGTCTGACGCATTTTTGCTTTATGCATTTTATCCTTATCCGACCAGATTTCTTGTCCATCCTCTGAAAATAAGACATGAGGACTTACGGCAAAATATTTAGAAGCCCGCATTAGTGGGATAGCACTTATTCCAAAATGCCAATATCTTTTTTTACCTGTAGCTTTATTAATTGTTTTAAAACCTATAATTCCGCGATAAGGCTTTTTGCCCCTTTCGGTTTTGTCAATTTCATCATAATAAAGCCGATCTCCTGCTACTTGGTCTTTGAGAAAATATCCACACTGGCTGCTGGAAGCTAACTCGTAAAGTTTTAACCCGCGAGTGACAAGAAGTTTTTCCCATGCTTGTCTTAACAAGTCAGAAATTTTATTTCGGGTATCCTGCTCACCTATGATATTGCTGTGTTTATCGTTCAACAGATCATTAACGTAAAAATAATGCGTATCGCCAAATAATTGCTGGTTATCGCCCAAATCATCGATTTGGGCAAAGGTTAGAATACCGTTGTTATAAATTATATATGGAAAGTCACAAAGCAAATCTCCACCTTTAATATCCACACCGGGTTGGAAAATATGAAAATAAAGTTTATTTGGAATCCCAGTAATGGGATACCAGTTTGAAAGAAGTTCTTCAGGAGTTTCTAATAAACCAGCGTCGGCACTAAAATGATTACGCCACCATGAAGTTACTGCATTCGGGTTAAAGTCTGGATTCTTCTCAACTTTTTGTTGTTCTAATTTTTCAATTAATTGATTTAATCCTTTAGCCCATCCTTCTTCGAAGGATATAGATAGAGTTGTTTGGAGTTCAATATTGACATCATAATGAGGAACGGCTTCGATTTTTAATGGAATAATAAAATCTTCTAAAGATTCTTTTCGTGCTACTTGGTCAGCTAGATTTAATTCTTTTCTAGTTCGCGCTTATCCTTTGAAACATTAGTTAAAACGAAAAGAACTTTTATTGCTCTTTGACGAATAACCTGTTCAATATCTCTCCACGGATCTTCACCACCGAGAAAGTCAACTATTTCGCAAAAGACAGGATATCCTTCGGCAGCCAATCGCAACGTGAGCCATTTAGCAAATTCGTTATCTTCCGGAGTTGCATGACTAATAAACAGAAGATCTCTTTTAGTTGGAGCTGTATAAGGTTTCATTTCAATCCATATGATTAAATTTTTTGAGGCATTTTATCATAGACTCATTGTATTTTCTATGAAACAAAATATCACGGTTAACAAAATAATTTTATAAAATTAAATATTCTTTTATAAATTGTTTTTTATTTTTCTATTAGCGAAAATGCAACTGTTTCATAATCAAGGATTTCCACTTTTAAGCTGAACTCTCTGTTGTCAATTTCGAAGTTACTCTCGTACCCTGTTTTTTTTAAATAAATGAAATCATCTTTTGAATTGGGTAATTTTAGTTTAATAACAGGCATAAGATCCTCTGATTTTCCAACGAACCCAATATTCCATATCTCAAATCCTATAGAGCTCCTTGTTTCCTTTTCATTTTTACGCAGAATTCGTTTAATACTAAGCTTTTTATCAAGCAGTGCTTTTTCTCTAACTTCAGAGGAGTTTTTGTTCGTAATAGAAGAGTTTTTGTTTATATTTGCTGTCCGAGATATTAAAATTTCTGGATTATTGAAAGGTCGTTTACTTTTAGATAGATTAGCTAACTGCCTGTCCCCATAAACATTAGTATTAAAATCCGTAACAGGCTGGAGGCTTTTCAAAGGTTGATTTGATGTTTCTCCGGAATCTTCTGCCCCTCTAGAATTTGTTCTTACATTAAAAAATAAGAAAATCGTTATAGTTCCTGATAGAGTAACAAAGAAAAGAAAAAATATTAATAAGTTTGGTACATTATATTTCTTATCACTTATTTCAAATTCATTTTGCCTGATTTTCTTTTTTTTTCTCACAGGATTCTTAACCATGCCCGAAGATTTTATTTTTGCAAACTTTCTCGAATCAACACTTAAGTTTTTAGAATCATGTTTATCCATTTTTATATAATATAGAAAACAATCGACGTATAATCTCAATCAGTGTCAAAGCAAAGGTAATTTTAAGTGCAGCGAAACATTTGTAACTTTCTATTAATTTTAAGATATATCAAAATCAGTTTAAGTAGGTAAGTCAAGATTGTCGTCAATCAAAATCTCGACCTTAATTTCTCCTAGTCGAGCATAAGCAAGAAGCACAAGTAAAGGAGGTTCACGCCTGCCTAGCTCATACTGAGAAACATTTCCCTGAAATAATATCCCATCGAAACCAATCTTTTGTAAGATTTCGTTCTGAGATAATTTCTTCTGTATTCTTATTTGTTTCAACTTTTCGGCAAGACGCTTCGGACTAAGATTATTACCTCCCATCAGAATTACCTCCTGATGGAAAAGAATTAGTTGCAAATATCCCGAAACTAAATACCATTGTATTTAGTGCGACTTCCTTTTGAGGTTTTACCGGATAAATTGATTGTCCGGTAAGGCAAATCAAGGTTGGTTGATCGCCCCCAGTTCCATTTTCGTTCGATTATAGCAGGAGATTAAAAATGTCCCAACTTTTACGATTCTTTGTTAGCTTATTTTGTATTGTTATTTTTACCTTCAATACTTTGGCACAATCTCGTTGGAGTTTTGTCGGAATGACTCCTGATTCGGCTCTTTGGTATGTCGATAAATCAATAAAGAAGAAGCCTTCCGGAATTGTCCAGGCTTGGGAAAAAGTAGTCTATCCGGACAAATCTTATATTATCGGTCTGAACGAATGGAAATGCTCGGAAAAGATGAAGAGAGTGATTCAGGCGAACAGCTATTATCCAAACGGTGATTATCAAAGCCGAACATTGACACCTTTGCCCTGGCGATACGTCGTGCCGGATGCGATCGAAGAGAAAACCTACAAAATAGTCTGCGACGATTTAAGCAACAGGAAAAGTGAAACCGAAAATAATAAAGCAGACTCGAATTTTTCATTCGCTCAAATTGTCAAAAAAGCCAAATTGATGCGCGAAGCGAGTCAAAATAGTGAAGTCATTCGTGAACTCGCTGTTGGAGAAAAGCTGGTTTTGGTTAGTGTGACTTCAACTTCGACCGGTTGGTATCTGGTGATCGACCAGAAGAGTGACTCTAAAGCGTGGGTTCACGGTAACTATTTTAAGATAATCAAGGCAAACAGTTCTCCTAGAAAAACCAGGATACGCAAAACTAAATAATCGAATTTATCAAGGTACTATCAGATTTGGTAGTGTCCTAATAGTGTGTTGCTGGAATCTTTTCAAGTATTACCAATTTGAAAAGATTTAGCGGTAAGACGTATTCACGTATTTCGTAGGCTCTTGTCTGATTAGGTGATAGAGGGGGTTCTTTTATGCTAATAACTACAAAATTTTCACCGATTTCCTTAATTAAGCCTGTAGACATAATATCTCTGTTGATTGCAGGAAAACGCAGGCTGCAATCGCTCGCACTAAAATCGCCTTCAATCCCAACATAACTTTTTAATTTATCAGCGTATTTCATAAGTTTATATTCAATAAATCTTTCAAAGTCCAAACTGTTTTAGTCAAACCTGCTTCCATCGCAGGCGTGCAACGAATCGTTTTGTGTATTCTGCAAAAGTTATAATAAGCGAAGTGTAGAGCAATCGCATAGTTAAGGTTTTCAAACTTTTTGCTGAAAGCATTGGTTAGGCGAGTGAGCCGCCGCATACTCATTCTCATTGTTAGATTTGAGCGTTCAACGTAAGAAGTCGAAATATTATCTTCGATCGGCTTGCCGCAAATAACTTTTTTAATAATCTCGATTACATTGCCAGATGAATAACGAACTTCATCAGGATTTTGCTTGCCGTAGATTTTGATGATTTGCCCGTAATCCGCCATAGTTCCGAGAACTTCATTAACCGTATGGTCGTAGCCTTTGAACGCATCTGTGGACATTTGAAAGCGGTTTGTTGCGCCATCAATCGCCAGAAAGAGCTTTTCCAAGAAAATCAAAGTATCTTCTTCGGTTCGCTTTCCGAGATGCCAAGCAATGATAAGTTTTGAATGTGATTCAATCGCGGTGAAAGTGTAAAACGAGCCGACCTTTTCAGTTTCACCAAATCCGTATTCGTTCGCGGTCTTTTGTTTCATTCCGACAAACGCCCAAATTTCATCGGCTTGAACGTCCGTAACTTTGATGTTTTTAACGAGATTTTCTTGAAGCCAGAGACATTTTTCGCCGACGACTTTTAACAGATTCAAAATCGTATCACGGTGAACATTTGCAATGCGTTCGATTGAGCGGATTGAATTGCCCTCGACAAGTAGATTCAAGCAAAGCAATGCCTTTTCTTCGGTCAAACGCATTTCGCCGAGCGGTTTATTTTGCGGCTCGACATAGGTTTTTCCGCAAGCTAAACAGCGAAAGCGTTGATTTCCTTTTCGGTCTTTTCCGTGTTTTTTCGGTAACGAGTTACATTCTGGGCAATTCATAATTTTAACCAACAAGTGTGTTGCTATAATGTAATTATACTTAACTGATAAAGGTAAATCAAGCATAAAGTGTCTTAAAACAACACAATTTTCAAGTATTTATAAATACTTGAAAATTTATATTGACACGCGATTTTGCTAGATGTAAAGTGGACATTAGAAATTCTTAAATTAGAAATTTGGAGAAGAAAAAAATGAACGAAACGCCAAGTTCGCCAGCTACAGCTATAAAAAAAATGCTCGAACAACGAAATTGGACACAAACTGATTTAGCTTTTCTTTTGGGTTGGCATAGTAGCGAAGTGAGCCAACTACTAACGGAAAGAAAAAATTTTACGCCCAAAATTGCTAGGGATTTGGCGATTGTATTTAATACAACGCCTGACTTTTGGCTAGATATTCACAGAAAATACGAACTTTCAAAACTAGGCGCGGCAGACAATTCTTTAACAAAACGCTCATATCTCTACAACCGCTTCCCTGTAAAAGAAATGCTGAAACGAAATTGGATTACTCCAAATGATGATGTAGATAAACTTGAATCTCAAATCTTGGAATTTTTCAATCTTAAATCTGCCGATGATGAAATCAATTTAAGTTACGCCGCGAAAAAATCAAATTCTTACTTTCAGACTACGCCCGCACAAGCAGCTTGGATTACGCGAGCTTATAAACTGGCTCGCGGCGCAATGGTGAAAGAGTTTTCACAGAAATCATTAGCAGGCGCATTGGAGAAACTAAAATTGCTACTCTTTGATGTGGAAGAAATAAGACACATTCCTAAAATTTTGAGTGATGCCGGTATTCGTCTGTTAATTATCGAACCTTTACCCGGCTCGAAAATTGACGGCGTAACATTTTGGATTGATGATAATTCGCCTGTCATTGTTTTATCATTGCGTTTTGACCGTATTGATTCATTTTGGCATACACTTCTTCACGAACTTTCGCACGTTGAAAATAATGAAGGAAAAGATGCGCCAATTATTGATTCTGATTTGTTAAACGAAGATTCGCCGGAGGTTGAGAAGCCGGAGTTTGAGAAAAGAGCCGATAAAGACGCGGCAGAATTTTCAATACCAGTCAACAAGTTGGATAGTTTTTTGATGCGTGTTCACCCAACATACTCTGAAACGAAGATACTAGGATTTTCCGCGTTAAATAAGGTTCACGCCGGAATAGTCGTTGGGCAACTACATCATCGCCACAAAATTAGCGGAAAAGGATTGCCTTTTACGCACCTTCGTAAGTATTTGGTGAAAGTTCGCCAAATCATCACAGAAACAGCCTTAACAGACGGTTATGGTTATCAACACTTCATTTAGAAATAGGAGAAAGCAGAATAATGTCAAGAAAAGACCAGATATTAAAATTTACAAAAGAATTTGAACAGGAACACCAACGCCAACCTTTTGATGTTAATGAAGTTGCTGATTGGTTAATTAAAAACGATTACTGGAAGCCAGTAAAGGATTTTGCTAGAAGAAAATGTGTCGAAGAAGTTAAGGACGTATTACGCGAACAATACATCACGGCAGAAGATGGAAGTCGCGTTAGGCTTTATCACTCCGCAACCACCGAAAAAGACGGCAGACAACTGCATTTGTGGGCAAATATGTTCGATGCGCCACGAGAACATCTTGAAATTGGATTCCAAGAAAGGCGGCGGCAAAGTCTCGCTGACGCTAGACAGCTAAAAACCGATATGGATTATGTTAATAAAAAACGATTTCAAGAAAATCCAATTCAAATGAGTTTCAATTTTGATGAGGATTTAGCGGAAGAAGAAGCATTTAAGGAAATGGACAAAAAGAAAAAGAAAGCGGCTTAGCTTTCTTTTTTCCATCTAGTTTGAGCCGCTTTTTTGGCAATTTCCGAACGTTCTTCGGGTGTCAATTTTGCGGCTCTAGCTTTACCACCAATTTTACCACCAAGCCGACCGAGCGCAACCGCCGCAGGATTTTTCTGCGGTTTTTCTTTTTCAAAATCTTCGCTTTCCGTTTCCTCAATGATAGAATCTATCAAAGATTTAGCCAAAACATTTTCGTCTTTGCTTCGGTTTGTGCTTGAGCGTTTAGGCATAATAAAATGAGATTACCATAAACGAAAAAGTGTTGCCAGAACATTTATTTTCGAGCAACACACTATTAGGACACTACCCTAAATCTAAGATTATTGACAATAGGAAATTAAGAAAATTTCACCGTGCAGAATGGATTAAAATAAAAAAACAAAATTCGGGCATGGGGCGCCATAAACTATCTCTGTTAAACCAAAAATCTTACTATTGGTTAAAGATAAATGATAGAGAATGGCTTGAAAAAAATTCGCCAGCACGTCAATTTACAAGAGAAAAACCCAACCGCATAAATTGGGCAGACAGGGATAATGAATTATCTGTAAAAGCTGATAATTTAGCAAAAGAATTTTTTTTATCTTCGGATTATCCAGTAAAAGTTACAATTACAGGAATAGCCAAAAGACTAAAAATTGCGTATCTCGTTGTGAAACGCCCCGATTGTATACCTAGAACGATAAAGGTTCTTCAAAAAAATGCTGAATCAACCGAAGAATTTATTGCCAGACGGATTTTGTATGTGACGGATTGCCTTATTAAGGAAAAAAGGACACCCCCTCTTTGGCTGGTTCTGAATCGAGCAAAAGTATCAAATCCTAAGTTAGTAAAACTTCCGAAAGTTCAAGAAGCGTTACTAATTTCTAAAAAAAAATTTGAAATAGCTGAAAGTTCAGGATGGAAAAACAAAAAAGATTGTTGAATTTCTCTCTTTTTATAAGACAATTTAGTTTTAGAAAAGACCGCTTAAAAATTAGCGGTCTTTTCTTATTATGTTTTCATTTACCAACTTAATTGGCAATTTCATTTACCAACTTAATTAGCAGATTTACCAACTTAATTGGCGATTTACCAACTTAATTGGCAAATGACAAAATTGATAAATTGATAAAACCAAATATCATATCCGCAGAGGCATGACGATGTATTTGTAGTCGTAAGCGTTATCGCCGGCGGCGCGCATTTGGGTTTGGGCGTTTTGTTTGAGCGGAATTATTTCTGATGTGCTTCGGCGTAGATTTTTAACGCCGCGTTGATACGGTGCTGAAAATCCGCGCCTTGCGACTCGAACCATTTCAGAACTTCCGAATCTACGCTCAAGGTAACCGCCGTCTTTTTGTCCGGCATCCGCCATTCGGCGCGGGCGAAAAATTCGTCCGTCAACGGCGGGCTGTCCGACACGTCAATTTCTTCGTCCGTCATCCGGTCAATTTTCTTCCAATCTGTCTCTGATGGCTTCTTCAAATGCTTTGACTAAAACAACCCTCATTTTTTAAGAAAGTCTTGAACTTTTTATCATATACGCAGAGGCATAACGATATATTTGTAGTCGTAGGCGGTGTCGCCGGCGACGCGCATTTGGGTTTGGGCATTGCCGTCTTTGAATTCGAAGGCGATGCGGGGTTTGCCGCCCGTCTCTTTGACGCGGACGGTTTCGCCGTCGGCTTCCTGTTCGGGCGCGGCTTCGGATGATTCGGCGGCGCTGACGACGTTTAAGAACTCCTGCAGGTATTGCGAGTTGAAACCGATTTGCACTTCGTCGCCTGTGTAATCTGCCGTGACCTTTTCGCTCGCTTCGCCTTCTTCCGAGCTTTGCGCCCCGATTTCGATTTCGCCCGTGCGAATCGTAATCTTGACGGAACGCGTCCGTTCGTCAGCCATTAAGGAGACGCGGCGCAGCGCGTTTTTCATTTCGTCCGAATCGAACGTGACCGTCTTGTCGTTGTCTTTCGGAATTACCATCTCGTAGTTCGGGAAATTGCCCGAGAGCTTGCGCGTGATGAGCAGGCGACCGTTAACCTCGAAATAGATGTGATTCGGGTCTTCGCCGAAACTGACTTCTGCCGAAGAATCGCGCGAGATTTTGACCAATTCCATCAGCGCTTTTTTCGGAATCAGCGCGTCCATATTCTCGGCTTGCGCCGACGCGTCGAGATTTTTTTGAATGAACGCGAGACGATGCCCGTCGGTCGTGACCATTTTGGCGGTCGAGCCGTCGTAGATGAATTTCGCGCCCGAAAGCGTAAAGCGCGATTGCTCGTTGGTGATGGCGAAAGCCGTGTTGCTGATAAAGTGATTGAAGATTTCAGCCGAGAGTTTCAGCGGCGCGCTCTTGAAAGAGGGAACTTCCGGAAATTGGTCGCGGTTGACACCCGCCAGGCGGAATTTCGATTTGCCGCACGACATTTTTACCCATTCGTTTTCTTCTTTGGCAAAATGCACGTCGCCGCCGTCGAGCAGGCGAACGATGTCGAAAAGTTTGCGCGCCTGGATGCACATCGACCCCGCCACACGGATGTCAGCTTCCGCTTCGCAGCGAATCGTCACGTCCAGATCGGTTCCGACTATTCGAATCGTTCCTTCGCCGACCGATTCGATTAAGATATTCGATAGAACGGGAATCGTCGATTTCTTTTCAACAATGCCCTGCACGAACCCGAGTTCATCTTTCAACACGCTTTGCTTGATTACAAATTCCATAACTTTATCTTCCTTGTTTTTTTTCTGAACGCTTTCGGTGTTTAGGTAAAAATTATTTTAGGGTTAAATCTGTTCTTATACAAACCGAATGAAGGTATATTTTTAGTCTTTTTTTACCTCAAGTTTTACTTTCACGTTTCGCGCCCTTTTACTAATTCTAATACTTTAAAATCTATATATATTTACTAGTAGTACTAGTAGGGACTGTGGAAAAGTGGAAAACCGACTTTATTGGTGAAATAATTAAACTTGCGCGTCCACAGGGGGTGTGGATAAATCTGTGGAAAACTTTTGTCCTGTGGAAAAAAAAGACAATAGAATAGTTTTCCACAAGTTTCCACAGGCAAAGATTTCCTCAACCTGTGGAAAAGTGGAAAACTTTGTTTAAGTATTGATTCTAAAACCAATACCCAAACACGTTTTCTAATTTCCCTGTGGAAATAATTCCACAAAACTTTTTTTCGTTTCAGCTAACTAACTGCAGAGAGTATCAATTAGCTCGCTAATCACCCTGTGGAAATTCCTATCGTCCTTCGTCAGGGCATCTATTTTTTCCACCGAGTGCATCACGGTCGTGTGATGCTTGCCGCCATACTCGCGACCAATCTCCGGAAAACTGTGTTTCGTTAATCGCTTGCACAGATACATCGCCACCTGTCGCGGCACGGCAATCTGGCGCGAATTGTTTTTCGATTTCAATTCTTCGACCGTCAATTTATAATGCGCCGAAACAGTGCGGGCGATTCTGTCCATCGTGATTCCTTCGGGCTGTTCGTTATCAATAACATTCCGCATCGCGTCCTGCGCGAGCATTTTTGAAATCGGCATTCCGCGCAAAGATGAAATTGCGACCAGCCGCACGAGCGAGCCTTCAAGCTCGCGGATATTGCTGCGAACTTTACTGGCGATAAAAAACGCGATGTCGTCCGGAAGACCGACGCCGTCCAAATCCGCTTTACGTTTCAGAATCGCAACCTTAGTTTCCAAATCCGGCGGTTCTATGTCGGCAATCAGACCCCATTCAAAACGCGAATGTAATCTTTCTTCTAATGTCGGAATTTCGCGCGGCGGACAGTCGGAGCTGATAACGATTTGTTTCTGGTCATTATGCAGCGCATTGAATGTGTGGAAAAATTCCTCCTGCGTGCGTTCCTTGCCCGCCATAAATTGCACGTCGTCCATCAGAAGCACGTCAATCGAGCGATATTTTTCGCGAAACGTCTGCGTCTTGTCATAGCGAATCGCGTTGATAAGCTCGTTCATAAATTTCTCGGACGTAATATATGCGACGCGCAAATGACGATTGCGTGTTTGAATCGAATGTCCGATAGCGTGCATCAGATGCGTTTTCCCGAGACCGACGCCGCCGTATATAAATAAAGGATTGTAAGTTTTGCCCGGCGATTCGGCTGCTCCGAGCGCGGCGGCGTGCGCGAATTGATTGCACGCGCCGACGACAAATTTGTCGAACGTATATTTCGGATTAAGAGAATTTTCAATCGGCTCGATGTCAACAAAATTCGTCGGACTGCTTTTGACCAAAATTTCGGGCTTCGGCGTATCAAATCCGTTTCCGTTGGCGGTCGCGGCGTTTGAAAAAGAGTTGGCGCGTTCAAAGAAAAATTCCGCGTCGTCGTCTTCGTCGGCGAATTCCTCCTGGATGTCGTTTTCTTCGACTATCCAGTCGAGCCGATAGTGAGGTAAATTTAATTCTTTTAAGGTCTGGTTAATCATCTCGGAATAGTATGTGCTCACCCAATCCTTGTTTACCTGGCTCGCTCTGAGATGAACGATTTTTTCCTGTTCATCGCAGCCGTCAAATTGAATCGGGCGAAACCAGGCGTCAAAAATTTGTTTGTTCAGACGCTTTTCGACCGATTGCAGGATGTTATTCCACACATTTTTATGTTCCAACGAAGTTTCCATTTGCTTCTCTCCGGGCAAAGTATTAGTTAAATCTTTGGTAAAACTTTTAAGCAAAAATCACGCGAAAAATAAAAGCTGAGATTTTTCATTAACTACTTTTGTGAATCCGCCGAAAACCTTTATATCTTATGAACTTCGTAGGCTTTGTTGGTTCATATTTATAAAATTTTTCCACAGGGTTTTCCACAGGCTTGTGGAAAGTTGCTTAAAAGTTAAAGTAAAACTTTAAGTCTAATGTTTTCAATAATTTACAAGTTTTTTTATTATCGGAAACGGCACTTAGACTAACATAAAAAAAATCCAGATGCAAGTGTTTTCCACAGGTTTTTTAAGAAATAATTTTTATGTGGAAAAGCCTTTTTTTCACAGCGACTTGGCAAGATTTAAGACTCAAGTTAGACTTGTTTTGTTTTATCTCGGAGCAAAAATTAAAATGTCGAACAAAGGAAAAAAATCGGCGTCGTTATCGGAGGCGAAAACGCCGAAAGTCAATTTATCAGAACAGATAAAAACGATAGCCGAAGGCTTGTGGTACATCAGCGAAACGGATGCGGAAATATTTCCGTTCACCGGAAGTAAAACCGATGCGGTCACGAAGGAAAATCTTTTACGGCAAACCGGCAGGTCCGCCGACACGCCGGTTGAAGAAAGAGAATTCAATCAAATGTTTGAGCGGTTCGTTAAAATCCAGGATTGGTTCGGCGATGAAGAAAAAGCGACTGCCGGAAAATTTGCCGCGCTCAAAAGCTTGCTTGAAAAAAATCTGACCGACTTAAAAGTTTTCAAAGTCGGTCGCATTGAGTTGGATGTTTATTTTGTCGGTCTTGATAAAGAAGGAAATTTAGCGGGAATTCAGACAAAAGCCGTCGAAACGTAAAAAGGCAGGAATTAAAAATTCCTGCCTTTTGGAGTTCATTTTGAAAATAAATTATTTTCCTTTAACCGAGCTCGCGCCGGAAGTTGATTTTTCGAGATTTCGCGGGTTACCGGTGTAAGTAACTTTACTGGCGCCGGAAAGGTCGGCTCGCAAATCGCCCGACACATTTACGGCGGCGTTGCTCGCACCGCTTCCGTCAACGTTCACATTTTCCGATTTCAAATTTTCCGCGTCGAGACGGCTCGCGCCGCTCAGCTCGACTTCGAGGTTTTTGGTTTCGCCGTCAACCTTAATTTTCGATGCGCCGCTGGCGTCAACTTTCAGCGTGTCGTTTTTCAGATTGGCGAGCGAAACTTTCGAGACGCCGGAAACTTGCAGATTTTCGATATTCGGCGCGCCGATGCGAACACGTATCGCGCTTTTCGGCGAAATGCTTTTCACGCTGCTGATTTCCAGAGTATCGCCGTTGACTTCCGTTTTAATGTACTGCAGGAGATTGTCGTCGGCTACGACTTCGACGCTGAAATCCTTCTGGGCAACTATTTCAACCTCAAAAACACCGCCGACTTCGACAGCATTGAAATCCGCAGCGTCGCGTTTTTCGTTAACCGTGTTGCCCGAGCCTTGAATTCCGCCGAAGTTGACAGAAAAATTAAAGAACTTCGCCTCGGTCTTGCCCCACGAAAAGAAGTTGGCAAACGTCACCCCAATAATTATTGCGACTATAAAAATAATAAATCCGATTTTTTTCATTGATTCCTCCAAGAAAGAAAAGTTATGTCGAAATGAACAACGGAATTAAGTTTCAAAAAGTTCGCAAAAACTTATTTTTTTCTGATTTCGCTTGTTCCGATTAAGTTTTGCTTGAGATTTTTCGGCTCGGACGTGTAATAAACCGTACTTGCGCCGATTGCTTCGGCGGTTAAATCGTTGGCGGCGGAAACCGTAATTTCGCTTGTCCCGGCGGTTTTTACGTCGGCGTTTTCAGATTTCAGATTTTCGGCGTCGATTTTGCTCGCGCCGTTTGCCGCCGCTGTTAAGGATTTTGTTTCGCCGCCGACTGTGATATTTGAAGAACCGCCGACCTGAAGTTTGAGCGAATCACTTTTAGTATTTGTCACGGATGCCTCGGACGCGCCCCAGAGTTCCAAAGCGAGCAGCTCGGGCATCGAAATTTTAACGCGGATTTTATTGGTCGGTGAAATCGCGCCTTTCGTGGAAATCACAAGAGTTTCGCCTTCAACCTTGGTTTTTACGTCTTTAAGAAGGTTTTCCTCGCCTTCGAGGGTGACGGCGAATTCTTCCTGCACCGAAATCATCAGGACGACGGCGTTTCCCGCCTTTATTTCGCGAAAACCGAAATCGCTGCGTGTTTCGCTCGCATATTTTTCAGAAGTTTTTCGGTCGCCCGTTTTAGTAATGCCGCACGCGGCAAAACCGGCTAAAAATGCGATTAAAATTAAAAGTCCAACTCTTTTCATTGGTAAAAACTACTTGCCCGCAAACGCCCAGTATGAAAGCAGAGCCTGCACAACGCCGATGACAAATCCGAAAAACGCGCCGAACAGCTCGATTGTCCGCAAGTGTTCTTTGGCAACCGACAAAATCAGCGATTCGAGTTTTTCGACCGGATAATTATTGATTTTTTCGCGCACCACGCCGCCGATATCGAATTCTCTGATGGCTTCGGGCAGTTTTTCTTTCGCCGCTGCGATAATCGTTTCGGTCAGGGATTTTCCGGTTCTTCGCACCTGTTCTTCCGAGATGTGGTCGGCGAGCTTGCCAATCGGGCGCGCCATAAAGCCTTCGATTTGGTTTGAAAGAACCGAGTTGATGATTTTCGACGTTTCATCGCGCGAGAGAATGGTTAAAAGCCCTTTCGAGAGCATCTTTTTGAGCTTTGCTTCCGACTCGGGATGCACGGTCTGCAAAATCGCGTCGATGCTGTGCGGTCGAAGTTTATGCAGCGTATCGCTCAAATAAGCCGAAATCGAATTCATCATTTCGTCGCCCTGCACCAGCGCGAGCACGTTTTTCGAGATTTGCGCTTTAAGACGTTCAAGTTGTTGGGGCGCGATTTTACCGATTAAATCGGGAAGCGGTCTTTCGAGCGTATTATTAATCGTCGAATCGAGAAATCCCTTTGCTTCCTGCGCGAAAAAGTCACCGCGCAGGGTTTCTTCAATGCGCCGCGGCAGGCTGTCGTTGACGAGCTCGTCAACGTCCTGCAAAAGATTATCGCGCGAAACGAAGATTTTTTTGAAAAACGGCAGATTTTCGTAATACGAGTGAACTTCTTTTTTGATGAGCGCGCTGATTTGATTTTTTGTGCGGTCGGCGGTTGCCAGCTCGGTCAATTGATGAACGAGCGGCTGAATTTGCTCGCCTGCCTTTTCCTTGAGCAGTGCGGCGGCGTCTTCGGTAAACAGACTCCCGAGCGGCGTCTGCGAGTTTGCCAAATCGTCAACGCGGCGGCTGATAAAATCCCGCACCTTATTTTCGAGCGACGGCTCTTTGATAATCGAACGAATTCTATCTTCAAGGAAACCGAGAATTTTATTAAAGTTTTCTTCGTCGATAACTTCCGATACGCGCTGCGAGAGAACTTCATCGACGCGGCGCTCGACAAATTTCTGGATTGTTTCGATAGTTTCCTCGCTTTGCAGCACTTGCTCGATATGCTCGGCAATTTTCAACTGCAGCGTCGAAATCGCGTCCAGCACCGGTTCGCGGACGTTTGCCGGCAAGGCTTCGATTAACGACGGGTAATTTTGCGAAATCAAATTCTCGGTGTATGAATCGACCACCGTCTGAATTTTTTTGCGCAGGAATTCTTTACCGAAAAGCTCTTCGACGATGGTTTCCTGCGAAACCAATTCTTCGCCGACCGCTTTGCCGATTGCCGTCGCGAGGCGCTCGCGGTGGCGCGGCACCATGCCTTGCGGAAAAATTGTCAGACCGAAGATTTTAACGGGATTACGCGGGCGAAAAAGCATCCGCACGGCGAGCCACGCGCCCGCGTAGCCGTGTGCGGTGGCAAAAATTACGAGTGAAGCGAATTGAACCCACGGGTTCTTGAAAAAAGTCTCGATGGCGACCCAAACTTGATATAAAACATCCATTTTTTTAAAAAACCTGAAAACCTTTCGATTTCAGACAAAAATCGGACAAATCTTTCAGCCATTCATAGTCAGCCGAATAATTTTTCCATTGCTCGTCGTTATCGCGGTACAAAGTTCCGTCGTCGGGCGCGTCCGTGACGGACAAATCGGCAAAGATTCGTTTGTTCGGCGCTAATTTCGGGAGAATCTCGTCGCGGATTTTTTCGCCGATAATGTGTGCCTCGTCTTTTTCCAATTTAACGCCCGTCGCGTTGTAACTCATTTGTTTTATTTTACCTTCGCTCAAAATATCGAAACTTTTGATGATTTCAAGCGCCGTTTTCCAATGCCATACGTTTGCTTGAAACTCAAAGTTTTCCGAACTCTGGTCCATTAATGTGAAACTCATTTATTTCAACTCCAAACAATTAAATAAAAACCTTTCAAAATGCTAAACGCGGGCGCTTGTGAAGTCAATTGAATGACTGAAATTTTGAGCCGCGGAAAAACGCGGAAAAACGCGGATTAAAACAAATAATTCAAATCCGCGTTTTTCCGCGCTTTTCCGCGGCTAATTTTAAATCAAAGCCAAATTAATCGACGTTAAATTGCAAAGTTTCGATGATTTCCCGCATATACCGCTTACCGAGTTCTAAATCTTCCGGTTTTAGGGAAACCGCGCCGACGACGGCGTGTCCGCCGCCGCCGTATTTTTCGCAGATTTCGGCGATGTTGTGCAGGCGCGGGCGCGGCGACCAGGGATTCGAGCCGACCGAGATTTTCGTGCGGAAGGTGCTGCGCGTCAGCGCGACGTTGTAGGTCGTCTGCGGGTAAAAATAATACGGGATAAATTTGTTGTAGCCGTCTACAAACGTGTCGCTTAAATCGAAACTGACAACGCCGCGGCTGTATTTTGCGCGCTCTTTTATGAGTTCAACCGTTTTCCAATGCTGGTCGAGAATCGGCTGTAATTTCGCCTGAATTTCCGAGCTTTCGAGAATTTCGTCCAGCGATTTGACGGTCAGGGTTTTGATGATTCGCTCGACAAATGACGGGTCTTTTTCGCCTTCGATGACCTGCATTAATTTGAGCGCCGACGAACGCAATTCGACGCATTGCGCCGGCGATTCGTAAAGCGCGCCGTCGATAATATGCGCCCATTCGACCAGCTCGTTCAGGCTTTCATCTTCAAAACCGAACTTTTCTCGGGCGACGCGGGCGATAAATTCGCAGCACGATTTACTCGTCGTATCGAGAAATTTTTTGCCCGAGCGGTCGGCGAGAAAATTTTCCTCGTCCGGTTTTGAAAGAAATGCCGATTGATGATGGTCGAACCACCACGTCAGGCGCGGGTCGGGCGAATATTTGAAATCGACAATCGCGTTTTCGTCGCCGTCGAACTGGTCGGAATCGAACGCGTTGCCGGCGCGGTGCATCGTCGGCGTGTAGAAAATTTCGGCTGACGGGTTGATTTTCGATTGATAAAATTTTGTAAAAAAGGCGGCGGAAGAAACGCCGTCGAAGCAGTTTCCGTGATATAGAATGCGAAGTTTCATAAAGATTCGGTT
Organism: Pyrinomonadaceae bacterium; assembly: GCA_036403375.1. Taxonomy (GTDB): domain Bacteria; phylum Acidobacteriota; class Blastocatellia; order Pyrinomonadales; family Pyrinomonadaceae; genus JAFDVJ01. The sequence continues at coordinate 21,184 of DASWRC010000178.1, forward strand.
TTGTCTGAAAACAAAACATTTTAGAGTAGTTTTTCCCGCAAATTTCGTCAAGCGTTCCGTTACGCGTTTTACGCGTCCGGTTTAATTTCGGATAATTATTTTATGGACACGGAAAAATATCTGCGCCGCCTCGGGATTGATAATTCGGGGTTTGCGGCGACGGCTGAAAGCCTGAAATTTTTACAGCGGCAGCATCTTTTGAATGTTCCGTTCGAGAATCTCGATATTCACTGGAAACGCCCGATATTGCTGGATTCGGAAAAGTTTTACGAGAAAATTGTCGGTGAAAAACGCGGCGGTTTTTGTTATGAATTAAACGGTCTGTTTGGCGAATTGCTCAATAAACTCGGTTTTCCGAGCCGTTTGATTTCGGCGCGCGTCGCTTCAGCAAACGGCGATTTCAGTGCCGAATACGACCATCTGGCGATTTTAACGCTGACGGACGGCGAATATTTTCTGGTCGATGTCGGTTTCGGCGATTTTGCCGCCGCGCCTTTGAGGTTTTTGCCGGACGTTGAGCAGCAGGACGAAAACGGCACGTTTTTAATCAGAAACTTTGCCGATAAGTATTTTGAAGTCGTCAAAAAAGACGGCGACGCGTGGGCAAGCGAGTATATTTTCACAGATTTAGCGCGTGATTTGGCGGAATTTGACGAAATGTGCCGGTTTCATCAAACCTCGCCCGAATCGCATTTCACGCGCGGAAAGATTTGCTCTTTAATGACGGGCGGCGGGCGCAAAACTTTGACCGACAAAAAGTTTATCGAAACGCGAAACGGCGTAAAAATCGAAACGGAAATCAATTCGGAAAACGAATTTGATAAAATTCTGGCGCGCGAATTTCAAATTCGTCGGTTTCACGTATCCGGCGGGGTTTCCTGATTCATCGATAAGGTTTTCTTTCTCTTTTTTGATTAAATTCGCTCAAAAAGTCTATAATTTCACTTTCAAAATTTATGTCTAATTCAATTTCATATTCTGACGCGGGCGTTTCGATTGACAATGCGAACCGGGCGGTCGAAAAAATCAAAAACTTTGCGCGCAATACTTTTAACGAGCGCACTTTGACGGAAATCGGCAGTTTCGGCGGAATGTTTTCGGGCGCGTTTCCCGGTATGGCGGAACCGATTCTGGTCGCTTCGGCGGACGGCGTCGGGACGAAGCTGAAAATCGCTTTCGACACCGGAATTCACGATACAATCGGTCAGGACCTCGTTAATCACTGCGTCAACGACATTCTCGTACAGGGCGCGCGACCGCTTTTTTTCCTCGATTATTTTGCGACCGGCGTGCTTTCTCCGGACGTAACGGCTTCGGTCGTCGAAGGAATTTCGATTGCCTGTAAGGAAAACGGCTGTGTTCTGCTCGGCGGCGAAACTGCGGAAATGCCGGGTTTTTATGCGGACGGCGAGTATGATTTGGCTGGTTTTATCGTCGGCGTGGTCGATAAACAACGAATCATCGACGGCAAATCAATCGCGGCGGGCGACGTTGTTTTGGGCTTGTCGTCAAACGGCTTGCAGACGAACGGTTATTCGCTCGCCCGCAAGCTGTTTTTCGAAGTCGGCGGTTATGAGTCTGACACTTATATCGAAGAATTAGGCAAAACCGTCAGCGAAGCTTTACTGGAAAAACATACGAGCTTCTTACAACCGCTCTCAGGTCTGCTCGATTCGGGAAAAATCAAAGGCTTGGCGCACATCACCGGCGGCGGTTTCACGGAAAATATTCCGCGTATTTTACCCGAAAATGTTGCGGTCGAAATAAAACGCGGAACGTGGAACGAGCTTCCGATTTTCGGCTTGATGCAGACTTTGGGAAACGTCGCCGAGGCGGAAATGTTTCGCACCTTTAATATGGGCATCGGAATGATTGTCGTCTGCGCTGAAGAAGATAAAGAGTTTTTGCGTGAAAATTTAGGAACAAGTTTTGAAATCGGTCGTGTGATTGACGGAAACAGAAACGTTTTCGTAATTTAACGACGATGAAAAGGATTTTAGAAAATCTGATTTGTTCGGATTTTGCCAGACTGATGTTTTGTATTGCTATCGAATAAAAAACTCGATTTAATAGCAGTAATCCCGAATCTATTTGCATCTAAATAAATCATCACTAAATCAGGAGTTTTTATGTCCAGTCTTTTTGATTCAGAAGCGAAGAAATCTTCGAACTGGAAATTATTTTTAATCGGATTTTTGGTTTTAATCGTCATTTTTTCGACCGCGTTCGGGCTTTACTGGCGGAGTATTCCGACAGCCAAAACAGCCGAGGAATTTTTGGCGGAAGACATTCGCGATTCGACCGTTTTCATGCTCGCGCAGCCGACTTTTTCGGGCGACGAATTTAAAAAACAAATTTTAGGCAAAGGTAATCTATTGCGCTTCAAATGGCGCGAGCGCGAGGCTTATTTTTCGTATCCCGAAAGCGAGCAGGCGGAATTTGAAGACTTTTTGAATAAATATTTCGTCGACCGTGCAAAAGTTCAAATCGGCGCGGAATCGGGCGGAAAAATCAAGCTCGACGACTATACGCTGACCGTTTCGCCGGAAAATAAATATTTTTTCAAAACAAAGCTCGAAAATATCAAAATCGAAGCGAATCAAACGCTGAGTTTTCCGTTCAAAAGCGTCAATTATTCGCTCGGACTCAATGAATTGAAAGGTTTCTCGGACAATTCCAGAGTTTACGGCGGCAAAATGATAGCCGAAGCCTCAACGACCAGCAATCAACCGAAAATCATTTTTGCAAATCACGGGATAATGGTTGCGAAACCGGACGAGCCTTCATTAAAAAGGCTGACCGACGAAATTTTGAAAGGTGAAACCGACCGCGAAAAACGGGTTCAGCGGCTTGTCGATTTTGTTTCAAACGAAATCCAATACAGCTATACGGAAGCCGTCGCGCCGCGCGAAACCTTAAAACGCGCGGATGAAGTTCTGATGACGCGGATCGGCGATTGCAGTAACAAAACGATTCTGCTCGCCTCGCTGCTCGAACAAATCGGTGAAGATTATGTATTGCTTTACTGCCCGCAACACATTACGGTTGCCGTCCCGCAGGGAAATTTCGTAAATGAAAACAAGCTCGATTTTGTCTATGAAAATAAGCCTTATTTGATTGCCGAATCGACTCTGCCCGGTTTTCAAATCGGCAAAACGCGGGTCGGGCAGTTTGAAAGACTAATCAACGTCAACTACGTCCAGTCGCCGAAACAGATTGATTTGATTTTCGACGCGAAATCCTACACTTATTTAAATTTCTGGTAAATTTATTTTAATGAAAATCGGCATTTTAATTTCCGGGCGCGGTTCGAATATGGCTGCGATTGTCAAAGCCGTGAAAAGCGGTCAAATCCCGAACAGCGAGGTTGCAGTCGTTATCAGCGATAAAACGAGCGCAGAGGGCTTGGAAAGGGCAAAGCAGCGCGGGATTGAAACGCTTGTCATCCCGCGAAAAGGACGCACGCGCGAAGCACACGACGCGGAAATTATTGCCGAATTAAACGCGCGCCGTGTCGATTTGGTTTGTCTGGCAGGTTATATGCGGCTTTTGTCGTGTGATTTTGTTCAGGCGTTCGCGAATAAAATCGTTAATATTCATCCGAGCCTGCTGCCGGCGTTTCCCGGACTCGACGCGCAGCGGCAGGCGATTGAATACGGCGTTAAAATCTCGGGCTGTACGGTTCATTTTGTTGACGACGAGCTCGACCACGGCGCGATTATTTTACAGAAAGCGGTCGAAGTCGCCGACAACGACACGGCGGAAAGTCTTTCGGTGAAGATTTTGGAACACGAACACGCGCTTTATGTCGAGGCGCTGCAGCGAATTGTTCAGGGAGATTACCGGATTGTCGGGCGAAAAGTAATTTATGAGTAGTTTTAATTGTTGTAAAGATTTGCAAGAAGCAATGACAATTCCTGACGCTTCTTTTTTTAGAATTGAGGAAAATGGAGTTTTGTATTTAACTGTCGGCTATACTCAAACCGAACAGGGAACCGGTTGGTTTGACCAGGCAATTATTTTTTGTCCTTTTTGTGGTCAAAAACTGCAAGACCGTAATGAAATTGCTTTAAAATCTCAAAACGTTGAAACAACGGATTCGATTAATTAAGCGAACAGGCATTCTTTCGTTTTGACATAATCGCCCTTTTTTTCTAAACTTTAAGTTTTCACTTTCATAGTGTGAGGACAAATAGTAATTATGCCAAAGAGAACTTATCAACCAAACAACCGTCGCCGTGCGAAGAAACACGGGTTTCGCGCACGCATGGCGACCAAGAACGGACGTGCCGTTTTGAAACGCCGCCGGGCGAAAGGACGCAAGCGATTAACGGTTCAGCATTATTAAACTTTCGACTTCCGAAAGCGGAACGTCTGCGCAAACCGGCTGAATTCAAGCGTGTTTATGCTGCGGCAAAGCGTTTTGACGGTCGTTTTATGACGGTTTTTATTCTGCCGTCAGAAGGCGAGCAGCAGCGCCTGGGCATCACGGCATCAAAGAAAATCAGCACTAAAGCGCACGACCGGAATCGCTGTAAGCGACTCTTACGCGAAACGTTTCGGTTAAGCAAGGCTGAGCTCAACGAATTAAACACGAAATTCGATTGGGTTTTGAATGCACGCCGAAGTCTTTTGCAGGTGAAACTGGACAAACCGCTCGAAGAATTTCGGCAAATCGTCGCGAAAGTTAAAATATTTGAATCGCAGAAAGGCGAAAATACGTTTAAGTAAAGTAGAATGAAGTTTGTAGTTTTAAGTTTTTTGCAGCTTTACAAGACGTTGGTTTCGCCTTTTTTGCCGCCTGCGTGCCGGTTTCATCCGACCTGCTCCGTGTACATGATGGAAGCGGTCGAAAAGTACGGTTCAGTTAAGGGAACATGGATGGGCGTAAAACGTATTTTACGCTGTCAGCCTTTTTGCAAAGGCGGCTACGACCCGGTGAAATAGTAATCAGTGGTCAGTGGTCGGTGTTCAGAAAGAATTTTAACTGACCACCGACCACTGACCACTGACCACTGATAATAATGGACAATTCTAAACAACAAAATCAATCTCGTTTTTTAATCGCCGCGCTGCTCTGTATGGCGGTTTTATTCGGCTGGCAGTATCTTTTTGCGCCGAAGCCGAAACCGGCGGACAACAGCAACACGGCGCAGGCTACGAATACCGAAACCGCCACGCCGGCTCCTCAAGTGCAGGCGACGCCCCAGCCGCAGCAACAAACCGTCGCGACGACGCCGGATGATACGCCGAATCGTCAAATTACGGTCAAATCGCCGCTTTATCAGGTCAAACTCGATTCAAAAGGCGCGCTCGCGACGAGCTGGATTTTGGTTAAAAACGTTCGTGAAGGCAGAGAAGCGACGCCTCTCTGGGCGGATGGCTCGACGAAGGAAAACAAAGTTCCGCTTGAATTGATTTTACAGGATAATCCGAACCGCGAGTTTCCGTTTCGTCTTTCGACCGGTGATACAAATCTCGATACTCTGCTCAACGACAGAAATTATCAGGTTTCCGAAGCGGCTGATGTAAACTTAGACGGAAATGCTGCAAAACAGATTGATTTCACGCTCAATTCAGGCGATGTTCAGGTCGTAAAAAGTTTTATTTTTCACGCCGACAGCTATCTTACCGATTTGCAAATCAAGGCGACGCGCGGCGGGCAGCCGATTGCAAGCGCTAAACTGCTTATCGGAACGGCAATCGGCGACCAGAACATTAAACATCACACCTATTATCTAATCGAGCCGGAAGCGGTCAGTTATGTCAACGACACGACCAACCGTCATATTGCGAGTTCAATCTTTAAATCGGACGCAAAAGAAGGAACTTTAGACGTTTCGGGCGACGTTGATTGGGCAGGCGTAGGCGATGCTTATTTTGCGATGGTTGCGCTTCCCGCGACGAAAACAAACGGTCTTGAATATCGCGGAACGAAGCTCGAAAAAGATGTCGAGCCTTATTATGACGGTATTATTTCGTGGGTCACGCGAAGCCAGAAAACGAAAACAACGCTGCATCGCTTAACTGCCTATGTTCCCATAAATCTCGACGGTTCGACAACCCAGATTTATACCGGTTCAAAAGATTTTTTTACGCTCAACGATTACGAACAGAAGCTGCCGGGCAAAAACATCGGCTCGCTCATCAATTACAGTTGGTATTCGTGGCTGCGCTGGATCCAGAAACCGGTCGCGCAGTTTCTTTTGCGGTGTCTCGATTTAATTTATCGGGTTGTCGGAAATTTCGGGCTTGCCATTATCACCTTCACGCTGATTTTCTATTCGATTTTCTTCCCGATTCGCTGGTGGCAGTCGAAGCAGTTCAAAAAAGCGCAGTCAAACGCGCCGAAGATGCAGGAAATCCAGGCGAAACTTAAGGATTTGCAAAAGAAAGGCGTGCCGATGGATGATCCGCGGATGCGTCAATTGCAAATGGAGCAGCTCAAACTGACCAAAGACGCGCTGCCGATTGCCGGTTGTTTGCCGATGCTGCTTCAAATTCCGCTTTTCGTCGCCTTTTACACGGCAATCACCATCGGGATGGATTTCCGTCAGGCGAGTTTTTTGTGGCTGCCCGACCTTTCTTTGTCCGACCCGTTTCATATTCTGGAATTTCTTTTCGCCGGTTCGATGGCTGGCTCGATGGTCTTAACGCCGACGGCGCCGGCAGTTACGGACGAACAAAAAGCCCAGCAAAAAATGATGATGTATTTTATGCCGGTCATGATGCTCTGGGTTATGTGGGGTTATCCGGCGGGGCTTTTGCTTTACTGGTTTTTCGGGAACATCGTCAGCTTTGCGCAGCAGATGATAATCAATCGTCTGAATAAAACCAATCAGCCGCCGAAAGAGGAAATTGTCGATACGGTTCCTAAATCGGCAAAAAAGGTAAAACCGAAACTTTCTACTTCGTAAACGTTTAATCGTTAATTGTTAATGTTTTTCATGTAATTACGATTAACGAACAACAATTGATTAGCTATGACCGAAACTTGCCAACAAGCCGAAACTTTTTTGACCGAATTGCTCGCTGATTTGCGCTTTAATTTGCGCGTTTCTTCCGAATGGAATGACGACGGCTGCATGATGAATCTGAGCGGCGACGATATTCCGCTGCTGTTAAGTGAAAACGGCGAAATGCTCGACGCGTTTGAAGTTTTGCTGTTTCAGATTTACGGCAGAGATTTTGAGCGGACGCAGCGTTTTATTTGCGATGCCGATGGCTTTCGTCAATCGCGCAAGGCGGAATTGCAGGCAATGGCGCGGTTCGCTGCACAAAATGTTCGTAAAAACGGCAGACCTTTTACCTTCGGCAAATTAAACTCGACCGAACGCCGCGTTATACACCTGACTTTGCAGGTGGAGGAAGATTTAAGGACTGAATCTGTCGGAGAAGGCAAAGACCGTCGATTGCAGGTTAGTTTGAAGTAGGTTTCAGACTCCAGATTTCAAATTTCAAATTCGGTAAATCTGGAATCTGAAATTTGAAATTATGAAAGATACAATCGTCGCACTGGCAACTCCTCTCGGGCGAAGCGGAATCGGCGTTATTCGCTTGAGCGGTGAAAATTGTCTCGACATTATTCGCCGTCTCGTGCGCGACGAAAAGTTTAATCCCGAACCCCGTTTTGTCTATCTCAAAAAAATCTACGACCTCGAAACGCCACAGATTTTAGATGAAGTAATAATCACTTATTTCAAATCCCCGCAATCATTTACCGGCGAAGACGTGATAGAAATTTCCGGTCACGGCTCGCCTGTAATTTTGCGGCAAATCATAGATTTTTGCCTTAAACTCGGCGCGCGGATAGCGGCAGCCGGTGAATTTTCGTTGCGGGCGCTGGCAAACGGGCAGATGAATCTAAGCCAGGCGGAAGCAATTCGCGATTTGATCGATGCCCAATCAATTGCTTCGGCGCGTCAATCAATTCGCCAGCTTCGCGGCGAGCTTTCCAATCAGCTGCAACCATTAAAAGACGATTTGCTCGATGTTATTGTCGTTCTCGAATCTTCGCTCGAATTCGTCGAAGATGATTTGCCGGAATTTCAGGCGGAAAATCTTAAAATAAAACTTTCTCGAATTACCGAAGGAATCGGTAAGATGGCTACGACATTTCAAGCCGGAAAACTTTTGCGCGAAGGTCTGAGAGTTGCGCTTGTCGGTCGCCCGAATGTCGGTAAATCCAGCCTTTTTAATGCTTTACTTGGACATGAAAGAGCAATTGTCACCGATATTGCCGGAACAACCCGCGACCAGCTTCACGAAAAACTGGTCATCGAGAACATTCCGGTTTCGCTGATTGACACAGCCGGCTTGCGCGAAACACGCGATACCGTAGAAAGCATTGGCGTTGAGCGTTCGAAACGGACGATGGCGGATGCTGATTTAGTCATTATTATTCTCGACGGCTCGCAGGATTTAACCGATGAAGACCGTGAAATCCTATTTCAAGCTTCAGATTTAAAACATTTCATCGCGGTTAATAAAACCGATATTGCCAAAGATTCGAAAATTTGCATTCCCGATTCCAAAATTATCCGAACATCTGCAAAAACAGGTGCGGGTCTTGACGAACTCGAAAGAGCAATCATCGAACCTTTTCACCCGCAAGATATTGAGCAATCAGGTTTTCTTGTTTCCGATGCACGGCATTTTGATTTACTGGTGCGGTCACAAAGTGAAATTCAAGTTTCAATCACACTTCTTGAACAAAAAATGAGCGAAGAGATTGTCTTAATCGGCTTACACAATGCTATCCGGTTTTTAGGACAAATTACCGGTGAAACTACCACTGAAGATATGCTAACCCGCATTTTTTCGACTTTTTGCATCGGAAAGTAAGAGAGCATAAACAACAAAAACAAAAGAAACATAAAATCACACAAAAGCCTCAGTTTATGAGGCTTTTTCTTGTTTATATTTTAATTGATTTCTCTCTTTTGTTCGTTTTAATTTGTATTTTCTTGTATCTCTAGTGTATTTTAAGAAACATAATTTCGTTAAAGGCACAAATTTGGCGAAATTATGCACACAAATCAACACAGAAATCATTAGTTGATTTCAGACGATTAATAATTATGAGTTCCAATATCCGCATAAATAGAATTTGCCAGTTTTGCAAAATACCTTTTGAAGCTCGGACGACCGTAACGAAGTATTGCAGTCATAGATGCGCTTCAAAGGCTTACAAAGCGCGCAATCGTGGACAGGATATTGAGCGAAGCATTACCGAAACCGAACAAACAGTTTCTTTGCCGATTGTAAAAATTCAGACCAAAGATTTCTTGAGTGTTGACGAAAGCGCTAAATTGCTTGGTTTGAGCCGTTGGACTCTAACCCGCGCCATTAAGGAAAAACGTTTGAAAGCGGTTCGGTTCGGCAAGCGAATAGTTATCAAGCGGACTGAAATAGATAGTTTGTTTTTGTGAAAGACGGCAGAAAAAATGTTTTTTCTTGCACCACTTTTACCACTTTTACCACTTTTGAATGACCTATGATTAAAGTTTTTCTGCGAGAAAAGAAAATTAAAAACGGCAAAAAGAGCCTGTATTTAGACTTTTACCCGCCGATTACGCACCCGGAAACCAATAGGCAAACGCGGCGCGAACATTTGCGGCTTCATATTTACGAAAAGCCGAAAGGTGAAACCGAACGGGATTTTAACAAGGAAACAATAAGGCTTGCCGAAAACATTCGGGCACAAAGGCAGCTAGAATTTCAAGCCGGGATTTATGGCTTTGTTCCCGTGCGAAACAAGCAAAAGAGTTTTCTTGCCTACTTTAAGCAAATGACAGAGGAAAAAAAGAAACTCTCGAAAAGCAGTTTTGAAAATTGGAATTCGGTTTATTTGCATCTGAAAAACTTCACGGGCGGCGAATGTAAGTTT
>DASWRC010000179.1:0-9595 GCA_036403375.1 Pyrinomonadaceae bacterium
AGTGAAAATCTTCTCAAATAAGAGAAATTACAGAGTATAAAATTTGAAAATGGACTTGTCAAGCGCGGGCTTATTCAAACTTGGACGCGAACGAGTGCATCAGGTCAACGCAGAGCACGACAATCGGCGGGTAAAAGATAAATTCGAGTCGAAACGAGTGCGAATAAACCGAAGGTATCATCGCGCCGATAAATAAATCGAGGTAATTTCCTATCAGCAGACCGACGCCGAGACTCAAAAAGACGCCGACCACAATAAACGCAATCCCGGTAAAGCGCGAGTAAGGCTTTTGTTCCGGCTCGTGCTGTTCAAAAATCGAATCGTGTATATTTTCATCGTAAGTATAACGCTCAAACGCCGCGCGCAGACGTGAAAAAAGATGAATCAGCCCGACGACAAAGAGCGAAAACATGATGATTTTACCGAGAATCGGCGAACGCGTGAAAAATGCGGGTTTAAAGACGGCGACCGCGAAAGTCGAAACGAAAAGCCCGACCATCGGAAAGATTATTTTCTGCAGCGCGACGGATTCGCGCCGCTCGTCGGCAATCATCCGGTCGATAATCTCGTTATAGCGCCGCTCGTAAGCCATCTGCCGCCAGCGCCGCGCGTATTCGTTTTCGGAGGCGAAAACCGTCTCGCCGTTGGCAGAAGTTTTGTATTCCGCCTGCAATATTTGACGGTCGTAAACGTCGCGCTGCTGCGGGTCGCCTAAGAGGGCATAAGCCTTCGCGACTTTTGCAAATTCGCGCGCTTTTTCTTCCGAGCCTTCGTTTTTATCGGGATGCAGTTTACGCGCAAGCCGCCGATATGCCGATTTTATCTCGGCATTTGTAGCCTTTGGTGAAACTTTCAGGATTTCGTAATAATTCACCATCTGCACGCGTCGGTTGGGGAAAGTTTTTGAGTTCTAATGCGAATATTACAGGTTTTTTAACCAGCAAAATTATAGCACAAAAACCTTTTCCGCCGAAAGCTTTTTCAATTACTGGGAATGTCCTAATTTGTGTTGCCAGCCAAAACACAGGTGTTAAATTGCTAAAAGATATTTCGCCAGCGGACTGATTCGGGTGAGTGTTGCAGAGCGCATTCGAGATTTAAAGTCGATTGCCGATTGAGCATCACGCGGGATATATGCGCCCTGGATCGAACGCCGGGGCGTATCGGTCAAATTCGCCGTATGCCCGTGCCAAACTGAACCGTTGAAAACAATTACCGAACCTGCTTGCCCGCATGCCGTTCGGATTTGATTTTCATAATCGGTCAAAGCCCCGTTCGTTAAATTGTCCGGCGCTTTTGACCACTTATGTGAACCCGGCACAAATCCGGTGGCTCCATTGTCTTCACGAAATTCATCAACCATGAAGATGAAACTCAACAGCGGAAATCTTTCTTCATTTGGTTTGAAATCTATATGAAGTTTCTGTGCCTGAGAGTTTGGATGTAGTGTTCGCGCGTGCAGCGAACTAATTTTGAATGGCTTTCCGATGACGTGACTGCATGCTTCAAGCACCGGTTGGTGAATATACAACGCATCGAAATCCTGTTCCCGATTAACAAAATCGGTGACCCGTGTGGTCGAACTGCCGATTTTTATATCATTGGACAAGGCAGATACGACAACAGAATCGTAAGCCGCCGCTATTTGCGGCAAGTCAGCAGATTCGACCGGACCGGGGATAACAACGAAACCGAAATCTTGCAGGTCTTTAAGAGCGCCCCCCGAAAGTTCACAACCCGTTCTGATTAAACCGAACCAGTCATCCATAGGAGAATTATAATATAATAACCAGAGCGGCTTTGCACAAAAATTCAGTAAACATAGTGAGGTTTTACAAATTAGCCGCGAATTTACACGAATTTACACGAATGAACACGAATTTCGATAATTTTATTAGTGTTATTCGTGTTAAGCGCGTGGCTGGTCTTAATTTTTGTGCAAAGCTAACCAGAGCAGCAGTGTTTATGAATTTTCCCTTTTCCTAAAACCTTTCCGGCATAAAGCTTTTATTTGGTCGATCTTCCAGAACCATTGCTTTTTAGGGCAACACAAATTAGGACACTACCCAATTACTCTAAGTCGTCAATCTGCAAGCCAATCGGCTCGGCTCCTGACAGCTTGACGGCATCGACCACTTTCGCAACGCTGCCGTAATTAAGATTTTTCGGCGCTTTAATAAAGACGGTTTTTTCGATCTCGTTCGAGTTTTCGCGTAAAATTCCGTTTTGCTCGCGATACTCAAAAACTTCGCGTAATTTATCCGTTACTTTTTCGGAATTTTCCACCGTTCCGTAATCGTTTTCACGATTCAGCTTCAAAGAGTAATCAGAATTAACTGTCACCACTAAATAATTAACATTCGGTTCCAAAGGTTTGTCATTGGTTGGCTCAGCCGGAACTTTCGCCTTAAAAGCGGTCGGCTTGGAAGGCGAGATGACCATAAAAATAATCAGTAAAACGAGCAAAACATCAATCAAAGGCGTCACGTTTATGTTAGGTTTCATCAATTTTCTCCCGAAAAAAATCAAAAATCGAAAGCCGCAGGTCAAAAGATTTGGCAGGATTTTGACATTTGAACTGCGGCTTTCGACCTTGATGCATGATTAGACACCGGCGGAAAACTTTTGTTCCCTGATTATTTTAAAATTCCATTGATTGAATTCATCAAAGCCTTCGCTTTTGTGAGCGTTTCTTCGTATTCGTCTTCCGGACGGCTGTCAATCACGATGCCGCCGCCGACGTTGAAGATTGCTTTGCCGTTTTTTATCGTCATGGTGCGGATGGCGACGGATAAATCCAAGGAGTTGAGAGTTGAGAGTTGAGAGTCGAGAGTTGAATTTTTTAACTTTCCGCTTTCCGCTTTTCGGTTTCCGCTTGAAAATCCGATTGCGCCCATCGAGAGTCCGCGGGTGGCGGTTTCGAGCCGGTCGATTATCTGCATGGTGCGGATTTTTGGCGCGCCGGTGATTGAGCCGCAGGGGAAAACGGCGCGCAGGGTTTCGGAAAATTTGGTGTTCGGGCGAAGGTTTCCAGTAACGGTCGAGACAAGGTGAAACAACGTCGGGTGTTGTTCTAAATCGCAGAGCTTTTCGACGCGTACCGAGCCGAATTCGCAGATTCTGCCCAAATCGTTGCGCAGCAAATCGACAATCATCACGTTTTCGGCACGGTCTTTTTCCGAATTTAAGAGTTCGGTTTTTAACGCTTCGTCTTCTTCAAAGGTTTTCCCGCGCGGGCGCGTGCCTTTGATTGGCGAGGTTGAAATCAGTCGAGAGTCTGTCGGGTTTTGCCTTTCGACACTAAAGAAGCGTTCCGGCGAGGCTGAAATTACGGTCGAATCTTTGCGCTGGATAAATGCGGCGAACGGCGCGGGATGATTTTTGCGCAGGTTTCGGAAAATCTGCTGCGGCGTTAGACCTTCGGGCAGACCGGCGGTAAATTGCTGCGTTAAATTCGTCTGGTAAGTGTCGCCGCGACGGATGAATTCTTTTATCTCCTCGATTTTTTCAAGGTATTCGGTCTTTGTGAAATTGGAATTCACGATTGACTTGGCAGAGTTTGGGAAAGCTGCGGAGCTGCGGGTAGTTTTTGCGGAGTTTAGAAGTTTTTCTGTTTTTGAAAATTTGTTTTCGATGCCGACGAGGGAAGTTTTTCTGGTGTTGTAATCGTGAATTATCAGGCAATCGAAAACGGCGAGAAAAACGGCGGGTTCAGAGTGCGAAAACTGTTTGGGCTGCGGGTTTATTTTTTCTAACTTTAAACCGAAGTCGTATGAAATCGTAAAAAACGTGAAAGTTTCCGGGTTTTCCAGTTTTTCGTCGAGAAATTTTAAGGTTTCTTCGGGATTTTCGTTTGAAATTTCAAAAGTTTCGAGCGGATTGACGCCGCAAATCAGGAGATGCGAATCCAGATGCGAAACGCCGCAGCTATCAAGCAGGCAAATCGGCTGGTTCTCCGACAATGCCATAAGTTTGTCGATTAAATCGTCGGCGGAAATCTGATTTTTGAGAAAATAGGTCTGCAAAATTGAGACTATTTTAACGCGAAGCCGCAAAACCGCAAAGATTAATCAAATTTTCTTCTGACCAACAGCTTAAAATTTCTTTTCGCTGTTCGCATTATTTTTCTGCGTTTCGGCGGATTGCGTAAACGGCGAATTGATTTTTTCGGGGACCGAGAAATTTTTCTCGAAAAAAGTAAATTCATTCTGCGCCTGCTCGTATTCTGCCGCCGGGCACCATGAATGAAGGACGTAAAACGTCAGCTCGTCGTAGGTGATTATCAGGTGTCCTTTGACTTTTTCACCGTCGATTGTTTTGTTGAAAACCAGAAGCTTTGCCGGGTGTGCGCCGACGTAAATGCTGAGTCTCGCAACTTCGTCCAATGAATTTCGAGCGCCGAAGCCGGATTCTTTCTGAATTTCCTGTTTGAGCGAAGCCACCACACCGTCGGCAAGCTGGTCGAGAATCCATGTCGGATTCTGGCGTTTCATATCGAGATTGCCCGGCACCGGCACGACTTCAAACATCGTCAGGCGGTTGCCGGCTTTATCGACGGCAATCATCCGCGCCTCGGGCGTGTGAATATGCGGGTTGTCGAGCCGCAGCATCGACCAGCCTTCGGGCAGAACGACCTTCGCGCCGGTGATTTTATCCTCGAATTCCTTGCCTTCGATTTTGTATTTTTCAAGCTCGCTGTTCTGCACATCGACTTTGGCGACGTTCGGCGCAAATCTTCCGACTGCCGAAAGCGCGAGCGTGCCGAACATTATCAGAAAATAAATCGCAAACGTGCCCATTCCAATCATCACGCGGCTGGGCGGCGGATTTTCACTGCCGTGCAGGACGAGCAGCAAGCTTGCGCAAAAGAACAACGCCGAAACAAAGCTAAAAATGCCGATTATCGGGTCGTTCATCTGAAAACTGCCGATGGGAACAAGGACGCCAAAAAAAATAACGCTCCAATAGGTACGAACCAAACCCCATATTCGCGCCGCATCCGGGTTGCTGAGCTTTAAGAGTTTGATAATAAAAATCGTGTCGATGAGCAGCGGAATAAACAGCACGCCGATGCGTTCGCCGAATTTTTCCGCGTTGGGTTGTTTCACGAACGTCCCGAAAATAGCATAGGCGATATAAAAAACGACGTTGATTATTAAAAATACGCCCGCCGGTCGAAGCCCGCTGCGGAGCGCGGAATTATTGGCGAAATTCGGCGCGTAATTAAATGAATTTGCCGGGTTGTTGTAACGGCTCGGCGTGAAATTCGGGTTGTTATTTTGAAAGTTATAATTGGTTTGGCTGGTTTCGGCTTGATAATAAGTTTCGGTTTGATTATTTTGTGAATAACCGTTTGAAGTATTTTGTCCGAAAGAGTTATTTGACTGATTCGGCGAAAATTGGTTGAAAGCTGCCTGGTCGCCGGGCGGCACGGGCTGCTCGAAAGGATTGTTTGACGGTTGAAAGGCGTCCGGCTGGGACGGGAAATTATTTTGCACGACCGGCGCGTTTGAACCAATCCATTGCCCGGTGTCAAACATTCGCCGGAGCATCTGCCATTGCCCGTCTTCGGCGGAGCAGACGAGCGATTCCTGGTTGAGCTGGCGTTTGAAATATAAACTCTGAACGTCTTCGAGCGTTAGACAATGAAGCTCTTTTCCGTCGAGCAAGACTACTGAATAGAACATATTTAATCTGGAAAGTTTCGGACGATTAGGGCAAATTTTACGTGAATTTTAAGAGATGTTCGGTGAAAGCCGGTTCCCCGGTCTCCTAACAAATTATAGTTGACCGGAGAGGCAAAACACAACAAAAATTTTTGACTGTAAATTAAAACTCTTCCCTTAGAAATATGCAAAAACAAACAATTACGCTGGTTCGCGGACTCGGACTGCTGGCGGCGATTTCCATCATTATCGGCAATGTCATCGGGACGGGCGTTTTTCTGAAAGCGCGCGTCATGACGTGCAACGTCGGCTCTCCGACGTGGGTTTTAATCGTCTGGATTGCCGCCGGACTTTTGAGTCTCGCGGGCGCGCTGACTTATGCCGAGCTGGCGGCAATGAAACCCGAGGCGGGCGGCGAATATGTTTTCCTGCGCGACGCTTACGGGCGGATTTCGAGTTTTCTTTACGGCTGGATGCTGATTTTTGTCGGTAAAACCGGCGCGCAGGCTTCGGTCGCGGTCGTTTTTGCAATCGGGCTGAATGATTTCTTAGACGGAAAATTAAAACAGACGCTCTTTAAGACCGACATTTTTGGTTATTCGTATGAACTCACGTCGCTGCAGTTAATCGCCGTCATGCTGATTATAATTTTCACGACGATAAACTGTGCATCGGTCGTCTTGAGCGGTCGAATCGCGACCGCCTTGACCTTTGTCAAAATCGCGCTGATTGCCTTTGTCGGCATCGGCGCGTTCATCTGGGTGACGGGCGGCACGTTCTCGCATTTCGGAATGATGGAAGCGGCGGGCGCGTGCGAAGGCGTTAATGATGCGGTTCGGGTCGGTTCGGCGAGTTACACTTTTATCGGCGGTTTCGGCGCGGCGATGCTCGGCGCGCTGTGGGGGTACGACGGTTGGAATAATTTGAGTTTAGTAGCGGGTGAAATTGAAAACCCCGGCAAAAACATTCCGCTCGCGCTCATCGGCGGCACGATTGTCATTATCATTCTCTACGTTTTTGTGCATTTCGCGTATTTTTACGTGCTCGACCCGACGACGATTGCCTCCGTCTCGAAAGATTCGTCGGTCGCCAAAGAAGTCGTTTCGCGCTTTTTCGGCGGCGATATGAAAACCTTCGCGACCGGCTTCGGCGTCGCGCTCTTTACGGTCGGATTGATGCTTTCGTCAATCGGAACTTTGCACACATCGATTCTGACGGGCGCGCGCGTGCCGTACGCGATGGCGAAAGACGGCTTGATGTTTGAATCGGTCGGAAGATTGTCGGAAGGCACGCGCGTTCCGGTTATCGCATTGATTTTTCAGGGCGCGTGGGCGATTTTGCTGGCGCTATCAGGCTCGTTCGATACTTTGACCGATTACGTGATTTTCGGCTCGTGGATTTTTTACGCGCTCGTCACGTCGTCGGTTTTCGTGTTCCGCAAAAAAATGCCGGATGCGATTCGTCCTTACAAGGCTTTCGGTTATCCGGTCGTGCCGATTTTATTCCTGCTGGTTGCCGCGTATCTTTTAATAAACACTTTGATAACGGCTCCGACGCAATCTTTTACCGGAATTTTCCTGATTTTGCTCGGATTGCCAGTTTATTATTATTTGACGAGTAAATATAAAGGAAGGACGGAAGAAATAAACGAAGATGTCAACGATAGATAGAAGAACCGGCGGCGACCGTCGGACTGCGCCGCGCTTCAACGTCAATATCAATGTCGAGTGGGAAGCGTCGGTCGGCAGAAAAAAAGGCGTGGTTAACGACATTAGCCACGAAGGCTGTTTTGTTCTCAGCTCGGGCGAAGTCGAGGACGGCGAGCGCGTTTTACTGTTTTTTCCGCTGACGGACGGGATAAAAGTCCTCTTCACCAGCGAAGTCGTCAATCACATCTACGAAATCGGCTTCGGCGTCCGCTTTCTTGAACTGAGCGGCGCGCAGAAAGAATTTTTGACAAAACTGATTGATTCGCTGAAATAAATCAGCCACGAATAACACGAATAGCACGAATAAAATCAAATGAAATATTCGTGCTATTCGTGTTATTCGTGGCTGACATTTTTAATCTTCCTTCAATTTCTCCAATGCTTCGCGGGCGATTTCGCGGTCGTCGAAATGATATTTATTGTTGCCGACGATTTGGTAAGTTTCGTGTCCCTTGCCCGCAATAATTACAACATCGCCTTGTTTTGCCTTGAAAATCGCGCGGTGAATCGCTTCGCGGCGGTCGCTGATGACGAGATACGGGCAGCCGGTATTTTTTAAGCCGACTTCGATTTGCTCGATGATTTCGAGCGGGTTTTCGGTGCGCGGATTGTCCGACGTGACAATCACCAAATCGCTGCCCCGCCCGGCGGCTTCGCCCATCGGCACGCGCTTTGTTTTATCGCGGTCGCCGCCGCAGCCGAAAACTGTGATGATTCGCCCGCGAGTTAAATCGCGTGCCGTTTTCAATGTGTTCAAAAGCGCGTCGTCCGTGTGCGCGTAATCGACGACCACGGCAAAATCCGTGTCGGTCGCGACGCGTTCAAATCGTCCGGGCGCGCCGACGCAGGTTTCCAAACCCTTGACGATTTTGTCCAAATCGAACCCGAGTTCGAGTGCCGCGGCGGTTGCCGCCAGCATATTGTAAACGTGCGGTTTTCCGACGAGCGGCGAATTTATCAGCCGTTCGCCGTGCGGCGTTTTTAGTAAGTACGAAGTTCCTTTAACCAGCGAGACGCGGATGTTTTCCGCCGTCAAATCCGCCGGATTGTTTTGCGCGAACGTGACGACTCTTTGACCGTCTGCTCTGAGTTCTTCAGCCAGTTTTCTGCCCCAATTGTCGTCGATATTGATAACCGCCGCCGCCGGTTTTTCGCCCAGACCGCCATCGAAAAGTTTCTTTTTCGCGGCGAAGTAATTTTCCATCGTGTGGTGGTAATCGAGATGGTCGCGGGTCAGGTTGGTAAAAATTCCGACGCGAAAACGCAGCCAGTCGCAGCGGTGCAGGTCGATTGCCTGCGACGAAGTTTCCATGACGGCGACGCGGCAGCCTTCATCGAGGGCTTCGCGCAGGAATTTGTTCGTATCCGAGGCTTCGGGCGTCGTGCGGACGGCTTCTTCCGAATGGTCGCCGATGCGGTACTCGACCGTTGTCAGCATCGCGGCTTTTTCGCCGTTGGCTTCCGCCAGCGCAAAGCATAAATAAGTCGTCGTGGTTTTGCCGTTCGTGCCGGTAATTCCGACGAGCTTCAGATGATGCGACGGATTGCCGTAAATCACCGACGCGGCTTTTGCCAAAGATTCGCGGGCGTCCGCAACTTTAAGCCACGCGCCATTGAAATCTTGAGGCGCGGCGAGTTCGCTGATGACTCCGACCGCGCCGCGCCGCATGACATCGTCGATAAACCGATGCCCGTCCATTGTCAGACCGTGAATCGCGGCAAAAAGTGAGCCGTCGCGGGCTGCTCTGGAATCGTGCGTGACGTTGGAAACTTCCTGTGTGTCGTCGCCGGAAAATTCGGCATTTAATTCATCGGCAAGCAGCCTGAGATTTACTTTTTGAAAAGTCAAAACTTTATCCTCAAAAAATTCGTTATCGAATGCAGGTTGAATTATACGATTTTGGAATGATTTTGCGAAATCGGCTATTTCTGAAATTAAAGGAGAAAACAGATGAATTTTATCAAATTTTTGCTTGTCGTCGTTGGTTTGATTTTGCTCGGAATGCTTGCCTTTCCGTTAATCGGTTTTATCTATAATGCGCTCTGGTGGCTGTTCTGGATTGCCGTCGTCGGCATCGGCGGTTATGTCGGCTACAAATGGCTGACGAAAGATTCGCAAAGCAGATTGCTCGAAGACAAGACGCCTTTTTCGATCGGCGGAATGAATAATGTCAACAAGGCGTTTGAAGATTTCAAGCGCAAGCATCTGACGAAATAAAA
>DASWRC010000180.1:0-7463 GCA_036403375.1 Pyrinomonadaceae bacterium
TCTGCACACAGCAATCGAGCGCATGAAAAGGCTTTTTAATACCGAATCGGAAGCCGTCGCAAAATAAGATTTATAATTTAACGAACAGAAGGCAAAGGATTTTTATCTTTTGTTTTCTTTGCGACTTAGCGCCTTTGCGGCTTTGCGTTAAAATTCTTCCATGACGGAAATAATCGGGTGGGCAAGCTCAATAATTCTTCTCGCAACGTTAATCAAGCAGGTTTACAAACAATGGAAAGAAGGCACGGGCGAAGGCGTTTCAAACTGGCTTTTTATCGGGCAGGTTTTCTCTTCAATCGGCTTTACGATTTACAGCTATCTGGTCGGCAACTGGGTTTTTACCGTGACGAACGGCGTTCTGCTGATAAATAATTTCATCGGTCTCGGGCTGACCTTTTATCTCAAGCGAAAGAATAAAAAGGACGGCGCATAAACCGTCCTATCGTTCTAAAATTTTTACTCGCGTCGTCCGCCGGTCATCATCAAGCCGATTTCTTCGGTCGAAACGGTTTTCGGGTCAACCTCGCCGACAAATTCACCTTTGTGAATGACCAGTAAACGGTCGGCGAGCGCGGTAACTTCTTCGAGCTCCGCCGAGACGAGCAAAATCGCGCTCCCGGCATCGCGCAGAGCGATTAATTTTCTATGAATAAACTCAATCGCGCCGATGTCCACGCCGCGCGTCGGTTGGGAAACCAGTAATAATTTCGGATTCAGCTCAAATTCCCTGCCGATAATCAGTTTCTGCTGGTTACCGCCCGAAAGTGATTTTGCCGCGAGCTCGGGATTCGGCGGTCGGACGTCGAAATTTTCGATGATTTCGCGCGTTCGTTTTTCGATTACGGACGAATTCAAAAACACGCCGCTCGAAACCGGCGCGCGGTAATGAACGCCGAGAATCGAGTTTTCCTCCAAATTCGAGTCGAGCAGAAGCCCGCGCCGGTGGCGGTCTTCCGGAATATGCGCGATTCCTAATTCGGTTCTTTTTCGGACGGAAAGCTTTGAAACATCCTTGCCTAAAAGCTCTATATAACCGCTTTGAACCGGAATCAGCCCGGCAATCGCTTCGATTAATTCCGTTTGCCCGTTGCCTTCAACTCCGGCGACGCCGACGATTTCGCCCGCGCGGACGTTGAGCGAAACACCGCTTAAAGTCGCGCCGTGTTTGCCCGTCACCGAAAGATTTTCTATTTTCAGAACTGTGTCGCGCGGCGCGGCGCTCGTTTTTTCGACGCGCAAAAGCACGTCGCGCCCGACAATCATCCGCGCCAAATCTTTCGCGTTCGTGTCGGCTGTTTTCACATTGCCGACGACGCGCCCGTCGCGCATCACCGTAACATCGTCCGAAACGGCGAGAACTTCTTCCAATTTGTGCGTGATAATGACAATGGTTTTGCCCTGCTCGCGCATCCGCCGCAAAATATTGAAGAAATCCTCTACTTCCTGCGGCGTTAAAACGGCGGTCGGCTCGTCCAGAATAAGCAGCTCGGCGTTGCGGTAGAGCGCCTTCAGCAGCTCGACCCGCTGCTGCGCGCCGACCGACAAATCTTCAATCAAAGCCTTCGGACTGACGCCCAATCGAAGCTCGTTTGAAAGCGCGAGAATGTCCGAGTTCGCCTTTTTCCAATCGATGCTCGCCGCGTTTCCGCCTTCCGCGCCGAGGATGATGTTTTCGCCGACGGTCATCGTATCGACGAGCATAAAATGCTGGTGCACCATCCCGATTCCAAGGTTTATCGCATCCTGCGGCGTGCGGATATTAACGCGTTTGCCGTCAACCAGAATCTCGCCCGAATCGGCATTGTAAAAGCCGTACGCGATGCGCATAATGGTCGATTTTCCCGCGCCGTTTTCGCCGACAATCGCGTGAATCGTGCCCTTTTCGATTTTTATGGAAACGTCGTCGTTGGCGACGACATTGCCGAATGTTTTTGTAATGTTTCTAAGTTCTAACATTTTCAGATTTTCTCTATTCTCTCCCGCAGCCAGTTTTCGATTTCGTCCACTTTCCAGGCATCAGATTCGACCATCAAAACTTTTTCAAAAATTTCTTCATCAGTCGCTGCCAGTTCAAAGCCGTTCATTTCCAAAAAAATTTCCATTAAGTAAGTTGCCGTCCGTTTGTTACCGCCGAGCCACGGATGATTTTTGACGAGTCCGAAACAAAGCGTTGCCGCTTGGCGAATTAAATCAGCGTCTTCAAAATTTGCCGCCTGCTTCGGGCGATTTAAAGCCGATTCAAGCAAATCCTTCCGGTCAACGCCGAAACGAGTTTCGCGCCATTCGCGCATTAGTAAAATGTGAAGGGTGATTGCTTCGTCGACGGAAAAATAAAAAGTTTCCTCAGTCGCCAATTTGCTTTAGCTCCTCATAAAGTTTTCTTCTTTTTTTGAGAATTTTTTCCGAAATGTCTTTAAGTTTGTCGGAAAGAGGCGGCAGGATTTCCGCCTCGACCTTTTCATTCTCCTTAAAAGTCAGTAAAACTTTGGTATCTTTAGCCAGATTGTTTTCGGCGGTAAAATCATCGGGTAAACTAATCACCCAGGATTTTCCGACTACCTTTATTTGGCTATTTTCTTCTAAAGTGTTTGCCATCGCCTTTTTCCCCAAACAACGAAAATTATAGCATTATGTTAATCAAATAAATGTTTTTGTAATGTTTCTGGGTTCGAGCATCTTTATATTCAAGTCCGATAGCTTTTATAAATTCCGTAATATTTGGAGCAATTTCAATTGCGCTTTCCTCGCCGCCAATCGGGTCAATCATCACAACGGAATAAGGCTTTTTTCTTAAATCGAAAGCAATCATTTCCAACCCGCCGTTTCCACCGAAAAACAAAAGGTTTGGAAATTCGCTTTTATAAAATTCGTCATTTTTCAAACCAATAATTTCTTGAATTTCATCTAGCTTGAAAATCAATGGCGCTAAGGCAATATTTCCTTCCCCACCATTTGAAAAGCGCAATAAATCCCAAAACTCTTTGGGTAAGTCAACATCAATTGAATTTTTAACCCCTTCAATCTCTGCTTCGGTTGCAGGAGGCAATCCAGTCCAATTTCTTTCAGGTTGATTGAGTAATTGGAAAACAAAACTCATCTTATTTCGCCATCGCGTCCGTGACCTTGATTTCGCCGTTGACGATTTTCGCTTTCGCTTCGTCAACTTTTTGCAAAACGTCTTTCGGAATCAGCTTTTCGTTGTATTGGTCCATCGAGTAGGCGACGCCTTCCTTGTCGAGACCGAAAACGTGAAAACCGCCTTCGAATTTGCCCGAGAGGACTTCACCGACAACGTCGTACACCGCATTATCGACGCGTTTGACCATCGAGGTCAGCACGAACCCGGGTTTGACCATATTCTGGTTTGAATCGACGCCGATGACGAATTTGTTGGCTTCGCCCTGCTCGTTTTTGCCGTATTGCTCGACCGCGTCGAACGCGCCCAAGCCGGAATTTCCTGCCGCCGTAAAAATCACGTCCGCGCCCTGCCCGATTTGCGAAAGCGCCAGTTCTTTGCCTTTGCCCGGATTATTCCACGCACTGTCGGTCACGCCGACGTAGTTGTCAATCACGCGAATGTTCGGGTTGACCGACAGCGCGCCTTCTTCGTAGCCGGTTTCAAATTTGTGAATCAGCGGAATATCCATCCCGCCGATAAACCCGAGCACGCCGGATTTCGATTTCGCGGCGGCAATCATCCCGACGAGATATGAGCCTTCGTGTTCGCGGAAAACTAAGGATGCAACGTTTTTCTTCGGCGTTTTGCCGTCCGCTTCCATAATCACGCCGTCGATAATCGCAAACTTGATGTTCGGATAATCGTTCGCGACCTTTTGCATAATCGGTCCCTGCGCAAAGCCGACGCCGATAATAAGGTCGAAATTCTTTTCGGCAAACGCGCGCATCGCCGGTTCAATCGAAGTCGGATTGCCCGGTTCGACGTCGTAGAGACAAATCGGCAAATCCTTCTCGGCGCGCCGCACGCCGTCCCACGCCGCCGCATTAAACGAGCGGTCGTTTTTGCCGCCGATGTCGAAAACGATGCCGACGCGAATCCGGCATTGCTTCTGCGCTTCGGTACGCAAACCGCACGATGAAGCGACTAACGCTAAAAGCCCGATTAAAAATATAATGAGTTTGGTTTTCATATCTTTTTTTATCCACAGATGAACGCCGTTTTTCACAGATTTATCTTTGATTTTATCGGAATTTTCCGTATTTGTCCGTGTTCACCTGCGGCTAATAAATAACTTCTTTCACGAGTTCCGGGGTTTGCGGTTTTTCAACGCCTATTTTATACGCATTTCGCAGTTTTTCGCTAATCGAACCGGCATCTGATTCGCGGCGGCAGAAAATCACGCCGAGTTCTTCGCCTTCGCGCACCTCATCGCCGAGTTTTTTCGCGCACGCGAAGCCGACCGCGAAATCAATCACGTCCTTGACCTGAATTCTTCCGCCGCCGAGCGCGCAGATTGCTTCGCCGATGCCCCGCGTGTCGATTTCCGTGATAAAACCGCCCGTTTGTGCCGCCAGCGGTATTTTCAAAACATCTTTTTCGAGCAGCATTTCGGGATTATCGCAGATGCGCGGATTGCCTTTTTGCAGCTCAACATTTTGCCGGAACTTTTCGAGCGCCGCGCCTTTAAAGAGTTTTTCGAGACACAGGGCGGCGGCGGCTTCAACGTCTGCGGCAATTCCGGTCAAGACCAGCATTCGCGCCGTCAGCTCGATTGATAAATCAAGCGTCGGCTGCACTTCTTCATCCGTTTCACCGCGCAGAATTTTGAGGCATTCGTAAACTTCGAGCGCGTTGCCGACATATTTCCCGAGCGGCTGGCTCATATCCGTAATCAGCGCCTGCGTCCGGACGTTAAAATCATTGCCCGTATCGACCAGGCTGCGCGCCAATTCCTGCGCGTCCCAGAGATTTTCCATAAACGCTCCCGTCCCGGTTTTGACGTCCAAAACGAGCGCGTCCAAGCCTTCCGCCAACTTTTTCGACATAATCGAAGCGACTATCAGCGGCACGGATTCGACCATCGAAGCCGCGTCGCGCAGCGCGTAAAGTTTTCTATCAGCCGGCACGAGTTTTTGCGTCTGTCCCGCCATCGCAAAGCCGCATTTTTTGACTGCCTGCTTGATTTGCGCGGCGGAAAGCCTGACCGAATAGCCTTCGATCGATTCGAGCTTGTCGAGCGTGCCGCCGGTGTGACCGAGTCCGCGACCGGAAATCATGGGCACGGCGACGCCGCAGGCTGCCGCCAAGGGCGCGATAATCAGCGAGCATTTATCGCCGACGCCGCCGGTCGAATGCTTATCGGCTTTCGGCGCATCGATGTCGGAGAAATCCAGCCGCTCGCCCGATTCGAGCATTGCTTTGACGAGCGCGTTCTGTTCCGCCTGATTAAGCCCGTGAATAAACATCGCCATGACCAGCGCCGTAATCTGGTAATCTGCCCAGCTGCCGTCGCTCACGCCGGCGATAAAAGCATCGATTTCCGGCGCGGAAAATCTTTCGCCGTCGCGTTTCTTGCGGATTAAGTCTTGCGGGTTCATCTACATAACTTTAGCAAAGTTCGCGTCAAAATTCGTCAAAAAAAAGTTTCCTTTTTGAAAATTTTAAGACATAATAGAAAAGAGTTTATTAAGAGGTTTTAGGTAGTAATGAAAAATTCAAGAGTCATCATTTCAATCGTCGCTTTCACGGTCGCTTTTATTTTCTCAGCCGGTTTAGTCCGCATCATCTTCCCCGCGCCGGTCGTCAATTACGTTTATGTTGACCGCCCGCGGGTCATCCAACGCAGCTCGAACGAAATCGAACAATTCCTCCTGCGCGACATTAGCAACGGCGAAGCGCGGATGGATTACAAAGACAACGGCGATTATTCGGAAGCCGTGATGGATTACTGGCAGGCTTCGTCGAGCATGGACGCGAGCCGTTTCCCGCAGGATTTTCAAAATAAATGGAACTCGCATATGCAGGCATGGCACAATTATGCCGAGTATCTCGCCGAAACGAAATCTTCGTCACGCAGCAGCTGCCGTGAAGGAAGCCGGCTGGTCGGCGAAATCAACCGGACGTGGGAAGAAGTCAAATCAACGGGCAGAACCTACGGCGCGTATGTCAACTAAATTTTCGGTTTAATCAGTAAAAAAGCCCGGTGCGCGCACCGGGCTTTTTTTAAATTCTTTGCAGAAGGCGCGCACGATAGTAAGGACGGAAAATCGTGCAGTATCAAATCCGCCCTTACTATCGTGCGCGCCCTTTACATTTTTTCGAGCAAAACTATCGCTTCCGCTTTTATCGCCTCCGATTTCCCGACCGCATCGACCTTTTCGCCCGTCTTGGCTTTGACCGAAACCCGATGCGTCTCGACTTCGAGCGCGTTCGCCAGATTTTCGCGCATCGCGTCGATAAAGGGACGCAGGCGCGGCGTTTCGAGGCTGACGGTCGAATCGACGTTCGCGAGGGTGAAACCTTTTTCCTTCATCAAACCGACCGTATAGCGCAGAAAAACAAAGCTCTCCGCGCCGCGCCAGCGTTCGTCCTTATCTGAAAAGTGAAGCCCGATGTCGCCGAGCGCGAGCGCGCCGAGGATTGCGTCCGTGACGGCGTGCGTCAGGGCGTCGGCGTCGGAATGCCCGACCGCGCCCCTTTCGGATTCAATCGAAACGCCGCCCAAAATCAAAGGCTTGCTCGCTTCGAGCCGGTGAATGTCGCTGCCGTAACCAATGCGAAACATAGTTTAATTATCCGCTGATTTCAAAAAAATCTTTGCCAGTTCCCAGTCTTCGCGCGTCGTGATTTTAATATTTTTCGCGTTGCCTTCAACAACTGCAATTTGCCGCCCGAGCCGTTCGGCGAGAAAGCACTCGTCGGTTGTCGATGCCGATAAATCTGCGTTTTCAAAAGCTTTTTGCAGAATTTCATAGCGAAATGCCTGCGGCGTCAAAGCGCGTCTCAATTTGGTGCGTTCAATCGTGCGGACGATTTTACCGTCCGCGACTTCCTTTATCGTATCCGTTACCGGCGCGACCAGACACGCCGCGCCGGTTTCCCTCGCCTTTTCGACGGTTTTCGTGATTTCCTCGCAGGAGACGAACGGACGCGCCCCGTCGTGAACGGCGACAATTTCAGAAGATTTATTAATTGCCTGCAAGCCTTTAAAAACCGATTCGGCGCGCGTCGTGCCGCCCGCGACCTGTTTTTTTAGTTTTCCGAGATTAAATTTACGGGCAAGTGCCGGAAAATTTTCGATTTCGCTCGCCGACAGAACAAGCACGATTTCGTCAATCGCGGCGCAGTTTTCAAATTTTTCGAGCGTGTGGATTAAAAGAGGTTTGCCGGCGATTTCGAGAAATTGTTTCGGACGCGCGCCGCCGAATCTGGTTCCGCTTCCGGCAGCGACGATAATTGCAACATTCATAATAAAGTGGTCAGTGGTCGGTGGTCAGTCGTCAGT
>DASWRC010000181.1:0-13570 GCA_036403375.1 Pyrinomonadaceae bacterium
AATCGATGGCGCAGCTTCATAAAAAAAGGTGTGTGCAATTTCGTGAGCAAAGGTGAAATTTATACGCTCTTTTGGACGATCTTTCCGCAATTCGATGATAAAACCATCTTCGTAAGGTATCAGTCGCCCGTCTATTTTTAACTCTTTATAAAAAACTTCTTTCACACTTCTAAGTGGAGCATAAATCATTGGCGAGAAAGGCGGCTCAGTCATTCCAGACTCCATAAGCAACATTTCTGCATGAAATATAACTGCCTCAATCGGAGTTTTCGCAAACGGAGTTGATTTCAACAATTCTAGAGCTATTGAACTTGAAAACTCAGATTTCTTCTTTTTTTGATTAGAATAATCTTCCACCCTTTTCTTTTTGCTCCTTGAGTTGTTCAAATTGTTCTTTCCAATATTTTTCTGTTCCTACTTCTGCTCTATTTTTTACCCCAACCATCGAAAGATCATTTTTATAAGTTTCTGTGTGATTGAGCCAAAGTTCATTCAATTCACGAACAGACATATTAGTTTTCTCCGCATAATTTCTTAGTGCATCTGAGTGTTCGACGAATGTCGAATCTACGTGCTGTCCCGAAAGTAAATAAGCCGCCGAGGTTGACAGAACTCTTGCAATACGGCGAATTATTTCGAGCGACGGATTAATAATATGTTCAGATTTAGTTTCCAAAGATTTTATGAAGTCTTCATCAACTCCAACTCGTTTAGCCAATCGCTCTTCTGAATAATTTCTTTGAATACGTAGCTGTTCAATTCGCTTGCCTAATTCAAAATTATTTTCTTGTTGTCTGTGCGTTAATCTTACCTCTGAAGCGGCTGGTAATAGTTTGTCCATTGCATCGGATAACTTTTTATCTAATTCTGCTAAATCTTCATACTCAATAATTTCTATTATTGCCGGACAGCCTGTTACCATTCTTGAAAGAGGTTGATTTTTTTTCTTAATCAAAATTATTGATGTGCAGGATTGCAAAGCTATTTGCAACTCCATACCTGCACCAAGACTCGGAAAAATAGTTGCAAAAAAAACTAAATCAGCGGAAGCAACTCGCTCTTGGTCTATATCATAAACATCACGAGGAGATACATCAGGATTGTCAGTAGGCGACGTTGTTAATCGTGGTCTATAAAGTGCAACCGAGTAATTAAAGTATTTTGTACATATTTCATGTACTTTCTCATCTAATTCAGTAACTTCTTTTATCTGTTCGGCATCTAAGCCAGTCAAAGCACTTGCAAAATATGCAATCATTGGTTCAGATTGATTAGCTGTTCCATTAGTTGCTAATGGATGAATACCTAATCCAGAAGCATAACTCGTATTTCTGGTTAAAGTTGCAAAGGGAACTTCAAAAGCATCTGCCAAAAAATGAATAGTTTCTTCACAAACTCTAATTGTTCCATTCTCAATTTTAGAAATCTCTGACTGACTTAAATTCGCTTTGCTTGCCAATTTATCTTGTTTCCATCCTTTCCTATCTCGAAAGTCTTTAATCCGATTACCAAAAATTGAATCACCAGAAGTGTTATTCTTATTATTCATAAACTTAATCCTCAGTATGAAATTTATAATAATACAAATATAGGCTGAATAATATGATAATTTTATTTAAAGTTTATTCTTGAAAAGCTCGATCAAAACCAGCCGCCTTTAATGTCTTTTAAGACGACCTGCGCCGTGTTGTGTCCCGATGCGGCGAAAACTCCGCCGCCGGGATGCGTCGACGCGCCCGTCAGGTAAAGGTTTTTTATCGGCGTTCGGTAAGCGCTCATTTCCGGCAAAGGGCGGAACAGAAACATCTGGTCGAAATCCATCTCGACGTGCATCACGTTGCCGCGCAGCAGCCCGATTCTCTGTTCCAAGTCGAGCGGCGATTGGACGAAGCGGTCGATGATTGAATCTTTCACGTTCGGCGCGTAACGGTTAACGACGTCAATCAGTTTATCGGCTTCGCGGTTTTCGATATCCTTCCAGTTTTCGCTCCCTGCAAGCTCATACGGGTAATATTGTCCCCATATAAAAAGCGTGTGTTTCCCCGCGGGCGCGAGTGTCGGGTCAACGGACGAAAAAGTCATTGCCAGCGCGCCGGGATTTTTCGACGGGATGCCGTTCAGGTAATCGGCATAGGCGTGGTCTAAGTATTCGAGCGACGGGCAAAGAAGCTGCAAACCGTGATGACAATCCGCCGCTTTTCCGCCTGACGGCGACGCCGTGTAGTCCGGCAATTCCGAAACGGCGCAACGGACAATCATTCCGAATCCGTTGCCGATGCGAATGTTTTCGATTCTTTCCGCTAATCCGGCAGGCAGATTTTCCGCGCCGATAAGTTTTAGAAAAAGCGTGTGAACGTGCGCGTTTGAAACAATGCGGACGGCTTCGATGCGTTCGCCGCCGGCTAAAATTATTCCGCCCGTCCGGTTGTTTTCGACCTCGATTTTTTTGACTTCCGCGTTTAATAAAAGCTCGCCGCCGTGATGCGCGAGACAGCGCGCCATCGCCTGCGTCAACGCGCCCGAACCGCCGCGCGGACGTTTGACGCCGCTGCGGTGAATCATCGAATGCCAGCCGAGAAAATCGCCGGTCGCGGCGGCGTTCGGCGGCGGTCCGCTTTGCGCCGCGAGCCACGCCATCGCCGCGCGCAAGCCTTCGTGCCGGAAAGTTTCTTTCACGAGCGCGCCGTAACTGGTCATAAGTTTGCGCACCATGTCCGCCGGATTTTTCGATTTTGTCCCGAAAATCATATGCCGCCCGAGATTAAACATGGTCGGCGGTTTCAGAAACGCTTGAAAGACGCCTTCGTTGAGCCGCTCCCATTCCGTCACAAATTTTTTATAACGTTCGGCGTCTTCCGGCGAGATGCGCGCAATCGATTCGCAGGTTTTATCGACATCTTTCCAGAAATAAATCGCGCCCGAACCGTCGGCAAGCGGCGCAAACGCAAACGGGTCGCAGTCGATATATTCGAGCCCGAATTTCTCTAATTCCAAATCTTTCACGACCGGCGTCAGATGAATCATAATGTGCGCCGACGAGCCGACATCGATCTTGTAGCCTTCAATCAAATCGTCCTCGGTACAGACCGCGCCGCCGACAATATGGCGACGCTCCAGCACGATAACTTTTAATCCCGCTTTCGCGAGATAACAGGCGCACGTCAACCCGTTATGCCCGCCGCCGATGACGGCGACATCGTAAGTTTTGCTCATAACTAACAAATATCGTCTGCGGATAGAATAAAAAAAACAAGGGAAGCTAACGAAAAATCTGCTTATCTTGTTTTCGGGCGATAAAAATCTTTGTGATTATTTAGCGAAAAACTTTTTCCGCGCCGCTTTCGTTTCCGCCGGTCGCTGTTAATAAAGCGAAGCGCTGCTTGTGTCCTTCAATATTTGGGGAGATTATTCGAGTGCATTCAAAAAGATAATCTAAAACACAAATAATTTTTGAAATCTAACGATTTAACGCACTTAAAAAGAAAAAAGTTTGCGAATCGTGACTCCGGGATTTTATAATTAAAGTCATAATTGTATTAATTCGAACGAGGGGAAGGTGTTTTATGTGGAAAGGCGACGAAGGCGAAACCGTCTCGTATTGGGAAGACAGCGAAAACGGTTTGCAAAACAATTCTTTAAATGAATCGCTGCAGACGGACGTGTGCATAATCGGCGGTGGAATTTCGGGACTGACGACCGCGTATCTGCTGGCGAAAGCAGGCAAACGAGTAGTGGTTATCGATGACGGCGTCATCGGCGGCGGCGAAACGTCGCGAACGACGGCACATCTTTCGAACGCGCTCGACGACCGCATCTACCGCGTCGCCGAATGGCACGGCGAAGAAAAGGCGCGGCTCGCCGTCGAAAGCCACGGCGCGGCGATCGACGAGATTGAAAGAATCGTCCGCGAGGAAAAAATAGACTGCGATTTTTTGCGCGTCGATGGCTTTTTATTCGACGCCGAAGATGGCGAAGACGATTTGGATAAAGAACTCGAAGCCGCGCACCGCGCCGGTCTGCTTTCAGTCGAGCGTCTCGAAAGCGTTTCGGCAAAGGGCTTCAGCGCAGGAGGCGCGGCGCTTCTGTTTCCGCGTCAGGGTCAGTTTCACGTCCTTAAATATCTCCGGGGTTTAGCCCGCGCCGTCGAAGAAAACGGCGGCGAGCTGTTCTCAAATACGCGCGCCGTCGATTGGACGGGCGGCGGCTCGCCCTCGGTGAAAACCGCGGGCGGTCAGATGATTCGCGCAAAATCGATCGTGCTCGCGACGAATTACGCGATGATGAGCAAGATGTTCGCCAAACTGCCCGCGTATCGAACGTACGTCATCGGTGCGCGCATTCCGAAAGATTCAATCGAAAAGTGCCTTTTCTGGGACACCGCCGACCCGTATCATTACGTTCGCACGCAGCCCGCGGACGACTGCGACGTTTTGATTGTCGGCGGCGAAGATCACCGCACCGGACAGGAAAACGACGGCGACGAGCGTTTCGAGCGGCTCCGGCAATGGACACAGGAACATTTTCCGGCGGCTGAAGAAGTCTTATATCAATGGTCGGGACAGGTTTTCGAAACGCATGACGGGCTGGCGTTCATCGGCAAATATTCGACTTCGGAACCGAACGTTTACATGATAACCGGCGATTCGGGGATGGGCATGACGCACGGCACAATCGGCGGAATGCTCGTTTCGGATTTGATTATGGAGCGCGAAAACGCATGGGCTGATGTTTACGAGCCTTCGCGCATCTTCACGCAGTCGATAACTGAAGCGGTGCCCGAAATAATCAGTTCGACCGTGCCGTACGTCGATTGGCTGAAAGGCGGCGACGTTTCTTCGGTCGATGAAATAAAACCGGGGATGGGCGCTATCATCAGCCGCGGCACGACGAAAATCGCCGCGTATCGCGACGAAGACGGAAAGCTTTACAAGCGCTCGGCGGTTTGCGTTCACCTCGGCTGCATAGTGCAGTTCAATCGTCTCGAAAAAACCTGGGACTGCCCGTGCCACGGCTCGCGCTACGGCGTTGACGGTCACGCGATAAACACGCCCGCCTTCAATCCGCTCGCGATGCTCGGCGAAGAAGAATAGACTTCGGGTTTGCGATGAGTAATTGGTAATGGGTGACAGGAAAACAATTTCTTGCCGGTAAACTATTATCTTGCCGATGACCTATTTTTCGCTGACGCGGCGTTCGAGCTCGATGAGCTTTTCGATAAACGCCTTGCGTTTCGTATCGGCAAACGGGTTGCCCTGCTGGATGGTTTGAAACAGTTCCCACGAATCTTCGCTGACGAGGCGCGCGGCGCGCATCAGTTCTTCGTAGGAAACGGTCGCGAGGTCGGAATCTATGACGTGCAGCTCGTCGAGCGCGCGCGCGACGAAATGCGTTAAGGCTTGGACGTGCGCCATTTCGCGGTCGTGTTCTTCGGGCGATTTTTCGAGGACTTTGAGCTTTAATTCGTCGCCGAGAAATGATTTGACGCGTCCGGCATTTGTTGTCCGAAGCGGGCACAGCGCAATGCGCAAGCCCTCGATTCGCTCGCGCCCGCTCTGCGGTCCGAAAAGCGGGTGCGTGCCGATGATTTCAACCGTCGCGGGCAAAATCTCGCGCATTAATTCGAGCGGTTTTATTTTCACCGAGCAAACATCCAGGCAGAGCGCGTTTTCTTTTAAGAACGGCACGGCGCGATTGAGAACCGTTTCAAAACTTTTCAGCGGAACAGCGAAAATTACGATTTCTTTACCGGCAGCCGTTTCAAAATCCCTCCACGCGACGCCGATTTTTTCCGCCTCGCGCGCGCGGTCGGCGGTGTCGCAAACCGCCACGACATCGAAAAACGGCGCGAGATGCTGCGCCATAAATTGCCCGAATTGCCCGAATCCGATGATTCCTATTTCAGCCATTTTGTCATAAAGATTTATTAGCCGCGGATGAAAGTTTACCGTTAGCTTAAACCTTCGACGGCGTCCGTCGCTTCTGATTCCGAATCAAAGACCAGCCGTTTTATCTCGTCGATTTTCTCGCGCGCGGCTTCTTCGCCGAGCTTGATGAATTCTTCCATTTTACCGATTTCGTCCGGTCTGAGATGCGCGATTTGCGGAATTATTACGACATCGGCGCGGTAGTGCTGGCTTTTTCCGGCGCTGCGAATCATCAGCATTGCCGACTGGAACAAAACGCCGAGGAATGTCGAAGGCACGCTCGAATAATCCATGCCGGCGGCATTTACGTCAACCGCGATGACGATATCCGCGCCCATTTCCTTGACCGCCTGCGCCGGTACGAGCGAAGTTACGCCGCCGTCAATCAAGTGTCTGCCGCCATGCTCGACCGGCACGAAAACGCCCGGAATCGCACAGCTTGCGCGAATCGCGGTCGGCAAATCGCCCGTGTCCTTAAAGACGACTTCCTCGCCCGTTTCGAGCGCGCAGGCAACCGCCGCGTACGGAATCGGCAAATCTTCGATTTTTTCGTAAGGCAGATTTTTTCTTAAAAGCTCACCCATCGGCGCGTTTGAAAGCAAGCCTTTTGCCGAATACGGAAAACCGGAAACCTTAAACCAGCTCATTTTTTTGCCGATTTCGATTATTTCCTCGACGTTGAGAGCGCACGCGACCGCCGCGCCGACAATCGAACCGGCGGATGTGCCGGCGATAAAATCTATCGGAATCTGATTTTCCGCCAGAATTTTAACGACGCCCAAGTGAGCAAACCCGCGCGCCGCGCCGCCCGAAAGTGCCAAACCTACTTTTTTTCTCATCATAAAAATTTTTCGCGCTTCAAAGACAAATTGATTTTAGCTGTTCTTTATGGAAAACTTAAACGCGAAAAATGACTCTGCATGAATCGATGCAATTTGAGCGACCGACGACCTCTGCCGACATTGCGGCGGGCGGACATTCGTGTCCGGTTTGCGCGCGCGAGCCGCGCGAGGAGTTCGTGCCGCTGATGGTTTTGCCGGAAGACGTGCAAAAGCTGATGCGCGCCAACGCGCCGGCGACCGAAACTTTCGAAGCCGTCTGCGCACGCTGCGTGCGGCTCTTTGAACGCGCGAAAGACCAGATTCTGACGGACGCCGCGCTGCAAAAAGACGGCTCGCGCGTGCTTTCGACGCCGCTTCGACTCGATGCCGACGAGCGTTTTTCGGGCAAAGGCGTCACGATTGCCTTTCTGGATTCCGGTTTCTACCCGCACGTCGATTTGACGACGCCCGACAATCGCATCGTCGCGTATCGCAATATGACGGCGGAAGACGGCGATTTGACGACGCTGTTTGAATCGGATGTCGCGAGCTGGCACGGCATGATGACTTCGGTCGTCGCTGCCGGAAACGGAAGTTTGTCGAACGGTTTTTATCGCGGAATCGCGCCCGCCGCCGATGTCGTTCTGGTCAAGTTAGCCAGAACGGGCAGAATCACCGAGCAGAATATCGAAGACGGCTTGGAATGGATTTTGTCGAACGCCGACCGCTACAACATTAAAATCGTCAACATTTCGGCAGGCGGCGATTTCGAGCAGAGCTACCTGCACGACTCGCTTTCGCAGACGGTCGAGGAATGCGCCCGTCTGGGTTTAACGATTGTCTGCGCGGTCGGCAATGCCGGGCACCTGCCGAATCATCCGGTTTTTCCGCCCGCGAGCGCGCCGTCGTGCATCGCCGTCGGCGGGCTTGACGATAACAATTCAATCAACCGTGCGAAACGCGGAATGTATCGAAGCTCGTACGGTCCGACGCTCGACGGGCTTCAGAAACCCGAGCTTATCGCGCCGTCAATCTGGGTTCCCGCGCCGATTTTGCCGAATACGCCGACCGCCATTCAGGCGGCGCTGCTCGATAAATTAGAAAAGGCGGAAGACGCCGAGCTGCACGAGATAATCCGGCAAAATCCGGGCGTCGACGGCGAGCTCGACGCCGCGCTCGACCGACCCGTGCATTCTATCCGGCAGATTATTACGCTGAAAATCCGCCGCGAAAACGTGATTACCAAAAACTACAAATACGTTGACGGAACTTCGTTTGCCGCGCCGATTGTGTCTTCGGTGGTTGCGCAGATGCTCGAAGCGAACCCGAAACTGACGCCGCAGCAAATCAAAAGAATCCTCATTTCGACCGCCGAACGCCTGCCGCATTACGAAGTTGACCGGCAAGGCTGGGGCGTCATCGACCCGCGCCGCGCCGTCGAAAAAGCGCTCGAATTTTCCGAATAACGGCAGCCGCAAAAACACTCGCGGCTGCCGTAAGCCGGCGTCTGGCGGAGCCGAGTTTACTGACGGCGGTAATATTGTTTACGAGTAAAAGAAAATGAGCTTTATGAATGAATTTTCATAAAGCTCAAACTATTTTGGTGCTTTTCAAAAAATAATATTAATGAGATTCGTCCGAATTCGTCGGCGGACGACCTGACGGCGGCGTGGTCGGTGTCGTCGGCGGCACTGTGCCCGGCGTCGGTGTGACGGGGCGCACGGGCGACGCGCTCGCGGACGGTCGCGGCGTCGGCGTCGACATATTGTTAAGGTTGCCGAGATTGGTGTTCGCTTCCGCGCTCGGCGTCGGGCTCGGACTCGGTTTCGGCGTCGGGGTCGGCGTTTTCAGATTCGCGTTGACGTTGGTGTTGAAATTGACGTTAAAATTCGCGTTCGAGTTAATATTCGTCGTGGTCGGAAGATTATAATTCAAGCCGCCGAGGTTCAGGTTGTTGTTCAGATTCATGTCCGGCGGATTGGTGTTGACGTTCAGGTTGAGATTTGCCGGTCGGTCGTCTTCGCGCAGGAAAACGAATAAACCGAGCGCCATCGCGAGGACGGCGAGCGTGCCGAGGACCGTCAGCATTACGACCCTTCCGGTGTTGGGTTTCGCGGGCGGCGCTTGATACGGCGGAATCGTACGGGCGCGGACGTTCTGCTGTTTTTGCTGCTCCGAGGTCGAGATGACGATGCGCGGCGCTTCGCTCCTGTCGATGTCGGGCTGCGGTTCGGGTTCGGGCAGAATGTTCTTCGGCGGTTTGTAGCTGACGATGGTTTCTTCGCCTGAATCTTCTTCTGCCGCGTCGAGACTCTCTGACGGCATTTCAATGAAATTCGGCTGGTTTTCGTCTACCAGCGGCGTGCCGTCTTTGGTGCAAAAGCGAAGGATTTCTTCATCGTATCGGGTCTCACAGGTCGGACAGAATTTCATAAATTTTGATTTTATTACCGGTTATTATGTATGAATTAAAACGTTTCGCAAATTTCAGCAATACTTATTCTATCACGAACTGTTTTAGCCGAAAGAAGCCGTTTGGTCAAACGCGGGCGGTCGGAAATAAATATTAAACCTTTGTGTGACCTTTCCTTTTGGTGCTTTGCGCGCCCGGTTTTCTTCCAATTTTATTTATAATTGGTAATACCCTCTCCTCATAAGTCTTCAAATTGGTAAATGGTCTTTTACCGGTAAAACCACAATCAGAAAGCGCAGGGTTTTTAAATTATTTAAGGTTTTTCAAAGAAATCTATAATGTTTTTTGAAAAAGTCCTGAAAATCTTGCAAGCCCGGTTGCAATAATTGGTTTGACCAATTACTATATTTATTACTTTATATCTGAATTCAAAAGTTATCTGAATTCAAACAAATATTAAAAACAGAATTTACGAGAGGAGTTAACAGATGAAGGGAAGTCAAATCCGATACGGCATACTTTGTGCAGTTTTTGTCGTATTTTTATCGGCTTTTAGCAATGTCTTCGGGCAGGAGTTTCGCGGCACGATTACGGGAAACATTAACGACCCGAACGGCGCGGCGATTCCCGGCGCGACCGTCAATGTAAAAAATATCGAAACCAACATAGTAACGACCGTCAAGACCAACGACGACGGAAGTTATACCGTACCGCTGCTTTTGCCCGGCATGTATTCCGTGTCGGCAACCGGCGAAGGCTTTAAGACCTCAATCCGCGACAAAGTCGAAGTAAGAGTTGACGACCGTCTGACGATTGACTTTGCTTTGGAAATCGGTACGCAGGCGGAAGTGAACGTCGTCGCGGACACCGAAATTATCGAACGCGGAACCGTCACGACCGGAACGGTGATTACCGAGCGTCAAATTACCGAGCTGCCGTTGTCGGAAGGCGCGGCGTATAATCTGGCGACGCAGGCACCGGGCGTTTCTTATACCGGAAACCCGAATTTCACCGGTCCCACCGCAAACGGCAATCTTTCGGCGTTTCGGACGAACGGCGCGGTCGGCAACCAGATTACGCTCGACGGCTCGCCGAATCTCACGTTCGACGGCGGAGTCGCCTACACGCCGCCGGCGGACGCGCTTTCGCAGTTCAAAATTCAGACCAACGCATTCGACGCGCAGAACGGCTACACGGCTGGTTCGACCGTCAACGTGGCGGTCAAAAGCGGAACCAATGACCTGCACGGCTCGGTCTATTACTTTAATCGTCCGGGCAAACTGACGGCGAACAACTATTTCAGCAATCGCGCCAGCGTCGAGCGCGCGCCGCGCAGCTATTACCGCGCGGGCGGACAGGTCAACGGACCGGTTTACATTCCTTATCTTTATAACGGGCGCGACAAGACGTTTTTCATGTTTTCTTATGAAAAACAGCTTGATAAACGCGCCGAACCGGAGAATTTGACGGTTCCGACGGCGCTCATGCGCTCGGGAAATTTTTCCGAGCTGCTTACCAACAGAGACGCTAACGGCAACTTAGCGCCGATTTTAATTTACGACCCGGCGACGGCGCGCTGCGTCAACAGCAGCGGCGCGACGGTACCGCCCGTCAACAACGCGTGTCCTTCGGGAACGAACGTCACACGCACGGCTTTTGCGGGAAATATTATCCCGACGGCGCGGCTTAATCCGGCAGCCGTTGCTTTCCTGAATCTTTATCCGGCGTCGAACCTGCCCGGTTTTGTCGATAACTATTTCTCCAACCAGGTTCTCGAAAGACCGTATGATTCGTATCTCGCTCGAATCGACCATAATTTCAACGCTAACCATCGCGTCTTCGGCAAATTCTACTACAGCAAGAGCAATGAAGACCGGTTCAATTTTATCGGCGAGCCGGATGCGATTACGCAGGGCTTCGAGGTACGAACGAACAAAGGCGGCAACATCGATTACACGGCGACGCTTTCTTCGAGTCTCGTGCTCGACGTGCGTTCGAGTTTGAACGACTTCGTGCAGGAACGTATGCCGGCAAATCCGCGCTCGGCTGCCGACCTCGGATTTGGAGGCATCGCCGCGCTTTCAAGCTCAACCATCTTCCCGCGCTTCGATTTCACGAACTACGACACGCTCGGAGCCGAACGCGCTGACTTTAACGAAGGCTTGACGCGCGACTTCCGGCTGTTTTCAGTGCAGCCGACCTTGACGCAGATTTTCGGCGACCACACGCTTAAATACGGTTACGATTTTCGCCGGATAATTGAAAGCCGCACGACGAACGGCTACAACGCCGGACGATTTTTATTTACCGGCGCTTACACGGCACCCGCATCGAACTCGAACACGGCGACCATCAACGCCGTCGGACGCGATTTAGCGTCGTTCCTTTTGGGCATTCCGTCCGCCGCGGCGGCGAGCAATTTCATCGAACAGGCGGCATCCTACGACGTCAGCTCGAACTATCACGGATTTTTCGTGCAGGATGACTGGCGAATTACGCAAAAGCTGACCTTAAATCTCGGCTTGCGCTACGATTTGGAAACCGGTCTGAAGGAATCCGAAGGACATTTCGTGACCGGCTTCGACCAGGCGGCGGCAAGTCCGCTGCAGGCGCAGGTGCTCGCCAACTACAACGCCAACGTTCCGGCGAGCGTGCCGATTTCGACGTTTCAAAATCTTTCGGGCGGTATGCGATTCGCGACCAGTCCGAGTGACGTCAACCAGGCGACCGACAAAAACAATTTCCAGCCGCGCATCGGCGTTTCCTACGCGCTCAACGACAAGACCATTCTTCGCGCCGGATTCGGAATTTTTACTTCGTCGTTCCAGATTCAGCCGATTAATCAAGCCGGCTTTACGGCAACGACGGGCTTTAATCCGACGTCGAACAACGGGCTGACGTTCCTCGCCAACATCAACAATCCGTTTCCCGGCGGGTTAAATGCGGCGGTCGGTTCGGGACTCGGGCTTAATACCTCGCTCGGCACGACGCTCGGCACTTTGAATGCGACCGGTCCGACCGATTCGGTGCTTTACACCTTTGACCGCAAAAACGCCAATTACTCGCGGTTCATCGCCGGAATTCAGCGCGAGCTGCCGTTTGACATCGCGGTCGAAGCGACTTACGTTCATTCGAACGGTTCGGATTTGCCGGTTCTTCGCCAGCTGAATTATATTCCGCGCCAGTATCTGAACGACTTTACGGGCGTGACCGATCCGACAATTATCAACCCGGCGGTCGCGGCGACGACGACGTTTTTGAATCAAACGGTTCCCAATCCGTTCCGCGGTCTGGTTCCGCAGAACTCGGCGCTCAACGGACCGACGATTCAACGCCGCTTTTTGCTGACGCAGTACCCGCAATTTCAGGACTTAATCGTCACCGAATATAACGGCAGCAGCACTTACAACGCGCTGCAATTGCAGGCAAACAAGCGTTTGAGCCACGGATTTTCATTTAACGCGTCTTACACATACTCGCGCGATATGGAGAAAACCCGCCGCCTCAACCCGCAGGACGAAGAGCTGAACGAATCGCTGTCGGTTTTCGACCGCCCGCATCGCTTCACTTTTTCGGGCGTTTTTGAAATCCCGTTCGGTCGCGGCAGACAGTATTTCAGCAATCTGAACCGGGCAGTCGATACCATTCTCGGCGGCTGGCAGTTCAATGCCGTTTACGAATGGCAGTCGGGCGAACCGCTCGTTTTGCAGAATGCGGTTTACACGGGCGACATCACGCAGCTCGAAAACCTGCTCGGCGAAAGAGACGAACAGGGCAGACGCTACGGTTTGACCAGCGAAGTTGTAAACAGCAACGGCGTGCTCGTCAATCTTCCGGCTTTCAACACGAGCGGCTTTATCAGCCTCGGCAACAACTATACGGTGAGCAGCCAGAATTCATTGCGCGTTCTTCCCTACACGCTCGATAATTTCCGCAATCAGCCGTTCCAGAAGTTCGACGTCGGTTTAACCAAGAATTTCAATTTCACCGAGAAAATGAAATTGCAGGTTCGTGTCGAAGCCATCAACGCTCTCAACTGGGTGTATCTCGGCAACGGACTTCAGCTCGGCGTGACGAACGCCGCCTTCGGAACCGTCAACGCCCAGCGCAATCTGCCGCGCGACATTCAGCTCGGGGCGCGATTCACGTTCTAGTCATTCAATTTTTACGAATTGATTGATGCAGAAATCGCGCCGCATAAAAAACTAATTATTCAGTGATTTATGCGGCGCGATTTCTCGAAAAAAGGAATGAAAATTTTTCTGCTCATAAATCTCGTTTTGTGTTTCGGCGTGGCGCTCACTCACGCCGAAACACAATTTTTTTCTTCCGCCAAAGCCGATTTAACAGTTGCGGCTGACGGCAGCGGCGATGTCAAAACCGTTGCGGAGGCAATCGAACGCGTCCCGGAA
>DASWRC010000182.1:0-19674 GCA_036403375.1 Pyrinomonadaceae bacterium
CTGCCCGCCGACCGCTTATCTTCGCGCTGCTTTCGTTGAAATCAAAGGCTTCGGCGGCTGTTTCATGCCTTCGCCGATAAAAAACGAAGTATGCGGCGGCTGGTTATAAGCGACGTTTTGCCACGCGATTGAAAGGCGATATTCGGGGTCGTGCATAAATGTATAAAAGCGGTATTTCGTCGGAATCACGGTGGTGTAAATTCTGAGTTCCTTGTTGTCCGCCGAACGCAGGATGACTTCCTCGCGCCAGTCGCCGAAAATGTCGGCGCTCAATGCCGGCGTCGCTTTTGTGCCGTTATTCGAGAGCGCGCCTTCCGCCGTGAAAATCACGTCGGTCGTTTCTTTTTCCCAGTTCCATTTTGAAATCGTGTTGCGGTCGAGCAGCTCGCTCAAAAGGTCGCCGTCCCAGAACACGCCGAAATTGCACGAGCGCGGCATTTTATCGGAAATTTTTTCGCCTTTAGCGTTAAAAATTCCATTGATTCCGGCGCCGAAACTCCACGATTCAAAGCCTTTGTAGCGCGGGTCGATGTCGAGCGCCAGCCCGCGTCCCGGACCTTCGCCGTCGTCGCCTGCTTTGACCGAAGCCTTTTTCCACAAAACCTCGCCCGTTCGCGCGTCGCGAAAGCTCATTCCGGCGTCGTCGAAGCGTTCCTGAATGTCGAAAACTTCCAAGCCCGGTCGCTCCGGGTCTAAATCCGATAGATGCAGCGCGTCGCCGTGTCCGAAACCGGTCGAATACATTCCTTTCCCGTCGTCGTCGACCGCCATCGCGCCGAAAATAATCTCGTCTTTCCCGTCGCCGTCAACGTCGCCGATGCTCAAATTATGGTTGCCCTGCCCGCGAAATTTACGATTCGCGTCGGACGAATCGCTGTCAAAAATCCAGCGCGATTGTAATTTTTTGTCGCGCAAATCCCACGCCGCAATCACGGTTCGCGTGTAATAACCGCGCGACATAATGAGGCTCGGATGAACGCCGTCCAAATAGGCGACCGCCGCCAGAAATCTATCGGCGCGGTTGCCGTAACCGTCGCCCCAAATCTCGTTTAATTCATTGCCGCTCGGGTTTTGTTTCGACGGATGACGCGAAGGAATAAACGGCACGGTCGAAATTTCCGCGCCCGTCAAACCGTCGAAAACCGTTAAGTATTCGGGACCGGAAAGAATTTTTCCCGTGATATTTTGTTTCCGCGCGCCGCCGTCCGGGTTTTCGACTTCCGTGAATGCGCCTTCGGGCGCACGCCAGTCGGCTTTCGCGTCGCCGATTGTCTTGCCTTTACCGTCGACGGTTCCGTCGGCGGTTTTGCAGGCGATTTCGGCGCGCCCGTCGCCGTCCAGGTCATAAACGATAAACTGCGTGTAATGCGCGCCTTCGCGGATGTTTTTGCCCAGGTTTATCGTCCAAAGAAGCGTGCCGTCCAAACGGTAAGCCTGCAAAATCGGCTCGGTCGTCATTCCGGGGCGCGAATTGTCCGCGCCGCGCCCCGCCTGGTGGAGGACGATTTCATACTCGCCGTCGCCGTCCAAATCGCCGACCGAAGCGTCGTTCGGCGTGTAACCGGCAGGCGTTTGCAGCGGAACGCTCAAATATTGCCTGACGGGCGCGTTTTCGGAAAGCGTAAATTTCGCGCTCGTTTCGGTTTCTTTTTTGCCCGAAACCGCGCGGACGAAATACGAGTTCGCTTTCGTTAAATCCGCTTTTTCGTCCACGAAGAACGTTACATCGGCGAGCGGGTTTTCGTTTAACCTGACCGCTTTGCCGCCGGTTTCGCGGTAGAGATTAAACGCGATTTCGTCCCGGTCGGTGCCGAACATTCGCCACGATACCCAAACTTTATTTGCTTCGAAACGCACGGCGACGACGCCGCGCGAAAGCCTTTCCATTTGGCGCGGGCTCGTTTTTTTAGCCGGGAAACTGACGGTTAAAATGAGCGTCAAAAGACCGGCGAAAATAAATGTTTTTATCATAAATCAAATTCCTTTTCGGCTTTTAATAACCTGGCGATTAGCTGATGCTGATTAAATAATTAAGACGGTCGCGCGTTTTCGGGCTCGCGGCGGTCAACACGATTCGCTGAATCGGGCGATTGTTCCATTTGGCAGTAAAGCTGCTGTATTCAGCGCCTTCGGTCGAAGGCGTTTCGATTGTCGCCGTCCAGCCCGCGCCGTATTCGAGCGTGATTTGCCGCTTTGCCGGCGTGGTCAGTTTTATTTTTCCGGTTTCCGAAATATCGACATCGCAGACGGTCATAAAAATCTGCTGCAAGGATTCGGGGTTTTTATTGAGCGCGTAATCATCCGTGATTTCAACCCTCCGGGCGGCGCGATTTAAGCGAACCGTCCGGTTCCAGAAATCGATTCCGGCTTCTTTCGGATAAGCCTTTGCAATATCCATCGAAAGGGAAGATTCGTTTTCGCCCGAAGAGTGTTTGACCGCGTTTGCCGCAAACTCTTTTCCGGCAGTCTGCCCGAAGCCGCCGACGACCGGCAGATTATGGTAATTCGACTGCGTAAACCATAACTCGTAGCGTTTGGACGAAAAGGTTTTCGCCGTGTAATTTCCGCGACCGGCATCGATAATCACCGGTTCGTTGCCCAGATAAACGATAAAATCGCCGACGTCGTTGTGATTGTGACTCTCCCCATTGTTTCCGGCGTGAGTCGCCAAGAATAAACCCGAACCGGCGCGCGCCGTCAGCACTTGAATATCCGAAAACCAGGCTTCCCGGGACGGCGTATAATTCGCTTTTGATGCCGGCAAGTCTTTGACGGCGAGAAGGTTTCTGAGGCGGCGCGGTTTTTGAAAGCCTTCGCCGACAGCGCGACCGCTGCGCTCGTATAGATAAAGTCCGAATTGCGCGAGCGAGTCGTCTTTAATCGTTTTTCCGAAACGATAGAGCAGCAAGCCGTCGCCGCCGAAGCGCGGGTCGGCGTCGGCAAAATCCACGAAATAATTGTCGGCGATGTGCATTTTGTAAATGTACGAAGCCATTTTGCCGATGAGCGGTTCGTCGTAAACCTGCACGCGACCGACGGACGCGCTTTCAATGGTTTCGAGCGCGTCGAAAACGCTGCCGCCCGCCGCGAACCAGTAACTCGGACCTTCGTCGCAGCCGCCGTCCGCGCCGAGTCCGTTCAGATAAATATCGAGCAATTTCATGTACGCGTACAGATTTTCGGCGCGTTTCGCTTCAACCGGTTCAAGCAAAAGATTGGCTTCCATCAAATTCGATAAAATCCACGGATTCCAGTTATTGACCGCCCTTTTCGGGTCGAGCCAACTGTAGCGCGCCGTTTGTTTGACGGGCTCGAAGATTTTTTTATTGGCTTCCGCGTAAATTCTTTTTCGCAGCAGCGGCGAAACTTTATCGAGCTTTTCGCCGGTTAAATAATCGGTCAAAGCGAGCGCGGCGACGGTTTCCGCGCCGAACAAATCGACGGTCGGGTCGTCCGAATCGGGCAAACCGTTCTTTGCTTTCTGAACGCTTAAATGCGCGGGAACGCCCCAGTAAGTTTCCTCGCAAATCGCCCAGACGTAATTGGCAATCGCGTCCGTAAAACGCCCGCGGTCTTCGACCGATTCGGCTAAAATTAAATCCGACAGTTGATTGCGGCGCGCGAAGGAATTTTTTTCATAATTCGAGCGATTGCCGGTTCGGACGTATTCGAGAATGAGCGTCGCGGGAAGCGGCGGAATTTCTTTCTGAAGCGCCGCCTCGCCTCTCCGGACGATTTCCGCTAAAACCGTCGCCGGAACTTTTTCCTTCCACTCGGCGGCGGTTTTCGGATACGGTTTCCAATTGTTTTTTGAAACCAGCGCGCGTTTTAGGTCGTCCGGCGCGTAGCGCTTCGATAAAATATTTCGCTCGGCAACCTGCCCGGAGACGAGCGCGGCAAAAATAAATATCAAAATTAAATATCGCATAACTAATGTTTCGCCCGTTATATTTTTTGAAATATTTGGGCATTAAAACCTTCCGCCTTTACAATCCAATCTTTCGGAAAACCGGGCGCGTTTTGGTTCGGCGAATCTTTCCAGCCGCTCGCCATCAGCGCGACGGCGTACAGCAGCCCGCCGTTGCCGGGCAAATAGAGCGGCAGATTCGGGCGCTGGTAATTATGCCCGTTCGCCGCGTAATGATTCTTCGGTGTTTCGAGCAGCAGCGCGTCGACGGCGGTCGCCGGTGCGCCGAGCCGCGCGGCGGTCATCGCCGTCATCGGATAATCCCAGCCCCATGTGTCGTCCCACTTCCACTCTTTCATCACTTTCGAAAGCGTTCGACGCATCGTTTCCTTATCGACCGTCTC
The DNA here is from genome assembly GCA_036403375.1 of Pyrinomonadaceae bacterium. Classification (GTDB taxonomy): domain Bacteria; phylum Acidobacteriota; class Blastocatellia; order Pyrinomonadales; family Pyrinomonadaceae; genus JAFDVJ01. Next base: position 4,312 of record DASWRC010000182.1, read on the forward strand.
GCCCGTCAAAATGCCGTACGCGCCGAGCATCGAAGGATGGTCGATGTTGCGCTCGGTAAAGGTCTGCGGGCAGTTTTCGTGCGCCATGTAAACGCCGTCCTTGGCGGGCAAAGGCGATAATTTTTTTACCACGTCGTCCCATTTCGGATTACGTTTCAAGCCCAAACGCTCGCGCCACTGGTTCGCTTTTTTCAAGCCGAAATGCCAGTATTCAAGCTCGAAAGTCGGATTCCACGTTTCTTTCGCCGGATGATTTTCCTGCGCCGGAATGACCGGCGGACCGAGAACGTAGCGGTTCTGAGCGGCGTCGAAATGCGCGTAGGAAGCCATAAATTCGGCGGTTTCTTCGACGATTTTGTAAAATTTGCGAAGCGTCGCGCGCGTCGGTTTATTCAAATAAACAAGCTCGGCGTAAAAAATCGGGTGCGGCTGCTGCCAGATTAAAAGCGGTCCGATCGGCGACGGCGAATCGCGTCCGGTCGCATCGGTCATCTTCGCCCAGCGCGCGCCCGCGTAGCCTTGCTGACGCGCCCGCGCCTGCGCCGAAGGCAGAACCGTATTGTACCAATCCAGACTTTTTTCGAACATCGGCAGACGATTCCAGAGCGCGAAATGCGCGGCGTGCCACCAGTGCATTTCCAGATGAAATTTGCCGTACCAGCTGTTGGTCGTCAGCCCGGTTTCCTGCGGCGGCAAGCTGCCCGAGCAATTTATCGCGGTTAAATACTGCGACAAAATTATTCTTCGTTCCAACTCCCGCGCGCGCTTGTCGTTGGTTTCAGATAATTCGACTGCCGCGCCTTTCGTCCAGAAATTTTTCCAGTAAGATTCGTTTGCCGAAAATGTCGCGGCGGCTGACGGCAAATTCTCCAGCGGCGCGTTCGGCGAAAATGAAGCGACAAATTCGAGTTTGCGGGCACCGGAGGTTTTTAATAAAAAATGATGTTCCTTTTCAGCGTCGAGCCGCGCGCCGCCAATCCATTCGAGCGTCGAAAGATACGTGTCGTTGTCTAAAATCCGATGAATTACGGCGCGATTTGAAAAACGGCTGACGATTTTCGATTCGTGTTTTTCGGGCTGCGTCCAATCCGCCGCCTGCATCGTCTGCGAGCCGTAAGGAAACGCAAACCGAACGGCTAATTTTTCTTCCGTAATTAACGGCGATTCGATCGAAACCGCCAGCAAATCGAGCGTCGGATGAACTGCCGCGCGGACGAAAACGTCTTTACCTTCAAATTTGAAACGACTTTCGATAATGCCCGTCCACAAATCGAGCTTTTGTTCAATATCGGTAATATCGCTCGGTTTAGCCTCGCTGCCGTCCGCTTTCAAAAGCCGCAGACCGATTTTCCCGAGGTGCAGGCGATGCGGGTTTTCGCGCAGATAATCGTAAAGCTCCTGTTGTCCGGCGCGCCCGGTTTGATAAGGGACTTTGCGACCGTAGGCGTCGTATTCGGTCAGTTGATATGTTTTGCCTTGTAAATTTTCGGGCATCGGGCGCGTGTGCCAGCCCCATTGCGACATCGTACACAGAGGCATCGCGTCCGTGTATTCGTCGGCAAAAGTTTGAAGTCCGGTCACATCGCAGGTAAAAGCGAATTCGCCGTTGCCGACCGAGAGCGGCGAGAGCGGTTCGATTTTTCTTAAAATCGGATTATGCCGCGCGACGAGCGCGAAACGGTCGATTTTCGCCGCCTTTTCAGTCTTTTGAGCGAAGCCGATTTTAACAAGCGCGCCGCCTGCGGCAGCGGCGCCGATAAATGTGCGGCGGGTTATTTTCGAGTTTTTCATACTTGCAGAAAAAAGTTTAATCTTCCAAACTTTGCGCGCGCTGCGTCGCCAGCAGATGAATGCCCATCGCCTGGCGCGCCGCTTCGCTGTCCTTGCTGCGAATCGCGCGGTAAATTTTCTGGTGCATCTGCGCCGCTTCCTTCAAGTCTTTGGCGCGCTTGACGGTTTTGCTGCGCGTTTCAAACAAAACCTGCGTGACCATATTCATCAGCGCCGTCAAAATCTGGTTGCCCGACGCGGCGGCAATCTGCTGGTGAAAATTCATGTCGTGTTTCAAAAACTGCTCGGGCTTGTCGAGCGAGGCAAACATTCCCGTGATTTCTTCCGCCAGCAGCGTGATTTGCTCGTCGGTCGCGCGGTCGGCGGCGCATCCGGCGATGTACATTTCGAGCGCGATGCGCGCTTCGAACATTTCGTCGGGGCTGAAATTGTGCAAACTTGCCAGCATTTTCAGTTGATTGGCGTCGAGCCTCGGCGATTCCTGCGGCGAGGCAACGAAAGTTCCCGAACCGCGCCGCGATTCGAGCAGACCAAAGGCGGCAAGCGAGCGAATGCCGGCGCGCAGCGTGGGACGCGAAACGCCCATTTCCCGTGCCAAATCACGTTCGGGCGGCAATTTGTCGCCCGAATTAAGCTCGCCGTGTTGAATCATTTCGCGCAGGCGAAAAACAACCGTTTCGGCAGGGAAAAATGTCTTGCCGTTTGATTTTGTGCGAATCGTTTTCATAAATCTTACCTTCTGTTTCGAAACTAAAAAAATCACTTCCCGGCGGGCGCGTAAATTTCCGCCTCGACAATGCCGAGCGTGTTTTTCGCGCCGCCTTTGCCGGCTGCTGACTGCGCGTCGGGCGTGCCGGGAATCTCGATGATATTGCCGAAAGCATCGCGGTTCGACGCCGCTCCGACGAGCGCGATTTTTACTGATTTGCCTGTCACGGGCGGAAAATTAAAAGTCACGTAGCCGAGACTGCGCGGCGAATTTCCGGTAAAAACCACGCGGTCGTCAACCGAAATCTGCACCGGATAACTCTGCGTGCGCCAGCCGACGAGCTTGAGCACAACCTGATTAATGTTCGCCGCGCCCGCCAAATCGTATTTTATCCAGGCGGTTTCCGCGCGCCCTTCGCTCGTCCAATCGGTCGTTTCATTGTCGTCGAAACTGTTTCGCGTCTTGTCCATGTTCGAGCCTGCCGAAACGTTTGCGATTTCGAGCGGCAGCCGCGACGGTTTGAAGGATTCGCCCGGCGGCGTCGCGCCGCGCGAAAGGTTGACCGGCAAATTATCAAACGGCATCTGCGTTGATAAACCGTTTTGGGAATCGAAAGGTTTTGAATTTAATTCGATTTCCGCCGCTTTCAAGTTTTCAGCCGCCGCGCGCAAAACGATTTTTCCCGCTTTCCCGGTCGAGCGAAGCAGCACCCGATTGACGCCGTTTTCGACCGGCACGGATTTTTTCAAAATAAAATTGCCCTCGCCCTGCGCGATTCCGCCGCGCCATTCCGCTTCGCCGGAAAGCTCGAAATTGACTGAATCGAGCGCCGTCGGACAGCGATTTCCGTCCCTGTCGACAACCTCGACATCAACCAGCGCGATGTCCGCGCCGTCGGCGCGAAAACCGTTTGGCGACGTGCGCGGCGTTAATTTAACCGCCACCGGCTGACCGGCGGTTTTTTTCGTGTCTTCGGTGATTTTTTTGCCGTTTGCATCGTAGCCGACCGCTTTTAATTCACCCGGACGCCACTCGACGTTTTTGAATGTGAACAAAAAACGGCTGCTTTGCTCGCCGAAACCGAGCGATTTTCCGTTGAGGAAAAGCTCGACCTTTTCGGCACTCGACACCACATAAACGTTTTTCCTGGTTGCGGGCGCATAATTCCAATGACCGATGATATGCGTGCGTGGTTTTTCCACATCGACCCAGCCGTCCCACATGACCTGATGCGCAAAATATCCGTCTTTCGGCAGCCGGACGGCATCGACTTCGCCCGAGCGTCGATAATTTTCCGCGCCGCGATGATGCGTGTTCGAGTCGGAAAAAACGATGTTCACGCCGCCCGCGCTGACTCGTTTTCCCGTTCCCGGTCGCGCTTCCCAGTAATCGAACCAGCGGACGACGTCTTCGACGGCGAACGAATCCTGATTGCGGTTATAGACGCTCGCGTCCTGTCCCTGATACAGCGGTCCGTCGCCGTCTTTGTGAAACGGCGGCGAAAATTCGTCCCAGTATTTTCGCAGCGCTTCGTCGCGCGAATATTCCATCGCCCACATCGGAAAACGCGCCGATTTGTTGATGTAGAGCATCTCGCCGCCGTATTCCGCCGTCTTTGAATCGAGCATTTCGCGCGAGCCGGAAGCACGCCCGCCGCGCGGGTCGTATTTATCGCGCAAATCTTTCATCTGCCGCATGTGCTCTTCCGAAACGCCTTTGTTGCCGGATTCGTAAAAAATCACGCTCGGGTTGTTGCGGTTGTAAACAATCGCGTCGCGCATCACTTCGAGGCGCTGCTCCCAGCGGCGACCGTCAACGTCTTTTTCCGAATCGCCGGCGGGCATCGCTTCGATTAATCCGACCCGGTCGCACGATTCGACGTCCTGTTTCCACGGCGTAACGTGCATCCAGCGCACGAGATTCGCGTTCGATTCGACCATCATGCGATTTGAAAAATCCGACAGCCACGCCGGAACGGCATTGCCCTCGGCAACCCATTCGTTCGTCGTTCGTTGCGCGTAGCCTTTCAATTGCAAAGTCCGGTCGTTGAGCCGGAAACTGCCGTCTTCAAATTCGGTTTTGCGAAATCCGGTGCGCGTTTTTACCGTATCGACCGCTTTGCCGTCCGTCTTCAGCGTCGTGTAAACGTTGTAAAGATAGCCGTATCCCCAGCTCCAAAATTCGAGATTTTTGAGAACGGAAGAAGCCGAAACGGTGCGCGTTTCGTTCGGCGCGAGCGTAAATTTTTCGCCGCCGAATTTTTTCACGGTTTTGCCGTTCAAATCTTCGATAACGATTTCGTATTCAAAAGTTTTGGCGGCGCGGGTCTCGTTTTTGACTTCGCTTTCCGCCGTGATTCTGGCGGTTTTGTTTTTAATGTCGAAATCGCCCGCGTAAACATAAACGCCCGTCGTGTTGAGGTTCGAGTAAAGCGGCAGGGTTTGATAAAGTCTGCCCGCAACGTGCAGGTAAACGTTCTTGTTGATACCGCCGTAATTGGCGTAAAAGTTCCGGTCGTTCCATTGAAATGCCGAACCGGTCGTTTTTTCCTTGTAATCCCACGAATTATCAACCCGAACTGCCAGAACGTTTTCGCCCGCCGTGACAAGATCCGAAATATCAAAGCCGAAAGCCATCACACCGTTTTCATGGCGACCGATAAATTTGCCGTTAAGATAAAACTCGCCTGCCTGGCGGATGCCTTCGAATTCAAGAAAAATCTTTTTGTCCGCGCTGCCCGTCGGAAGGCGGAAATGTTTGCGATACCACGCCACGCCGGTCGAGAGGTCTTTGATGTCCTTTTGAAAAGCGTCGTCCTCATTCCACGCGTGCGGCGTCGTCACCGGTTTCCAGCCGGAATCGTCAAAATCCGCTTTGTCCGCGCCCGCCGCGTCGCCGACCAGAAGTTTCCAGTCGGAATTAAAGTTATATTTCGCGCGCTCATTTCCGGCGGAAAAGTCGGCGGCAAAAGTCGTCGGCGCACAGCCGAGAATTACTAATATAAGACTAACTTTGAATATCATAAAATCAATTTCCCAAAGGTTTTACGTCCGTTGCCAGAGGACTTGCCGGAACCGCGAACGTCTCGAACGAGTCGGGTTTTTTCGGGTCGAATGCCGGCAGGTCTTTAAGTAAATATTTCGCCGGCGGCAATTTCTGCGCGCGGATTGCGCCGGCAATCATTTTTGCCAGCTCATACGCGCCGTAATTACTGTGGTGCGTGCCGTCGCCTTCTTTGAAAGCCGCGCCCGATTTTTCCTTGCCGAGCGCTTCGTAAAAATCCTTGCTGAGCGCTGTTAAATCAATCAGCGGGACGTTTTCTTCACTCGCCGCCCGGCGCACCGCTTCCGGGTAATCGCCGTGCGAATTCGTGATTTTCCCGTCGGCGTCGAACGTCCGTCGGTGCATCGGCGTCAGCAGAATCGGCGTTGCGCCTTTCGCCCGAATCGCCGCGACGTATTGTTTGAGACTCGCTTTGAAAGTCGTCATCGCGCCGACTCCTTCGCCTTTTTCCTTCTCGTCGTTGTGCGCAAATTGAACAAGGACGAAATCGCCTTTTTTGAGCTGGCTCAAAACCTTTTCGAGACGCTTTGCGCCGAACGAGCTTTTCAGCGATTCGCCCGATTCGGCATTATTAGCAATCGCGATTTCGGGTCGGAAAAACGCCGTCAGCATCTGTCCCCAGCTTGCATAAGGCTCGCGCGGCTGGTCGCAGACAGTCGAATCGCCGAGTAGAAAAACGGTCGGAATCGAATCGATTTTTTCGATTTCAACGGCGTCGATGACGGGGCGCGCGCCGTTAAATTCGAGCGTCAGTTTATCGTCCCAAGCCCACCATTCCATCGTCTTTTCGCGGTCTTTCAACTTTACTTCGCCGCCCGGAAACTGCGGGCGGCGGACATTGACGATAAAAGTTTCCGTGCGGAATCTGCCTTTCGCGGTCTTGATGTTTTCAAGCATCAAACGGCGCAGCTCGGCTTTGACGGTTGTTTCGGTCGCCTGCGTTTTGTCGCCGAACGTGACGGTTACTTTATAATTTCCTTCCGCCGCTTTGACGGAAAAATAAAACGGTTTCGCGGACGTGCAAAAATCCGAACGGAGCGCGTTTTTATCGCTGCTGTCAGCGCAAATCACCATTTGATTCGGTTCAAACCCGAAACCTTTTTCCGCCGTGTAAACGTCCTTTTCCGTGACCTGCACGAAACCTTTCTCCGTTTTGCCCGCGCCGAAATCGAATTTCTGCGCCGTTTGCGCCTGTGCCGACAAAAATCCGCCGCACAGCGCAATCAGCACCAATAAATTTTGAAATCTTACAATTAACTTCATAAAAAATTACTTCTTTCTCTAGCGCCTTTGCGGGAAACTTTTCTCCCGCAAAGGCGCTAAAGGAATCCTATCTGCTGGAAATAGAAATTTCCGACGGTTTCAATCCTTCCGAAATGGCTTTGACCGTAATCTTTCCGCTCTTTCCTTTGACCGAGCGGACGATGACGAGCGCCATGCCGTTAAACGCTTTGCGCGTTTTTGATTGAAACGCCGAAAGGTCGGTCGCGTCGCCGTTGTCGGTCGCGACAATCTCGCCGGCGCCCGCAATCTCGAAGCGCACCGAATTTTTCGAGCGCGGAACCATCAAACCGTCTTTATCCGTGATTTTGACCGTGATAAAGGACAAATCCTGACTGTCGGCGCTGATTTTTGTGCGGTCAGCCTGCATCGCGATTTGCGCCGCTTCGCCGGTCGTTTTCACCACGTCCTCCGCCCAAACTTTGCCGTTTTTGTACGCGACGACCCGCAACTCTCCGGGTGCGTAAACCACATCGTCCCACCGCAGGCGATACTGGAACGCGCCGCGTTTTTTGCGTCCCAGAGACTTTCCGTTCAGAAACAGCTCGGCTTCGTCGCCCGAGGTGTAAACGTGAACCGGCACGTTTTGCCCGGCGCGCTCCGCCCAATTCCAGTGCGGCAAAATATGCGCCATCGGCAATTCGGGACGCCAGCGCGCCTGATAGATGTAAAAACGGTCTTTTTTGAAGCCGCAAAGGTCGATGATGCCGAAATACGAGCTGCGCGAGAAAAGCTGAATACTGCCCTTTTGCGCCAGCTCGTCCGCTAATTTTTGCTTTAGCTGCGGGTCGCTGACGTCGGGCATCGTTTTTGTGCTGCCGTCGTACGGGGTCGGTTCGCCCAGGTAATCGAAACCGGTCCAGACGAATTCGCCGGCGACGAACGGGTTGCTGTCCTGTCCTTCGAATTCCGTGTCCGGCGGCGTCGCCCACGACGGCGCGTAAAGGTCGTAGGAACTCATCTGAAACTCGGCGCGACCTTTGCTTTTATCTTCGACGACCGGGAAAAAATATTCGCCGCGCGAGCTGATGGTCGAAGCCGTTTCGCTGGCAAAAAGAGGAATCGACGGGTTCGCCGCGCGAAATTTCGGGTATTCCTGCGGCTTGTAATTGTAGCCGAACACGTCGAGCGTTTTTTGAAACCCGTTGTAACCCGAGCGCGTGTCGTTCGCTCCGGCGGTTGCCGGGCGCGTCGGGTCTTCTTCGTGGGCGATGGTCGCTAGTTCCGCCGAAATTTTATGACCTTCGGGCGTGCCCTGTTCCCAAATTTCATTGCCCGTCGACCACAAAATGACCGACGGGTGATTGCGGTCGCGACGAATCTGCGAGCGCCAGTCTTTCTCGTGCCAGTCGGCGAAAACAAGATGATAATCGTTTTTCTTCTTGCCGCGCGCCCAGGCGTCGAACGCTTCGTCCATCACGACAAAACCCATTTTGTCGGCAAGTTCCAATAATTCGGGCGCGGGCGGGTTATGGCTCGTTCTGATTGCATTGACGCCCATTTCTTTGAGGATTTCGAGCTGCCGTTCGAGCGCGCGGCGGTTGAGCGCCGAGCCGAGCGCGCCCAAATCGTGATGGTCGCAGACGCCCTGCAGGTAAAGCCTCTCGCCGTTGAGGAAAAAGCCTTTTTCGGCGTCGAACCGAATTGTGCGAACGCCGAAAACGGTTTCGTAAGAATCGGTGATTTTACCGTTTTGTTCGATTTCCGTGACTGCTGCGTAACGATTCGGGCTGGCGACGCTCCAGAGTTTCGGCGCTTTGAGCGACAGGCTCGTTTCGTTGTCGGCGCGGGAATTCGCGGCAAGATTAATACTTGCTTTTTCAGCCGCGGCAACCGGCTTTCCGATTCTTTGGTCATTTGCCCCAATCTCGTAAAGGCGCGTTCTGACAAAAACATTCGCGTTCTGATTTGAATCGTTCTCGACCGTCGTTCTCACTCTTACGGTCGCCGAACCGGCGGAAACTTCCGGCGTCGTAATGTATGTTCCCCGGTGCGCAATGTGAACGGGCGAAGTTTTTTCGAGCCAGACGTTGCGGTAAAGCCCGGCGCCCGGATACCAGCGCGACGATTCCGGCAGATTTTCAAGGCGCACTGAAATGATGTTTTCGCCGCCGAATTTCAAATACGGCGTTAAATCGAGCCGGAACGACGCGTAACCGTAAGTCCAGCCGCCGACGAACTGACCGTTGAGCCAGACCGCCGGATAAGCCATCGCGCCGTCGAAATCAATGTAAAACTGCCTGCCTTTATCAGCGCCGGAAACCTGAAAATGCTTGCGATACCAGCCGACGCCCGCATAGGGGCGCTTGCCGGTTTCGCCCGGCAATTCGCGCTGAAAATCGCCTTCAATCGCCCAGTCGTGCGGCAGATTAAGCGTGCGCCACGCGGAATCGTCAAAATCGGCGCGCGTGTAAGCGACGTTTTCACCCAAGTTTCCCGCCGGTCGCATGGACTTGACGGCATCCGATGTCAAAACGTATTCGTTGCCGGAAGCGCGCACCCAATCTTTGATATTCGGATACGCGAGCACGCCTTGTGCATCCTGCGGGTCGTCTTTTTGAAACCGCCAGTTTTCATTGAAAGAAGCACGCTCGCGCGCCGTTTGCGCCATTGCTGCAAGCGCCGCCAAAAAAAGAACGAGGACGGCTAAGATAAACGATTTTTTTGAAATGTTCATAAATTTTATGTTTTTAACGTTCGCCAATTTTTGTCTCCGGCGGCGCAAAATAGCTCGTCGGAAGCGCGCCCGCGCTTAACACGATTTTGTCCAGCACGACGCCGGTTTCGACCGCGAAAATCTTCAAAACGTGCGCGCCTTTTTGCAGTCGGAATTTACTTTGCCCGGCGGTCGTTTGATTCAAAATATTCTGCGACCATTTCGGCGAAGAAACTTCCGTATCCTTATCGACCGTCACGATTTGCGGCGCGTTGTCGTCAACCGCGACCGCAAAGCGCAATCCGTTTCCGCTCGTTAAAGGCTGCGTCGGAATCAGGTAAAAATTCGCGTCGAACTCGCCCGCAGCGGAAATATAAAATTGGTATTCAAGCGTCGGCGAATCGGCTGGCAAATCGGCAAAGGTTTTCGCCGTTTGCGGAAAAACCGAAACCGAATCGCCGGTTTTCCCCAAACCTTCAATCGTCTGCCATCCGAAACCCTTTTTATCGGTTTTCCGGGTAAAATTTTCGGCTTCCATCGAAACCGTGCCGCCGGATTCAGCAAAACCTTCGAACGTTTTCGGCAGAGAATCGCGCACCGCCGTTTGACGATTTTCTGCGCCTTTCGCCGGTTTGTTTTCGACGGCGGAAGTCTGAAAGTCGGCTTCGGACAGTTTCGGCGGCGTGCTTCGCATACTCGTCCACTCGCCCGGTTTCATTTCCGGCGACATTATAAACCGCCATTTACCGCCCGCTAATTTTTCGTTGAAATAGGCGGTTTCGCGCTCGATTTCCGCATTCGCGGCGATTGAGCGGCGCGCCCAGACAAGCGCGTCATTTCTGGTCTGTTGTTTGTAAAGATTGGCTAACTCGGCGGCAAAAAATCGCTCGTTTGCCAGCCCGGCAGAGCGTACCGGATACAAAACCAGTTCATAAAACGCATCTTTTTTCGTCGCGGGCAGTTTTTCGTAAACCGCTTCGGCGCGTTTTCTTAAAACGGCGTAAGCGGCAAGTCTGCGAAGCGTTTCCGGTTCGGTAAAATCGCTTTTACGCGCTTCTTCTTTCGGCAAAAACCATTGCAGATGCTCGGGTTTGCGCTGAAATCCGAGCCGGTAATATTGGTCCATGACGGCGGCGATTTCGACCGCGTCGCGGGTGCCGAATTCGCGATTTGCCCAAGCCTGTAAGAACCGTTTCTGGCTGCGCGCGTTGAATTTCGAAGCGTCGTATGCCATCTGCATAAAAAACTCGATGCCGATTTCCGCCGGTTTGATGTCGCCGACGTTGAGCATCCAAAACTGCCTCATCCCGTTCGCGTACGCCTTCGACATTTCCTCGAAAATCAACGCGGGCGGCGTCGAATTCAGCCACAGGTACGACAACGGGCGACCGAGGTAGGAGATGTGATAATAGACGCCGAAACCGCCGCGTCGCTTTTGTTCCGCCGCGCCGGGAAAATAGCGGATGTAGCCGAAATTGTCGTCGGGAAAAACGATTGTCACATCGTCCGGAACTTTTAACCCGGCGCGGTAATCCGCCAGAACTTCCTTATAGGGACAAAAAATCTGCGGCACGTCTTCAACTTTTTCATCGACATATTTTGCCAGCAGGCTTCTTTGCGTCGCGATGATTTTTTCGAGTAACGGGATGCGTTCCGCCTGCGACCGTGTGCCCTGAATCGGGCTGTCGTGAATGCCGCGCATTCCGAGCGTGTAGATATTCTCAAACTTGCCGTTTGTTTTCAGACGCGCTTCCCAATAATTCGTCACTCCGGCGGCATTTGTGACGAAATTGTATTTTTCCTTATCGTCTTTCCATTCGCCGACATTGTTGCGCAGCATCGGCTCGGCGTGCGAGCTGCCCATGACAATCGCGAAATCATCCGCCGTTTGTGCGTTTTGCGGAATCTCGTTGAAGGCGCGCGTGACTTCGTGCATCGCCGACCAGCAGGTGTTGGCTCTCAGACGCAGCAGCAGTTCGAAAATCTTCGCGTAAGTTCGCGGTCCGATATTTCCCGTTTCCGGCTCGAAATTCTTTGCCGCCCACGGCTGCAAACCCCAATCTTCATCGTTCAAAAAAATGCCGCGATATTTGACCGACGGCTCGCCCGCAGCAAATTTTCCGCGCGAAACGATGAGATTTGCCTGCTTGTCCGGCGCGGCGTCAGCCCACCAGACCCACGGCGAAACGCCGATTTTTTGCGACATTTCAAATACGCCGAACGCCGTGCCGCGACGGTCGCTGCCGACGATGACCAGTGCGCGCTCGACGTTCGGAAATGGTTTTTGAACAGTCTCAATCTGAAAGCTTTCCCACTTGTTCTCGATTTTTGAAACGTCTAATTTTCCGCCGCTGATTAAATTTTCAATCAGCGCATTTTTGCCTAAAGTGCCGATAATAACGATTGTTTTCGATAAATTTTCGCTGACCGATTTGATTTCGGGCTTGACGCTTGAAACGAGTTCGACATCGGCGGCAAAATCCGCTGCCGCGATTTTTACGACCTTAAAATCTTCGTCCGAGACGAAAATCTCAGCCGCTCCGGTTTTATAAACAAGCGGAAAGTCGCCGCTTTGAAATTTGTCTTTAACCGAAATTTCCTGCGAAAAAACGCAAAACGCAAAAAGCAAAAGACAAACCGCCGCGTTAACGCCGAAAAAAATATTTTTGCGGCTTTGTGACTGTGCCTCTCCGGGTTGTAAATTTTTCTGGTTCATCAGGGTTTTTTCGGCGTCGGTTTCGGCTTTCTGTCATCCGGGTTAACGCCTTCGTCAATGTCGGTCGAAGCCGATTTAACGCGCTTGTATTCCAAATCCGTCTCGTCTTCGGGCAGCGGCGCGCCGGTGTAAATCACCGCTAAATCGGCGATTGCCGTCGTTTTATCGAGTGCGCCGAAGCCGGAAAGCGAAACGAATTTTATAAATTTCGCCGAAACGTTTTGGTCGAATAGAATCTTTTGCGGATTAAACGTCGAAACCAGCGCGCCGCGCCCGATCTCGCGCCAGGTCGCGCCGTCGTCGCTCGCCTGAATCAAATATTCGCGAACGTCGCCCTCGTGGTCGCGATGATTCTGGCGCGGCATGATGACCAAACCGTTAAAAGAAACGGCGTCTGGAAAGCTAATCGTCAATTCCTGATTTTGCCGCGCGGCGTCTTTTTGATTTCCGGCAAGCCAGAACGTATTCGGGTCGCCGTCAATCGCATTTGCGGCATCGCCCGCGCTCAAAACTTTCGCGCCGAGCTTTTTCATGACGCGCGTATCGAACAAAACGGCGCGGAAATCTGCGGGCGTGAACGAAACCTGCGGGTCGAATTTCGCGCCTGCCATGTAATTCAAAATTGATTGTCTGAGCTGGCGGGCGACAACGCGCGTGTCCAAATCGTTTTCCAAATCGGCGCTCGAAACCAGCAGTTTCCCGCGCCCGACGTGCGCTTCAAAAATCATTCCGAGCTTATAATTGCGGTTCCAATCGTCAACCGGCTGAACGATGGGCTGTAAGTTTTTCGGCAGCCGGTCGAGATTGACGGCGCGCGCATTTCGAACGATTTCCATCCATTGCCAATCCGAAAACGAATCGGTCGGAAACTCGGAAAGCGCCGCGTGTTTTTTATCAATCCAAAGCCCGAGCATTCTGCTCCACGCCGGATTCATCAAGCGGTTCCAGAACACGGGAACCGTATCGAGCGGCGGCGAAGTCCAATCCAAATCAGCCTTTCGCGGCATATACAAAACTTTTGCGCCCGTCTTTAATTTCGCTTCCGCTGCGTCCCAGGAATGCGTGATAAAAACGTCTTTCGGTTCTGTGTCCGTCCGGCTTTTTGAAGGATAAACCCAAAAATTCCAATCATTTTCAAACGCCGTGTTTTTTAAGCCAACGAGCAATTTGTATTCATTCGGCGCGGGAAGTCCGGATAAATCCGCGGAAACTCGTCCGAGCGGAATGTTTTTGCCGATTGGAATCGTTTTAGAAGCAAATTCGCCGTTCGCCGCAATCTTTCCCTTTTTATCGACTATTTTCCAGTAGACGACAGCATTTTCAATCGGCTTTTCGCCGAAATGCGCGATTTCCGCTTCGACTTCAAACTTTTCGTCCGCTTTGAAAGTTCGTTTATAAAGGCGCGCGAGCGGCACGGTTTCGTTGTTAAACCGCTTGAATTCTGCGGCGGTCGCATAGCCCTTTTCTTCCCAAAACGTGTCGAGAATGCCGACCAGCGCCGTGCCTTGCCCGAGATAATCGTGAAGGTCGAGAAGCTGAAAGCCGTACATTTTCGGCGTCCGCAAATTCGCCTCGATTTCTTCCTTGTAACAGGCAAGCTGGTATTTGCCGGAAGCGTATGCAAAATCTTTGTTTTTCGCCAAAACGCCTTTTTGCAGCGCCGATTGACGGAAAATCTCGTAATTTCCGGGACGCATGTATCCGGTAAATTTTTTAATCACGTCAAAATCGGGATACGCGACCCATTGACCGAGCTCGTGCGAGGCGACCGGAATGTTTATGCCTTCAAGCGACGCGCCGTAATCCTTGCCGAACCAGGCGGAGTTGCCGCGCAGCATTTTTTGCCCGATACGCTGCATGACGAGAAAATCCGTACCTTCCGCCAAACCGGGCACTTCGCGCTCGGTGTGACCGGTGCCGTTGTCGTAAAGCCTGCGCGGGTCGCGTTTGCGGTAAAAGTCAATCCATTTGTCAAACGCTTCCTTCCAGCGACCTTTCGGTTCGTTGCTCGGGCTTAAAAGCAGAAAAGACGGATGATTTCCGTAAGCGCGAATCATTGCTTCGGTTTCGTCATAAAGCATCTTTTCCATTGGCGTTCCGGGCGAAACTTCGTTCCACATTCCCGGTTCGGGCTGCAAGTATATGCCGAGTTCATCCGCTGCCTGAAAAGCGGCTTCGGGCGGGCAGAACGAATGAAAGCGAATGTGATTAATGCCCCAATCCTTGTTTATTTGAAAGATTCTGCGCCAGTAAGCAGCGTCGGTCGGCGGATAACCGGTGAGCGGAAAATCGCCGCCGTGATGCGTTCCGCGCAGGTAAATCGGGCGACCGTTGAGCAGAAATTCATTTCCCTTTGCCTTTATTTCCGCGAAACCGAACGAAATTTCGCGCGCGTCCGCAGTATTTTCGCCTTTTAACTCAAGATTGATTTTGTAGAGATTCGGATGGAATTCGTTCCATTCCCGCGCATCGGGAAACGAGAGCGTGATTTCCGCCGCGCCGCCCGGTTCACCCCACGAAACAGGGAAGCTCTTACCGTTTGCGGTGATTGTACCGCTGCCGGATTCGCCGTTTGAATTGCCGATTTTGATTTTTACGGTCGCGGTTTTTGCCTGAAAATTCGTGAAAACCTGCGCGTCCGTTATCCAAACCCGAGAAGTCGCCTGCAATTCGATTCTGCCGACGATTCCGTTCCAGCTCATTCCCAGAGAGTCGGAAACGCTGTGCGCGTCGGGGCGATAATTCATCAGCATCCGGTTATCGACGCGAATCGAAAGTTTATGCTTGCCGACCGGCAAATTTCCCAAATCGTATTCGTGCGGCGCGACCAGACTTAAATTTGAGCCGACTCGTTTGCCGTCGATCCAGACGACGGATTCCCAGTGCGGGCGTTCGAGAAACAAAGCGATTCTTTTATTTTGCCAGGAGGCGGGAATTTCGATTTCGCGGTTATACCACGCCGCGCCTAAATAGTGACGCGGCGGCTGTGCGAGAAAAGGAACTTTCACACGGGCGGGCGCGGCAAAATCCTTGTAGTCTTCGCGCAAAAACCAATTCTTGTCGTAAAGCGATAAAACCCACGGCGTGTTTCGGGAAATTTCGTCGCCGAATCCCTGCGCCTGCAGCACTCCGGGAAGTGTTATTTTA
>DASWRC010000183.1:0-13144 GCA_036403375.1 Pyrinomonadaceae bacterium
TAGGAAGTTTGATTATTCGCCTTTGTTTCCGCCGGTTCATCCTCCGCTTCTTCAAGCAGATTCTTTTTCACTTGCGCCGGCG
Source organism: Pyrinomonadaceae bacterium (assembly GCA_036403375.1). Taxonomy (GTDB): domain Bacteria; phylum Acidobacteriota; class Blastocatellia; order Pyrinomonadales; family Pyrinomonadaceae; genus JAFDVJ01. Next base: position 83 of record DASWRC010000183.1, read on the forward strand.
CACCGTAAACGAGCGAATTTGCCGGCACGTCTTTCGTCACGACGCTGCCGGCGCCCGTCACCGCACCGTCGCCGACTTTGATTGGCGCGACAAGCATTGTGTCCGAGCCAATTTTCACGTTGTTGCCGATGCTCGTCGCGTTTTTGTTTTTGCCGTCGTAGTTGCAGGTAATCGTGCCCGCTCCGATGTTGGTTTGTTCGCCGATGGTCGCGTCGCCCAGATATGTCAGGTGACTCGCTTTCGAGCCGCGCCCGAGTATGGTTTTCTTGAGTTCGACAAAGTTTCCGACCTTCGCCTTTTCTTCCATTTTCGCCTTTCCGCGAAGGTGCGCCATCGGTCCGACCGAACACTGGTTGGAAATTTCCGAATCGGTAATTACCGAGTTATCGAGAATTTCGACGCCGTAACCGATTTTCGAATTCGTGATGCGCACGCCGCTTCGGATAGTGCAGCCGTCGCCGACTTCCGACGTTCCTTCGATTGTCACGTTCGGAAAAATCACCGTGTCGCGACCGATTTGCGCTTCGGCGCTGACGTAGGCGTTGTTCGGGTCGATAAAAGTGACGCCGTAATCGAGCATCAGGCGCTTGACGACGCGGCGGCGCACGATGCGCTCCATGTCGGCAAGCTGCACGCGATTGTTGATGCCTTCGATTTCGTGCGCGTCCGAGTGATGATAAATCGCGATGTCTTCGCCTTCGTTCTTTAAGAGAGAGGGCACGTCGGTCAGATAATATTCACCCTGCGCGTTTTCGTTTTTGACGCTCTGCAAGGCTTGAAAGAGCTTGCGCGTGTCGAAACAGTAAATTCCCGAATTGATTTCTTTGACCCGGCGTTCCTCTTCCGAAGCGTCCTTTTGCTCGACGATGCGGTCAAAAAGTCCGTGGTCGTCGCGCACGATGCGCCCGTAGCCAGCGGGGTCGTCGAGCTTAACGGTCAAAATCGTGCACGCCGCGCCGCGCCCGCGATGCGAGCGATGCTGCTGAACCAATGCCGCCAGAGTTTCGGCGCGAATCATCGGCACGTCGCCCGAAAGAACGAGCAGGGTCGAATTTTCGTTTTCCAGAAATTCGCGCGCGGCATTGACGGCGTGCCCGGTTCCGAGCTGTTCTTTCTGCCAGACAAATTCGGCGTGCTCGCTCGACAGTTCTTCCAGCACAGCAGTTTTCACGTCTTCGCCCTGATGACCGATGACCGCGTAAACCTTGCGCGGCGCGAGTGCCGTCGCCGTCCGGCAAACGTGATTAATCAGCGGGCGACCGTCGAGTTTGTGCAGGACTTTTGCCAGGTTTGAACGCATCCGTGTGCCGAGCCCGGCGGCTAAAATCAAAACGTCCAGCGTTTTTTGCTCGTTCGAGAGATTTTCCATAAATCAAAAAAACATTAACGCAAAGGCGCAAAGCCCGCGGAAGGCGCAAAGAATTTTTATTAATCTTTAACTCTTTGCGATTCACTAGCGTCTTTGCGCCTTTGCGTTAAATACCCCATTTTCCTTAAAACAAAACCTTTTTTCGCGGTTGAAGCGCGCACAGAAGAACTACTTGTGCCAATTTCTCAGGATGATGCCGCACCTTTTCGCCTTCGTCCAATAGATTACCATAAACGACCTCTGCGCCTTCAATGGTTTCGGGCGTAATCGAGCCGTGCACGCCGATTTGCTCGGCGCCTTCTTCCAAATAGCGCTGGAGCTGCTGCTCGGAAATCGGTCGGTTGTTGACGATAACGTAATCAAAATCAATCTCCGGCGCGTATTCACGAACGATTTCCAAGTGCCGGCGCGATGTCAAACCATCGGTTTCGCCGGGCTGCGTCATCAGGTTGCAGATAAAAATCTTGACCGCCGAAGATTCGGCAATCGCCTGTGAAACGCCGCGCACTAAAATCGGCGGCAGAAGCGACGTGAAAAGCGAACCCGGACCGATTGTAATGACGTCCGCCTCGTAAATCGCGGCAAGCGCTTCGGGCAGCGGATGACAATCTTCCGGTTCGAGATAAAGTCTTTTGATATGCGAGCCGACCCTGCCGATATTTGTCTCGCCGCGCACGGTCGTGCCGTCTGCCAGCTCGGCAGCCAGGTGAACGTCCGAAACGGTTGCCGGGTAAATATGACCTTTGCTCGCCAGGATTTCGCTCGAAAGCTTTACGGCTTCGGCAAAATCGCCCGTGATTTCGGTTAAAGCCGCGAGGAAAAGATTGCCGAGACTGTGCCCGCCAAGCGCGCCGTCGCCGCGAAACCGGTGGCGAAAAATTTTCGATAAAAGATGCGAATCTTCCGAGAGCGCGACCATACAGTTGCGAATATCGCCCGGCGGCAGCATTTGCAGCTCGTCGCGCAGCCGCCCCGAGCTTCCGCCGTCGTCCGTGACAGCGACGATTGCCGCGAGATTTTTCAGCCAGACCGGCTCGGTTTCGCTCGCCGCGACAAATCTTTTTAAACCGGAAAGCAACGTCGAAAGCCCGTTGCCGCCGCCGATGGTGACGAAGTTCAACCCGTATGAGTTTTGCGAAAAAAGGTGATTTCTCATTATCTGTCGCTGAATTTATCGAATATTTAAAAAATAGGTAAGAAGAAACCTCTCCAAGTTCCCGTATTATTTTGCATTTGTGAATCGGGCAAGCGCGTTTGCCACGCGTAGAGTTTAGCATTTTTTTGATTTGACGAGCAATAAGTTTTTGTTGACGCTCTTATAAGCAGCGATTTTTGCGCCGGCTGAAGAGCTTAACCGAAATCGGCGTAAACATTTTTAATCACGGGAAAACAAAAAAACACTTGTCGAAGCCGATTTCGATATGCTAAATTAAATAAGTGTTTGTCGGAACTTCCTCGTCCGGCGAACCGCAAATTTCCCAAAACGTTTTTTGGAAGACTTATAATTCTTACCTCTGTAGCGACCAATTCCGAGAGAGAAAGTTTAATGGTAGAAACGACCATCATCATATACGAACAGCAGTTCCAAAGGATAAAGAACGTCCTTGCACGTCTTTGTGTCGAATGCGCCGCGCGCGTTGTATTTCTGGTTGACCGCGACGGTCAGCCGATTGCTTTTCACGGCGACATCGGCGATATGGATACGACAAGTTTTTCATCCCTGGCGGCTGGCAACGTCGCGGCGACGACTTCAATGGCAAAACTCATCGGTGAAGACGTGTTTCCCGCAGTCGTTCACGAAGGCGAGCGCGAAAGCATCTTTATCAGCGTCATCGGCAGAAGTTTGCTGGTTGTCGTCTTTGATGAACGCTCGACGCTCGGGCTTGTAAAACTCCGAACCAAGAAAGCAAGTCACGAAGTAGCTTCGATTCTTGAAGCCATTCAGAACGATTCCGCTAAAGGACGACTTGACGAAAATTCATTTTTCGCCGAAATTACTGATGAGGACATTGACAGTCTTTTCAGCTAAATTCTATTTACAACTGGTAAAATTATGACATTTATTAATTACGCTTCACGCGAAATTAACTGCAAAATTGTATATTACGGTCCCGGTCTGTGCGGCAAGACGACAAATCTGCAATACATCTACGATTCGACCGCGCCGCAGGCGAAAGGCAAACTAATCAGCCTCGCGACGGAAACCGACCGCACCTTGTTTTTCGATTTTATGCCGTTAGAGCTCGGCACGGTACGCGGCTTTAAAACCCGTTTTCATCTTTATACGGTTCCCGGACAGGTTTATTACGATGCGTCGCGCAAGTTGATTTTGAAGGGCGTGGACGGCGTGGTTTTCGTCGCCGATTCGCAGGAAGAGCGCATGGACGCCAATATCGAATCGCTTTATAACCTCGAAGAAAACCTGCAAACGCAGGGCTATGATTTGTCGAAAATTCCTTACGTCCTGCAGCTCAACAAACGCGATTTGCCGAATGTCATCCCGACCGACGAGCTGACCGCCGAACTCCAGCGCAAGGGCGAACCCGTCTTCGAAGCGACCGCTTCGCAGGGCGTCGGCGTTTTCGACACGCTGAAAGCCGTTGCCAAACAGGTTCTGACCGAACTTAGAAAAGGTTAAAGCAAACAAATTTAATTTGGAAAAATAAAAAAGCGATTCTTAAACAGAATCGCTTTTTTGTATTCGGCGACCGATAGTCGGTAATCGGAAAGCCGAATCGCCGAAAATTAAGAGACGAGCGCATTCGCTTTTTGAAATAAAAAAGACTTCCTATCGCGGCGGCTTAAAACGAACAATTCTCAAGCGGATTGATAGTTCCCGATTGAATCTTGTAAACCCATCGGATATTCGTTTCGGCGGACGCCCAGCAGAGTTTTCCATTATGATAAGACGGCAGTTTCGATAATTTCCAGGCGGATAAATCGATGCTTGCCGCTGACTGGTCTTCCGTTAATCCGCGACTGCGGGCTTCGGCGACCGCATCGTAAAGAAACTGCAAATAATCGGCAAAACGAATTAAATCGGCAGCGCTTGCCGGCGCGCCGTGCCCGGGAAGAAAAACGGCGTTCGGGTATTTATTTGCCAGCAGCCGAACCGTCTGAATCTGTCCGGGAATGTCGACGCCTTCCGCGCCCAAATCCATGAACGGGTAATAGCCGTGAAAAACCAAATCGCCGGTGACGATAAACTCCTTCTCGCCGCGCCGCAGATAAACCCATAGGTCGCCGTGAGTGTGCGCGCTGCCGGGAAAAGTCAGCACGACTTCCTGCGTTCCGACCGTTAGGACGGCGGTGCCGTCAACCAGCTGATTAGGAATCGCTTGCGGGTATCGGGCACACCATTCGGGATTATGTTTTTTCATCAAATCGGGCACGTTTTTGTAAGCGTAAATCTTCGCGCCCGGATAATTCGTATTGCCCTCGGTGTGGTCGTAATGATAATGCGTATCGACGACCGCCGTGACGGGCAGTTCGATATTTTTCGCGATCCATTTTTGCAGCCACCCGGAAGCCGGCGGAAACTTTGCGTCAACCAGCAGGACTTCGTTTCCATCCTTCAGAATCAAAGAATTACCGCCGCCGGCGGTGACGGCGTAAACGCCCGGCGCAAGCTCGATATGGTCGGGACGAAGATATGAAGCGTAAAGCCAACCGCCGATGCCCGCCGTCGCCGCAAGCAGGAAAAGCAAAAACGCCGCCAGCCGGAAGAACCGGTAGCGTTTCGGTTTCAAAACCCCGGCGTTGATTTTTCCTTCGCGCTTGTAAACTTCTTCCAGATGGCGCGCGCCCGCGAGCGAACGGTCTTTGACGAATGTGAAATGCGCCGTCCAGAATTTTCGTGTCAGCGCAAATCTAATCTGCGCGCCCATCGCCTGTTCCCATGAACCGAAGCGGCTTCGCCCGTCGCCTAAATCCTCCATGAAATAAGTGTGACGAGCATAGAACCCGGGCAGCGCCGTGACTTCCCAGGTAACTCTTTTCTCCTTTTCGACCTCGACGATATTCGCGATGGCGAACATCTTGTAGAGATACCGCGGGCGAATCGGCTGAAAAACCCAAATCAACTTTTTGCCGGCGACCAAATCGCGATTGTAGACCCAGTAAAAGCACCTGTTCCAGCGCGCCCACCAGTCCGGACGGCGAAACGCTTCCCAAAGTACGGAGACGGGAATATCGATCTCGACCGTTCCCTCGACCGAAAGCATTTCGGTCGAAGCGCCAAGCGCTTCTTTTTTCGATAATTTTCCGCCCGCGCTCATAAATTATTTCATCACCGCCGTCACAAAACGACGCGTCGATTTCCCGCCTTTAAAACGGACCCGAAGTGAGAACGTTGCGCGCATAAACGTCCCACAGCTTGCCGAAGAAGAGCCGGCAGAAGCGCGCGAGTGCCGAGCTTTTGTCGGCAATCGTCGGCGCTTCGACCCGGAAGCTGGACAACTGTTTGAGAAAATCGAAGAAATAAACGTGAATGATGCCCGAAGCGATAATCTGTGCGCCGCTTTCGCCGGCTGCCTCGACGTGTCCCTTAAAGATATGCGTGTAGAGCGTCGTCGTATCCGCCCAAACGTCGAACCCGGCGTCGTCCTTCACGTCTTTAAATCCGCTCAAAGTCAGCGGCTGCCCGTCTTTATCGTAGAAAAAAAGACGGTAGAGCATAGTTTTGCGCGACGGGTCAAGGTCGTCAACGAAAAGATTGAAGAAGCCCTTTTCGACCGGCAATCTTCCGCCGAGCGCCTCGCATTCGACATAACCTTTAACGTCGTCGGTGTCGTGCTCGGGACGCGTCACGAAGCGATTGACGCCGTTGACCGTGATGGTCAGGTGAAACATAATCGAAGTGCCGTCGTCTTTTCCCTTTTGAAAGCCCGCCCGGTAATCGGTTTCGCCGAGCGTGCAAAAACCCTTCATCTCTTCGGTAAAATACAACTTCGTGTCTGCCTGATGAACGTCCGTCGGGTATTCGACCGGCGAAGGCTGGAGCGGAATATTGTTTTCAATGCACCATTCACGCGCGCGTTTGACGCCGAGATTTACCGTTTCAATCAGTCTGTCCTGGCTGAAATCAATCAGGTAATGCAGCGCGACGTCGGCTTTCAGTTCCTTGATCTCGATATGCCGACCGAACTCGCCCGTTTGACCGCCCGCTATCGCGGCGTTGTTTTCATTGATTCGTTTCAGTATCGCCTTGTAATGACCGTCGGCGCTGGTTTCGATGATTTGAAAGTAATTGGCGACAAAACCCGGCTGCCATTCGTCTTTTTGGCTGACCGTCCAGATAATCCAAAGCTCGTCGGCGCCGCGCCGGATTGCTTCCTCGATATTGGCATCCGTCATGTAAACGGCGTCGATATAAGTCTCGCCGTTAATCCGAACCGGCGGGAACCACATCGGCAGCGAACCGCAGGCGCACAGCAAATCTTCGGTCATATCCTTCGGCTCGATGACCTCGAGCTCTTTCCGGCTGAAATTAAAAACATTAAAAGTGGCGTTCAGATTGCTTGCGCGAATCTGGTTCCAATCGTAGCCCCAATCGCGAAAAACGTGCTCGCGGTAATTGTCGAGCGTAAAAAGCGATTCCGCATAAAGAAGCTTCGGAAATTCGGCGGCGTTAAAGCTGATGCCGCCGCGCGGGTTCATATTGCGCCAATTGTCGGCGATTTTGAGACCGCTCATTCCCTGTGCCATCATCGCCAGATTAAAAACACCGCCCGACGCGGCATCGACGTGGTCGAACGTCAGTCCGGCTTCATCGAGCCAGACTTGCAGAACGCCCGCTTGAAAGGCGACTTTAATCCCGCCGCCCGCCAAAATTAATGAACGTTTTTTATTGCCGTTACTCATTTTAGTTTACTCCTTTATGCTGATGAATAATGTGTTCCGCCGCGCGGTCTGAAACGGCGGCAATCGTCATCGACGGATTGGGTCCGACCGGTCCCGGCATCATCGAACCGTCAATGACGTAAAGCCCCGGATAATCAAAAACTTCTCCGTACGAATCGACGACGCCGTGCTGTTTATCGCGTCCCATCGCGCAGCCGCCGAGCGGGTGCGCCGTTATAACCTCATGAAAATGATGATAAAACGGGTCGTCGCCGTACTCGCCTTCGAGCGCGCCGGCAATGCTTTTGACGATTCTTATGACGCGGTCAAAGTATTCCTGCGATTTCTTAATTTCCCAGTCGCAATCAAGATATTTGCCGTCAAACGACATCACGCCGTTCGGAATGTCGCGTCCCATGGCGAGCATCGGCATAGTGCTTTTCGAGAATGAACAATCACCCATTAAAGTTGATATCTCGGTACTCAAATCGGCGTCGGGATTGAAACCGAGACGATATTTAAAGAACATTTTCGCAAAATGCGCGGAGCGGCGCAGCAGATTCACAAATCCTTTCAGCTCGACGCCCCAGCTAAACATATATGGATAGCCGCCGTCTTCGAGATAAAAACCGCGTCCCTGTCTGCCCAAACCATCGAGCGTATCGCTGAGCCGAATCGCGCTGGTAATAACCGGACCGAAATTCGGGTCAAGCACGCGCGGCACGGTTTTGCCGTTTCGCGTCTCTTTGCTGTCGCGGATAAACGAGAGAATGTCGCCGTTAACGCAGAAACGGGAGCCGAGTTTTTTGCTTAAATTCGGAAACGCGTCGCGATTTTTGAACAACAGAAAAGGACTGCCGAACGTGCCTGCCGAGATTATCAGACGGTCGCAGGTAATCGTCTGCGGCGGAAAAAGGCACTGGTTGCCGGTATCGACTTTCTCTCCTTCCCATTTTTCCGGATCATGCTTGATGTACGTCACCTGATAGCCTTTACCGCTGTCGCGCGGCGCGAAAGATTTCACTTCGCAAAGCGTTCTGATGTCGGCTTGCTGGCGGTGCGCGGCGGAAATATACGTATAATCGAGAGTGTTTTTACTGCCCGTGTTGCAGCCGAAATCGCACTCGCCGCACTGCACGCAGGTATAACGCGTCTTGTTGTGATAATTCGCGTGTTCCTCGATTATCGGCTCGCCGATGACCGGCGGATTTTTCACCTCATCGGGATTTTCCGGGTTATCGACGTGCCGCTGTCTGAAGCTGACCGCCAGATTCAGGAGCTGCCAGCTGATGTCATCGTTCGGATTTTCCGCTTTAATTTTCTCGGCGGCTTCTTTCATCGCCCGGGTTTTCGGGATGTGGCTGAAGCCCGGACTTTCGAACGGGTATTTCTGGATGTTCATCATCCTTTGCACATTGTCGTAATGCGGCTCAAGGTCGGCGCGCGTTACGACCCAATCCTGGTAGCTGCCGTTGTCAATGTCATTATCGATGAACCATTTTTCATCTTTGCGAATGATAACGTTCGCGTAAATAAGCGACCCGCCGCCGAGTCCGCTTGAAACGACCGCGCCGGAGCCTTTGAATGACCAGACGTTGAACATTCCGTACAAGCCTTCGCTCGGGTCCCAAAAATTGTTTTTTAATTTGTACGGCGCGCGCGGAAAAGAAAAGGGCGGATAGGTTTTGCCGCGTTCCAAAAGGCAAACTCGAAGTCCCGCTTCGGCTAACCTGTAAGCCATCACCGAGCCGCCGAAACCTGAGCCGATAATCACTGCATCAAAATCGTTTTCGCTCATTGAATATCTCCTGTTTAAAGTTTGATTAAGAAATGCCGGTTGATGATTGTTTCGCCTGTTGGTAAATGTCGTTAAAGCGCAAAAATGGGCTTGCTTCGAGACGGACAACGCTTACCAATCGCGGTCCCGCTTTAACTTTACAAAAGTCTTCGCAGCAGACTCCTTCGGAAAATTGCAGAAGAAACGCAGTATAACAATAGCCTGCCGCCGTTATCTTCTATCAATGGTAAATAGTGGTCAGTTCTCAAGGGCAAAACCGGCGATTGAAAATCAGTTAACGAATGAACACAAAGAGTATTAAATGAAACCCGTCTGAAAGTCAAATATTTTTTTAAAGGCGATCAATAGCCGATTTAAAGAGCTATTCGATTAACGGGCGGGGCTGGAAGCGGCAATGTTTTTGTTTTTGAAACGACCGCACGGGCGGACAAAACGCTTGTCCGTAAAGCAAAAGTTTTAACAATATAATTTGTGGAAAGGTAAGTTTTTTTATTGACTTTAAATATTTTTTAACCTATCTTGATTGTCAAATAAACTCGGGCGGGTTGGATAAATGGAAGCCGCATTTGAAATGGAAGTACCGGTGTCCCAAATTCCACTTCCTTCCGGTTCCCCGGATATAATCAGGGCTGCCGCCTTGAGCATCATATTAAACCCAAGTTACACTGGAGTTTGCTGCCGGATTTTCACGAATCCATCAAGGAACATATTCCTCAGGGGAAACGTTCGACCAAACCGGTCTTCGTCTCCGAATCCTCAAATGGAAAACATAGCTTAAGGCAGTAAAATAATTGGTTAGAATTTTAATTTTGATTTATCGCGCAAAAAATTTATGACAGTTAATCCGACATCTCCAGCCGCCGCTGCTTATCCGAAACCGAGTTTTATCGATTTAAAGAAAGAGGTTCAGGAAAGCGGAATTCTAAAGCGTCAGCCCTTTTACTACGCCTATAAAATCCCGCTCACGCTGGCACTTTTAATTCCCGGAATTATTGTTCTGGTACAGTTCGACAATATTTGGATACAGTTAATTAATGCCCTTTTCTGTGCCGTCGCGTACACGCAGATTGTCTTTATCGGTCATGATTGCGGACACCGGCAAGTTTTCGAGAAATCGAGCTGGAACGATATCTTCGCACTATTTTTCGTTCCGACGGTCGGAGTAAGTTATTCATGGTGGTGCAACACGCATAATCGCCATCACGGAAATCCCAATCAAATCAACGAAGACCCGGCAATCGAATTCGACGTGTTCGCTTTTTCCGAGCGTCAGGCGCTTGAAAAGACCGGGTTTCGGCGCTTTCTGATAAAGTATCAGTCATTTTATCTGATTCCGGCATCGTTTCTCTACCCGATTCACATGCGGCTCCAGAGCCTCGGCTACATCTTAACCAAAAAGCCGAAATATCAGATTTCCGAACTGCTGCTCTTTCTGGTTCATTTTCCGCTGTACTTCTGGCTGGTTTTCGCTCATTTGGACTTCTGGACGGGAATAATTTTCGTCATCGTCCACCAGGGTTTCTTTAGTCTCTTTCTGGTTTCCACTTTCGCGCCCAACCATAAAGGAATGATAGTGCTCGATGATGACCACGGGATGGATTTTCTTCACCAGCAAATATTAACCGCGCAGAATGTTCAGTCGCATCCGTTTGTCGATTTTTGGTTTGGCGGGCTTAATTACCAAATAGAGCACCATTTATTTCCGAGAATCGCGCGCAACAAGCTCAAAGAGGCTCAAAAAATCGTTAAGCCTTTCTGTGAAAAACATTCGATTCCCTATTACGAGAGCACTGCGCCCAGATGTTACTGGGAAATTTTGAAATTCATGTATCAGGTTTGCGAGCCGTTGAGAAACGAGAAAGCATATAAAAGCAACACGATAGTTGATGTTCTACCCGTTAATCCTAATCCCAGCGAGGAGTGATTGCGGAAATGGGCGTTGCCCTTTTTTATTAAGCTGTGTATTTTAACGAGACCGCCCGCCCCGGTTTTCCCGTTTGAATTTAAGTTTTCCGCCTGTTTGGAAATCTACTTAACTGGTGTAAACTCTATTTCTTTGTTTTGAATCTCAGGAATTGATAAAAGAAGCAAAGATGCAATTCATCGGTATAGATTTCGGCACGTCGAACTCGCTCGCCTCACTGGTTCGGAACGGCAAAATCGAGTTCGTCCGGTTTCCCGACGATAACACGAGCAACCCGACGATTCTTTATTTTCCCGTGAAATCCAAACAGCACCGTATCGGAAACGACGCGGTATATCAATATTTATCGCATTTGGAAGAAAATCCGCAGGACGCCGGGCGTCTGATGCTGAGTATCAAAACTCTGCTGCCGGAAGCGAATTTCGATTACACGACAGTCGTCGGGTTCGGCAACCAGCGGGCGGAAGACCTCGCCGCGAGATTCCTCGGGGTGTTAAAACAATATGCCGAGAAGCAATTCTCCGCAAAATTCGACGGGGTGATTTTGGGTCGTCCGGTGAATTTTAACGAGCTTGCCGTCAAAAGACTCGAAAACGCCGCGCTGCAGGTCGGATTCAAAGAGGTCATATTTTGGCTCGAACCGGTCGCGGCGGCGCTCGCCCACGAAATAACGACGACGGAAGACGAACTTGTCTGCGTCGTCGACCTCGGCGGCGGAACGAGCGATATTTGTATTATCGAAACGTCGCCGCGACGCTCGCTGATGGCGCAGCGCAGCGACGATATAAAGGCGACAAGCGGCGTCAGTCAGGCTGGCGACGAGCTTAATTCTCGCATTATGCGACAGAAACTCGCGCCGCGATTCGGCGCGGGTTCGACCTATATGTCGCTCGGCAAAGAAATGCCGTTTCCGATTCACTTAATCGAAAGGATTTCCAGGTGGCACCGCGTCAATCTCCTGAAAAACAGCCGCGACATCGGTGATATTCTGGAAATCTCGCGCTCGTCCGATAGACCGGAAGACGTTAAAAGACTCCTTAATTTAATCCGGCAGCATTACGGGTTCGAGCTATTCAGGGCAATTGATGAGGCGAAGAAGCAGTTGTCGGGCGCGCCGAACGCATTCGTAAAGTTTCGTTCGCTTGACCTTAACGAGGCAATAACCATCGAAGAATTTGAAGGTTTAACGTCGCCCGTCGCCGAAAAGATTAAAGAGGCGATAAACGAATCGCTCAGATTAGCTTCCGTCACGCCCGCGAATATTAAGCGCGTGCTGCTGACGGGCGGGACATCTCAAATCCCGATGCTCAGCAGAATGGTGATTAAGATATTCGGCGAAGACAAAATCATCCGTCCCGATTACTTCAGCTCGGTTGCGACCGGTTTGGGATATGTTGCTTCCCGATTTAAGTGAAAACCAACTCTTTATGCGAATGCCGTCCCGGATTTTTTACTGAAAAATAACAAATTTCGCACACGCCCGGTTAATTATTTGATTACGTTTTGCCTTGTCGAAAACAATATTATCGTGCCGGCAAAAACAGCCTTGACTAAACAAAAAAATAAACTTAAACTCCCTTAAACTAATCAACACAGGCACTTTTTCAAAAAAGAATTTAACTCTGGGGTTTCTTTTTATATTTCAATTTTGGTTAAGAAGTTATTGACCCCTAATGACTAAAAAAGCAGAGATTAATCAGGACAATTTTGAAAGTCTTCTCGTCTGGCTCGACCGCGACAGAGAAACGGCGGGTAAAATTTATGAATCGGTACGAAACCGCCTGGTCAGAATCTTTTACGCCCGCGGTTACGACGACGCCGAGGAATTAGCCGACGTCACCATCGACCGGGTCGCCGGAAAAATGACGGAACTTTCCGAAACCTACCGCGGAGATCCTTTTTTATATTTTCACGGCGTCGCCAAACGAGTCTTTTTAGAATATTCCAGAAAGCCCAGACTCCAGGAACTGCCCGTCAATTTGATTAAAGAGACCGACTGCGACGACGACGCTGAAATATACTATAAGTGTCTTGATAATTGCCTGGCAAAAATGCCGCCCACGCAGCAGCAGCTTATTCTCGAGTATTATCAAGGCGAAAAACAAGCTAAAATCAAACATCGAAAATTTA
>DASWRC010000184.1:0-3770 GCA_036403375.1 Pyrinomonadaceae bacterium
GAATTTTGTTTGTATTAACACCTCTAAATTTAATTAAGGATTAGGTTTATGCACTTATTTCACTGAAATCATCGGCACGAATCAGCCGAAGATCTCGCATCATCTCGATTACCTGAAACGCGCCGGATTGGTTTCGGCGTATCCTGACGGTAAATGGATGCATTACTGGGTCACGCCGCCGGACAATAAATCAACGGCGGAAGTTTTCCGTAAAATCCGAGAAATGCTCAAAGAAAAAAAGCAAATGCTGGCAGACCGGCAGAATCTGATGAACGTGTATTGCGCACCGCTTCCGCAGTAGCCGATTAGCATTCAGGGGTCGCCCGCAGAGCGGTACAGTTTGATGCCATCTAAGTTAATCTAAGTATGGAGTTACTGTTTCACAGTCAGAATAGGATTCTTCAAACTTTATGAACCGTATAAATCGTATAAACAGTTTGCTTGTTTTTTATAAAAATCAAATCGGAAGGATTGTCGAACGGTAAAATGCGTTCCAAGTTATACTCCGAGTTATATTCCGAAAGTATAATTCTTCAAATAAATGTAATTCAACTAGAAATAAATCGCCCATCCTTCGTTGTTAATTAACAACGAAGGATGGGTTAAATATCATGGAGCTATAGATTCTTCGGTCATCGATTTTCAAAGAACCGGGCGAATAATTCGTCGCGGTCGAAAAACGCTGGAGAGAAATCGACGCGGTAATATTTCTCGTCGCCCCGTTCATCGCATTTTATTCTCTCGATCGCACGAAAAAAAAATTCTTTTGCTCCCAGCATCAAAACGTAATTTGAATCGAACAAAACAAAGAGGGATTTTTCGAGCTGGTCATTGGTTAAATCCGGCTCGCCCGTTGCTTCCCGGTAAACGCTCCTGAATTCGCCGAAACCGAAGCAAAGCGCGGAAAGCCGAACGTCAAAATTAATATTTACCTCAACGCAAAGTCGCCGCAAAGCCATTTCGATTCGTTCTTCCTCCGTGCCGGGAAAAAGAGTGCGACGACCGAAATCAAGACCATGCGGCAAACGATTTATCAAGCATGCCGGTGTGATGGTCAAGACAAATCTCCGCCCGCCCCAATCGATAATGCGCTTAACGGCAGGCAATTCGTTGCCACCCGCTGTCAACGATTCGCTCACGTACCGGGGCAATCGTTCGTAAAGAGCAGATTCATCAAGTAGAAATTCATTGCCGGAGTTTGTTATTTCCATTATTTTTAGCTTGTATAAAAGCTTCGACCTCTGTCGCGAAATATACTTCGAACTCGGAACGAGAGTTTGCCTGGCTAATCACCGAACCTGAAAACGAGGAGCGCACGCCTCCAACTGATATCCTGCGAACTTCCCTTCAGGCTAAAAGATTTAACATATCCGCCTGTTTTCAAAGATTTGATCACCTGGGTAACTTGTTCTTTGATCTTTCTTTCGCTGTTTATCAGCGGCATGGGTATCAGCGCGGCGAACTTTTCGTATTCGATTTCTATTTTTGCCGGCGGTACCGCGCTTTCCTTGTCGATTGAAAGCGCACGCCATAATTTGGTCAGCTCGTAAAAACACAGGGAACGGGCTTCCGGGATCGTTTTCAAGAATTCGAAGTCGAATTGAGAAGTACGGGCCGCCCGTTGCCAGGCGTTCCAATACTCAGCTAACCAAATATGGTAAGTCATGCCGGCGGTTCGGTGAGATTCGATTTGATCATCTTCGCAGCGGCGCTCTGTACCGCCCTTATTTTTCAATCGGAGGGCGGCCGTTCCGCTTCTGCCGGCGGCAACCCAGCTTTCTGCCCGCTTTGATCCGTACGCATAAAAATGACTCAGATATTCCAGAGCCGATTGCTGTTTCTTTCGCGTTTTCGTATTTGCTTCTTGCCGGATGTCCCGCCCGGTATTAAGAATTTTTGTACTGAATGCCAGATCGAAAGGGGCGGTCAGATTATCCAAAAACAAGCGGTTCTTTCCACGAAATCCATAGTCCGCCGGCATAATTATATTTGGAAGTTTCGGGATTTGCCGTGCATCGAACTCAACGACCGGCGGCAGATCATCCCCGGCTTCGTAGATGAGCCTTTTCCACGTGAACAGTTCCGCCCGGTAAAGTTCGGCACAGCCCTGCAGCTCGTGGTGATAAAGGACTTCCCAATCGATTTCAACCGGTGCGCCGGTCGTGCGTTCGATAAAGCGTTGATTCAGTGAATCGTCAAGAAGCGCCGCCTCTGAAGCCGGTATTCCCTGCGCGGCGAGCAGTTGCCAGAAATGCTGCCGGCGTTCTTCTCGTGTAGATAGAAAAGAAATTTCATCCGACGTTAATTGCGCGGCGGAAATAAGATGGTGAAATGGAAAGACGATAAAACTGAATATCGGAGACCTGGCGTTTATTAGAAAATCCGGCAGATACATTTGGCTTCGATCCGCCTTTGAGATTGGCGATTTCTGCGGAGCTCTCTCTTTACGCTGCTTTTCATCAGTGTCTTCGTGGTCTTTCATTCTTAAACTTTTGGCTGACTTGCTGTTTCTGATAGCTGCAGATAAATAGGATTATCTTGTCCGCATTTCCTGTTAGATTTAATCGTAAATTGTATGAAACCTTAACAGTTTGCTATTCTTCTCTGGCGTACTTTCTTTGAAAACCGAAACGGACAGAAATAATCGGGGCGACTACGGTCTGCTCAACTTATCCTCGACGCCGTTCTTCCTGTTATTTACAGGCGGTAAATCGGCGGCGCCTTCATTCAAAAAACATTCGTTGTTATTTAGCAACGAATTAAAATTATTCTTTTCACAGCTGTCTGTCAAATCCGGAGATTCTTATAGCACGATCTGTCATGGGGCTTTTGTAAAGTCTCTTATACCGTCAGGAGGAAATGCCTGATGGGAAGAGCGGGACGCACCAAGCCGAAAAGATTAGGCGAGAAACTAAAATTCATTCGCGAGTCTCTGGGACTTTCATTCGAGGAAATGATTAGCCGGCTCGATTATCCGCAGATCCCGCTGCACCGGGCGAATATTTACCGCTACGAGACGGGCGAACTCGAACCGCCGCTACTCATACTTTTGCAGTATGCCAAACTCGTTAATATTTCGACCGACGATCTGATCGACGATGAAGCGAGCCTGTCTCTCAATAAACTTCCAGGATAATTTTCAAAAATTTTTAATGGTTTTCTCATTTTTCGGAAATTACTTCGTCAAATTTAAAATTTTTTTCGGAAGATTTTTTATTTTTCGGGCGGGAATTTTTTAGAAACTACTATTGCAACGCCGCCGGCATAATATATTTATTTTACTCCTGAGGTGACACAATTAAATTTAAATGTTGTAAATAAAGGCGTTTGTAATGTGTTTGCCGCCGCGTCGGCGTGTGTCGTAAACGTATTGGTGACACATTTGCCGTCACGGTTTAGTGTGTTACCCAACAGTCCGATCGGTAACTGCAACAATAAGTGAATAAAGAGTTTACTGTCTTACTGGAATATTTTCAGAATAGGCAACACATTTGCTCTTTGAGCTAAATTGTTGAATCTGCTGACTTAAGGAATAATATTGTGTCTGTGCTAAGAAATTCAGAACCTATTAATGAACCAATAGTAGAGTTACGCCGATTAATTAATTTCGTCCAAGTTATTAAGTAATTGAGCAAAATAAATTTGTAGTTTTTGGATGAAGTCGTAAAATTGACTTCATGCGTTTTGTTAAATTAATCGAGGCGGAATTAGCAACCTTGCGAGAAGGTCATAAAAACCACCGCCAATTTCAATTTCGTAATCGCTGCCAA
>DASWRC010000185.1:0-9548 GCA_036403375.1 Pyrinomonadaceae bacterium
AAAGAAAAAATCGCAAATCGTAAATCTAAATTCCAAAATTGAAAAAGTCCCAAGCCGTTTTCAGACTTGGGACTCGGTGCGCGCAAAACTTTCGGCATCGGCTCGACCTTTCAGGTAAAGTCCCGTTTGATGCGAATAATAATTATGTTTGCCGTCTGCATAAATTTTTTCCAATTCATTTATGCCAAGAATTTCCCGCGTAGTCAACAGATATTTACCAATCTGCCCGAAAATGAAAAGCTATCTTGCCAGAAACACCTATTTTTTGTAAAGTATTAGGACTTACTATTTTAATTAAATTCATTAGTTAAATTGATTGTTAATCCGTCGAATCGACGTAAAAACCGACATTGCAAAAATTTACATGCTAAAAAAATACTTTTTTGCATTTCTGCATTATTTCGGTCTGATTAAGCTGGCAGCTTGGTTGAACCGGAAAAAAGTGATGATACTCTGTTATCACTGCGTTACGCCGCGCCCGGATTTGATTTCGTCCGACCCCTGGAAAATGTTTCTCGGCGTTGATTCGTTTGCCTCGCAGCTCGATTTTTTGAAGAAAAACTACAACGTCATCTCCCTGCAGGAATATATCGATGCGCGCCGCTGTTGTCGTCCGCTTCCGCCGTACTCCGTCGTGTTGACTTTCGACGACGGAAAGCGAAATTTTTTGACCGTCATCGCGCCGTTTCTAACCAACCTGAATCTGTCCGCCACGACGTTTGTCGTCGTCGGCAACACGGACAAGGCGTTCTTCGTCAATGGCTCGCAGAATCCGCACGGCTGGAAGCCCGAGGACGACCGCCAAGACCTTTCGTGGGAAGACATCAATCGTTTGATGAAGAACGAAAAGATAGAAATCGGCTCGCATACGCTGACGCATCCGAGCTTGTCCGAAATTGCGTGTGACGAAGCCGAAAGCGAATTAAAGCTTTCTTATGAACACCTGCTGAACCGCACGCAGTGCGCGAATGTGGCGATTGCTTACCCGCACGGTCAGGCGTCCGAAGAGATTATGAAGTTGGCGGAAACCGTCGGGTATTCCTGCGGTTTAACGAATACGGACGCGGGAAACGATTTTGAAACGAACCTTTTTAGTTTGAACCGGACGGTTATAAAATCCGACGATGACCCGTATTTATTCGCCGCGCGGCTTGCCGGCATAACGTGGCGGCTCAAACAGCTTAAAAATCTCGTGCGCGTCTCGAATGTCAAAGTAGGTTTGTCCAAAGACGAGAAATTAAAGCTCAACGAAGATTTTATTAAAAACGCTTCCTTTTAGAATTTCACGCTTCCTTGCGGCAGAGATAAATTTTTTCGTCCGTGAAAATCCCGAATTTCGCCCTTTCCTGCGCCGATAAATTAAACTCGATTTTCTCGACCGCAAAGCCGCTCGCCGCTAATTTTTCCGGAAAATCCTGCCCGTAGCTTCGCCAGTTGCCGAACAAACCAACCTCCGCGCGCCCGAATTCGATGGTTTCTTCGCGCTCAATCATCGCGGACGAAACCACAAAAGTCCCCGTTTCCGGCTTTAAAACGCGGCGAATTTCGCCGAGCGCTTTTTTATCGTCGGGAATTTGTTCGAGAACGTGGTGACACCAGACAATATCGTAGGCATCGTTGGGGAAGGGGATTTCCTGTAAATCCGCCAGCACATCGACGCCGCGCACCGCTTCGATGTCGAGCTTGACGACGCTCAGCTTAGCGGACGACTGCCAGAGCGGCGCAATCGTTTTTTCGGGCGCGCAGACGAGCGCCGCGCCGGTCTTTTCCGCGAGCCGGAAGTCGTTTTGTAACCACGAAAACAGCGTTCGGTGCCGACCGTGACTCAAGCATTGCGGGCATTCGACGCGCGCGACAAAACACTCGCCTTCGATGTAATCGTAAAACCGGTGTCCGCGCCAGCCGCACACCGGACATTCGACCTTTTCCGGCAGAATTCTGTTCGCCAGCTCCGACTTGACGCGCGCGCCGTAAACGCGCGCAAAAAGTTTGGCGGCTTTTGCCGCCCCGTGTTTTTTTGATTGTTCCTTGTACCAGTTTAAGAAGTTCATCGGTGAAAAATTGTCTTTGTGCGAATAATAGCATAATGGCGGAGTTTGATTAACTCAATTTGCCCGGCGCGCAATACAACTTCCCTTAAACGGGGCGAATCATAGACTTAAATCTCTCGAAAGACCGCCTGACTTTATTTTATGAAAACAGATTCAAAAACGAGATTTCTTTTAATCACCGCTTTTTTTGCGTTCGCATTTTCCGCTTTCGGACAGGAAAAAACTCTCACGGACGAACCGATAAAAGTCGTTACGGAAGAAGTTCATCTGAACGTCACCGCCCAAGCCGCCAACGGCAGGTTTGTTCCGAATCTGACGCCCGCCGATTTGTTGATTGTCGAAGAAGGCGCACCGCAAAAAATTGAAAGTATGAAACGTGCGGCAGCGAGTGTTCTGCTGCTTCTCGATACGGGCGGAAATCTGAATTTTGCCAAAAATCTCAAACAGACGCGCCTGACCGCGAAGCTGCTGGTCGAAAAACTTTCGCCCGAAAATTCGTTTGCCGTCCTGCAATCCTATAACAAAATCGAAACCGTGACGGATTGGACAAATAACCGCGCCCAGGTGCAGGATAATTTGGACAAAAAACTTTTCACCGGCAATTTATCGCGCTTTTCCGATTCCGTCGCGGCGGCAATAAAGATGTTCGACGCGCGCCCGCTCGAAAATCGTCACCTTGTTTTTATCGGCGACGCGCTCGACTCTCTGGCGGACGCGGCGACGCGCGAGCGCGCGTTTCAAGATTTGTTTGCCGCCAATATTACCGTTCACGTGATTGCTTACAACAAGATGGAAGCAGCCGCGGCGAAAGGCGCGACGCGCCCGTTTCAAATCGGCGAAGAACGCGAAAACCCGCGCCTGCCGGATTTTGTTTTGGAAGACATCATTCGCAGCCTGCCCAGAGAAATGAAAGACAGTTTTCGCCGGATGGCAAAATCCGAGCGGCTTTTTGTCATCCGGCTCGACAAAAAATCAATCGAGCTCGCCAAGCAAAAGCGCGAAGATTGGGTAAAAGGCGAACAGGAGCTGCAAGCCTTAGCCCAAGACACGGGCGGAATGTTTCAAGCGCCCGAACAATTCGAGACTATGTGGCTTTTTGCCGCCGAAATTGCACAGGCAATTGATTCGCAATACGTCGTCACCTATGTCCCGACAAAGCCTTATACCGGTTCAAACGAAACCGAAACCCGAAAAGTGCGCGTCAGCACGCATCTCAACGGCGTTCAAATTCGCGCTCGGCAAAAAGTGATTTTAGTGCCGAAACAAGCTAAATAAATTCGCGCAGTTTTGCTTCGACCGTTTTGCGAATGTGCGCCAGATTCGCTTCCGAGTCGGCTTCAAAGCGCAAAACGAGAATCGCCTGCGTGTTCGAAGCGCGCACCAATCCCCAGCCGCCGTCGAACAAAATCCGCGCGCCGTCCACGCGGATGACTTCGTTTGTTTTAGCGAATTCTTCCGCGATGCGCGCGACGACCGCGAATTTCAATTCGTCCGCACAATCGACTCTCAGCTCGGGCGTCGAAAAAGTTTCCGGCAAATCCGCTAAGAGCGCGGACAGTTTTTTACCGGTTTGCGAGAGGATTTCCAAAACCCGCGCGCCGGCGTAAGTCGCGTCGTCGAAGCCGTAAAACCTATCGGCAAAGAAAATATGCCCGCTCATCTCGCCGGCGAGCGCGGCTCCGGTTTCCTTCATTTTCGCCTTGATAATCGAATGTCCGGCTTTCCACATTATCGGGTTTCCGCCGTGCGCGCGGATGTCGTCGAAAAGATTTTGCGAGCATTTTACTTCGGCAATAATGGTCGCGCCCGCGTTTTCTTTCAGAATTTCGCGCGACAGCAAAACCATTAATTCGTCGCCCCAGATGATTCGTCCCCGTTCGTCCACAATGCCGATGCGGTCGCCGTCGCCGTCAAATGCGATACCTAAATCCGCATTCGTTTCTTTAACCGCCCGGATACAGTCCTGCAAGTTTTCGGTGACGGTCGGGTCGGGGTGATGATTCGGAAAGCGCGAATCCGGCTCGGTGAAAAGTTTAACCAGCGAAACGCCCAGTTTTTCATAAATCGGCACCGCCGTGACGCCGCCCAT
The DNA here is from genome assembly GCA_036403375.1 of Pyrinomonadaceae bacterium. Classification (GTDB taxonomy): domain Bacteria; phylum Acidobacteriota; class Blastocatellia; order Pyrinomonadales; family Pyrinomonadaceae; genus JAFDVJ01. The sequence goes on from DASWRC010000185.1 coordinate 4,141, forward strand.
GCCGTTGCCGCCGTCAACGACCGCTTTTAATTTTCTGTTTCCGAGCGCGATTTTCGACAAAATATCTTTTTCGTAATCGGCTAAAACGTCCAGATTTTCGCAGCTTCCCGCGCCGCTCGAAAATTCGCCGGCGAGCGCGATTTGTTTGATTTCCTGAATCTGCGAGCCGAAAAGCGTCTGATGCCCGAGACAAATCTTAAACCCGTTGTGGTCGGGCGGATTGTGCGAGCCCGTAATCATGACGCCGCCGTCGACGCCGCGCGTGAAAACCGTGTGATACAAAACCGGCGTCGGAACTCTGCCGATAAGCGCGGCGTCGCAGCCGGTTTCGTTAAAGCCGCGCGTTAAAAGCTCGCAGAATCGCAGCGAACTTTGGCGCGCGTCGAAACCGACGGCGATGCGGCGCGCGCCGTTTTGATGAAAAAACGTGCCGATTGCTTTTCCGAGAAGCGCGACGGTTTCATCCGTTAATTGTTCACCGACGATTCCGCGAATGTCGTATTCCCTGAAGATGTTTTGATTCACTGTATTTATTTGATTCACTGCATTTAATGGTAAATGGTAAATGGTGAATGGTAAATTGTCGGTCTTAAAAATTTACAATTTACCATTCACCATTTACCATTAATATTTACATTCGGGCAACAGTTTCTGTGCTTTAAGGCATCGAAAATGGCGTCCGGTCGGAATCTTAAGTTCAACCAAATTCGTGTTATGAAAAAATTAGTTAGCTTTTTGTCTCTTCAATTCGTCTTTTTGTTTCTAGCGTTTGCCGCCGGTGCGCAAACGCCGACGCCGACACCCGCGCCGCGAGTTGAAGACACGTCGAAAACTTTCGAGGTTCGTCTGCCGGTGACGGTTCTGGATAAAAAGAAAAGGTTGACGACCGGCTTTACGAAAGACGATTTCGTCGTGCTTGAAGACGGCGTCGCGCAGCAAGTCACGTTTTTTACCGACGAAAAGACGAATCCGCCCGTTTACGTCGGCGTTTTGATGGACACGTCGCCTTCAACTGCCGGAAAATTACAGTTTTCAAAACAGGCGGCGAGTGATTTTCTTTACACGGTCGTCCAGCTTCGCAAAGACCGGGCGGCGTTTATGACCTTCGATAACGAGGTCAATCTGTTGCAGGATTTTACCGACAAACTCGACCTGCTCGACAAAGCCGTCAGAAACGTGAAAAAGGTCGGCTCGCAGACGGCGCTCTACGACGCGGTCTTTGAATTTTCGGATGAAAAGCTCCGCAACGCGCCCGGGCGTCGCGTGATTGTTATCATTACGGACGGCGACGACACCTTTTCGCGCGCCGACATCAACGACGCCATCGACATTGCGCAGCGAACCGAAACGACGATTTTCGCCATCTCTACCAAAGAAGCCTTTCTCGGCGCGGTGCCGGGCGTCGAAGCCGGAACGGTCAAGGATAAAGGCGATAAATTCCTGACGCGCCTGTGCGAAGAAACCGGCGGCGAAGCGTTCTTTACGGGTGACCTGCTCACGCTCGAAAGGTCTTTCAAGAAAATCAGCGACGAATTGCGGTCGCAGTACATCATTACGTATCGCCCGGCGAACCAGGAATACGACGGTCGGAAACGCAAAATCGAAATTCAGTTTAAGAGCAAAGATAACGCCGATAAATTCAAGATTCGCAGCAAAACGGAGTATCGTTCGGTCAGAGACGCTTTGAAATAAAAGTGATTTTCGGGAGTTGTAAAAATGAATTGGAAAAACAAAGTTTTGATTTTATTGGTCGGTTTGCTCGCGTTCGGCGGCGCGTTTTTAAGTCGCGACGCGTCGCACGCGCAGCAGCAGCAGCAGCAAACGACGCCAAAACCCACTGTTTCGCCAACTCCTGAAACGGAAGAAGACTCGGAACCGATTAAAATCGACACGGAAGTCGTCAACGTCCTTTTTACCGCGCAGGACAGAAACCGGCGGCTTCTGACCGATTTGAAAAAAGAAGACGTTAAGCTCGTCGAAGATGGTCAGGTGCAGGAAATTACGGCGTTCGGTCGGCAGATTGATTTACCCTTGAGTCTCGCGATTTTGATCGACACCAGCCCGTCGCAGGAGCGCACTCTGCCGGAAGAAAAATCGGCGGCGAAATCTTTTCTCGAAGCCGTCGTGCGTCCGGCAAAAGACGAGGTTTCGATTGTTTCGTTCACGGGCGAATCAACGCTCGAACAGGGCATGACGAACAATCTCGGACGGCTGACGCGCGCGATTGACCGCGTGCAGTTTGTTCCGCCTTCGGGTTATGTCGGCGGCGGCGTCATCGTCGGAACACCGCCGATTTCGGGTAAAAATCAGGCGACACAAGGCTCGACCGCACTCTGGGACGCGATTTGGATAACGTCGGACGAAGTTTTGGGTCCGGCGCCTGAAAAAACGCGCCGCGCGATTATTCTTTTGACCGACGGCTACGATACTTTCAGCCAGAAAAAGCTCGACGAAGCCGTGCAGTCGGCGATTAAATCCGAAGCCGTCATTTATTCCATCGGCATCGGCGACGATTTCGTGCAGGGCGTTGACGAGTCGGCTTTACGAAAAATCTCGGAACGCACGGGCGGTCGCGCCTTTTTCCCGCGCGACGAAGCCGAATTGCGCAAAGCCTTCCAGCAAATCCAGATCGAAATGCGCTCGCAGTATTTGATTGCTTATGAACCGACCAACCAGAAACGCGACGGTTCGTACCGGAAAATCGAAATTCAGCTCGTAAATTCCGAATTGGCAAAACAAAAAGTGTCGCTCACGCACCGGCAGGGCTATTTCGCAAAGACGCAGAAGCCGGAAACCAGGAAATAGTTTGTTTCATAAAACAAAAAAAATGCCGCAGTAAATAAACTGCGGCATTTTTTTGCGCCGAAATTTGACATTTCGCTGAATCCGTCAAAAATTAATAAGCGAATTATATTGTTGTTATGGCTGAAGACTACGAATTTACAACCGTCTGGCGCTTTGACGCGCCCGTCGAAAAGGTTTGGGCGCTTATCAAAGATTCCGAAACGTGGAGCGATTGGTGGAAAGGCGTTCTGCGGGTCGAAAAACTAAAAGACGGCGATGCTTCGGGCGTCGGCGCGATTCATCGCTCGACGTGGAAAAGCGCGCTGCCTTACAAATTAATTTTCGATTCGGAAACCGTCCGCGTCGAGGAACAAAAACTCATCGAAGTCCGCGCTTTCGGCGAGCTCGACGGCAGCGGAGTCTGGACTCTGACCGCCGAAGATGCGCAGCATACGCGCGTCCGGTACGATTGGCGCGTGAAAACGACAAAGGGCTGGATGAACCTGCTCGCGCCGCTCGCCAAACCGTTTTTTCGCTGGAATCACGACACGATTATGAACTGGGGCGGCGAAGGTTTGGCGAAACGGTTAAATTGCCGTCTGCTCGGACAAAAAAAATAAACGAAAATTTTTTGACACTTTTTCTCTTCAAATTCCGCGCTAGATAAGTGGGAAGCAAATTCCTCGAAATTTATAATGTATTTATGGAGAAATTTTATGAAGAGATTAATTCAAACTTGTTCGTTTATCGGCTTGCTGCTTGTCTTTATGGTTTCGGCGCAGGCGCAGATTTCTAAAACCTACCGCGTCGAGATTCCGTTTGATTTCAACATCGGTCAGGACACGTATAAAGCGGGAAAATATCAGGTTAGCCAGGTCAGCGGAATGCTGCTGATTCGCAATCAAAAAACCAATGAGGTGAAGGTTTTGACGACCGCCTCGGAAGAAAAAGGCAAGGATTTTGAAACGCCGCATTTTTATTTCAACCGCGTCGCCGATAAAAACGTGCTGGTCGAAGTCGCCGGAAAGGATTTTAACGTCAAATTAGACGAAAGCTCGCCTTCGACGGCGCGTGACGCGGTGGCGCCTAAATTGACCGCGCAGAGCAATATTTCCGACCACGCCGTGCCTCCTGCCGTTCAATAATCCCGTTAAAATTCAAACTTTACACGGGCGGCGCCCGCGCCGCCCGTTTTTTTTGTTTAATCGACCAGCTCGGGAATCGACGGACGCGCCGCGGCTTGCGGAATTTCAACCGCGTCCGGAATTTTCAGAGGACTTTCCGCGCGCAAATCCAGATACAACCGGCGCTTCAATATTTTTTCGGGAACGTGCGCGAGCCGCATAATCGGATACTTCATCTGTTTGCCGAAAAGCCGTCTGCCCATCGCGTAGTAATAAATCGGGACGCCGAGATTGAAACGGCGCTGAAAAGACGGGTCGCGGCGGAAAAAATCGAGATTATAACGCCAGCAGGTAAAGAAAAACTCCCACTGCAGCTCGGTTAGCTGCGCCAGTTTCGCGCTTTCCTTGCCTTCCATCCGCGTATCTTCGAGCGGCACGAAGAGCGTCGGCATCGCGACCCATTTCGCGCCTTTCAAAGCGTGCAGCAAATCCAGGGACTTTTTCGTGTCCTCTTCCGTCTCGCCCGGCAGACCGACAATCCAGGTGCAGAAGGGAAACCAATTGTGACGGTTCATAATGTCCATTCCCTTGAGAACGACGTCGTGCCATTGTTCGGCTTTGTACGGGTAAGCCTTGCCCTTCATAAACTGGTTAAAAAGACGCGGGCTGCCGGTTTCGAGCCCTATAAAAAGACTCGCGTAACGATGTTCCGCCTGCGTCGATGCCGGATGAACGTGGATTGATTTATCGACGCAGACCGGGCTGAGCGCTTCGACGACTTCCGGATTACGGACAATCGGCGCAATCGTGCCGTGCGATTGGACAACGTTTTTGACGCCCGGAACCGCCGCGATTGAATCAAATAGTTTTTTGAGTGCCGGAATATTGGTGTCGAATTTCGGACCCTGTTCATATAAAAATATGTCTTCGGTCGTCACCATAATCGTGTCCGCGCCGTTGGCGACCTGCACGCGGACGTTTTCGAGGATGTGTTCGAGCGGCAGGCTTCTGCCTTTGCGAAGCGCAATCGAGCAGAACTGGCAGCCGCGACCGCAGCCGCGCGTGACTTCGACGACGCCGAACGTCGAGCGGTTGCGGGTCGTCGGAATATGCTCCATTTTCGGCGAGCTGCCTTCGATGCCGGGCGGCAGAGATTCGCCGCGCACGGCACGTTCAAACAAATCGAGCACCAAATCTTCCGCTTCGCCTTCAACGATACAGTCGATGCCCCACTCGTCCTGCAGGTTTTTCTTTGTAATCTGCCACGAACCCGGACCGCCGACGATGACTTTCAGATGGTGTTTATGGCGTTTTATCGCTTCGTGCGTTACCAGCCGGCGAAACTCAGCCGCGTTAATCGGTTCGGTTTTTTTGCCGTAAAAATTCACGTAGACATCGGTTGCAAAAGTAATTCCGAGCGGATTGTGAGCGTGAATGCCGACCACGCGCGTATCTTCGCCGACGAATAAATCCAGTTGGTCGGGATAGCAAACCGCGATG
>DASWRC010000186.1:0-5308 GCA_036403375.1 Pyrinomonadaceae bacterium
GACAGCGTTGCCGAAAAGCATGACTGTCACCTTCCCGATAGCCTTTTTCCAATTCGGCTTTCTGTTTTTCATCAAGTTTGATAACTTTAATTTTCCCCATGATGGAAAATAGTCTAACATAATCTTGTCCGGCTACTTAGTTGTCAAAAGACTTATCAAAAGCAGCGCAAAAATCAGGCTCTTGCCGCATTGCCGTAAAAAGCCGCGTCCAAAAGCGGAAAAGTTAAAAATCATCTGTAATTTACCTCGAATAAATTTGATTGAAAGAGTTTTTGAAATTTCTTTCGTCTTTCGGAAAATCCGATTGGCAAGCCTTATGCCCGAGTCCTTAAAACGCGTAAAAGCCTAATAAAATCAAGCCCGTCCGTTATCGGCACACTCTTTGCATTTTCCCAAAGCGAACCAACGTGGACGCATTCTAAAATCAGGAATCAAGCCACAAAAATCACAACCAAAATTAGAGGAGACTTTCGATGAATAACAAAGTAGAAATCTGTCAAAAAGTCGCTAAAGATGCGGCAAAAAAATTACAAAAGGACTTTTCAAAAACAAAGAACACCTGTCTGAAATATGCCAAAGGGGACTTCCCGTTTTCGCCCTGATGGGAACGAGTCTTTTACTTAACCAAGCAGTACCGGCGCAAGGTCCGATTTTCACCGGGGAATGCCGGAAATCTCTCGAATATCATCCGCGAAGGCTTAAAGCTGATGGCAATCGTTTTATTTTGTCTCGGCGCGGTCGGCATCGTGTGGGGAATTTTTAACAAGATGACCGGCAAGGAATGGGGCAGTCAAGTTTTCGGAGCGATTTTAGCGTTTGCGTTCGGAACAATCGTCGCCGTCTTTTGGCAAATCGCGCAAGGTCGCTCTGTGTCAGTGGACACCAATTTTTAAGATTATGCGAAGAAGACAGACCAGACCAAATATCTTTCGCAATTTGAAACGATTCGGCGTTTTTCAGCAGGATTGGAAATACATCCTGATTCCGACGGCTGCGATGTATGTCCTGCCGTTCGTTTTCGGGATTTGGTTTTACTACATTCCCGCCGGATTTCCGCTCGGTGTTTTAACTTTCATTGTTCTGCTCGCAAGTTTTAATTTCCTGCGGGCAAGCAAGCCGGAATGCTGGTTCAAAAACCGGATGGATGCCGCTGGCGACCGGTGGACGCATTTTCGTGCTCCGATAAATGAGGAATTCGGACAAACGGATTGGATAAAAAAACGAGGTAAATAAAAATCATGGATGCCGCTAATTTAACTTTCGCGCATATTTTTCTGACTATTTTGGGGAGCTTTTTGGTTGGCGGAGTCGGTTTGGCAATCGGTTGGCGAGTCTTACCGATTGCCAAGACGTATCGAAAGCCCGAAAAATTCCAACTTGACGAAAAAGTAACTGAAAAATCTGTTGATACAACCAAGGCGCACGGGCGATTATTTCCGACCGAAGTTTTAGGGCTGGAAGGCAATGTTGTTCGCTACCGCGACGGGAGTTTTGCCAAAGCCTATCGGTTTGAACCCGCGCACACGCTTTACGACGATGAGGTGAAGACCGAACAGCGTGTCGAGGAACTGAAAACATTGCTCAAGTTTGAAAAGCCAGACAAGACGATCATTCAGTTTCGCTTTATTAATAAGCCGGATGACGGCAGCGTGCTGCGGAATCATTTGCAAACCAGAAATACCGAAAAAAGCGATTCGCTCGCTTCCCTTCTGCAAGCGACCGTTACTGCGCTTAGAGGTCAAACCGGCACAGGCGCAGTGGACGGTTTTTGATTCCTCGCAATACGCGCTGCAGCTCTCAAAAAAAATCGAAGAAGCGACGCGCTGGGTGGAAACCATCAATCACTATATTTCGATGTATGAAACGGCAGTCAAGCAATACCAGAAAATGGTCGAATCGGTCACTTCATTAAGAGGCATTTTAGACAAGGTTGACAAGCAAATCTCGCGTCATAAGCAGCTTATTACCACCTACGCCAGTTTAGGAAAACTCATTCGCGGCACATTCGAGTTAAAGCGGCGTATAGAAAGCACCATCACCAGCCAGATTCAATCCATCGTGAATATCTCGCGCCGCCTGCGCAGCGGAATTTTCGATATGGATCAGAATAAGCGCGATTTGGATGATTTCCTGCGCCATTCAATCGGGCGGCGGGCGGATGCTGAACTCAGGAATCTCGAACGGCTTGCCAAACTCGATTCCGAACTCGAAAGAATGCTTTACGACCGCGAAATGGTTTTGCTCGATTTAGCCAAACTTTACGAAGAACGCGAGAAAATCGCCGAAAAGATTAGGGCGATTGATACGAGTAATCCGGCAAATCAAGACGGCGTTCAATCCTTGATTGACCAAATGCTCGCCGTTAATTTACGCATCACAACCGTTGAAGGACAACTGCGCGAACTCGAAGCGAAGATTCAGGAAAAGTTCGTTAAATACGGCTTGAAAATCGAACAGATGACCGAATTCGGCGCTCAGATTCGACAGACCAATGAAATGATGACCGGCATCACCCGCGCCAGCGACGAATTTATGACGGAACTCGAAAAATACGATGTCTGGCGCGCGGAAATTTACGACAATCAGCTTCCCTAAAATTTCCTTGAGTTTCAAAAACGGAGTAAAAAAAGATGAAAACAGCAAACGGTAAATTTATTGGAGTATTTGCAATTTCGGTTGCTCTATTAACAATTTTTCTAACCCTCACGGTTGAAGCCAACGCTCAAAGAACCCGCATCCGTCCGCCGCGTGTGGAAGGACAAACACCGATTGGGACAATTAACGGTGTTCCGGTGACGGCAAACGATATGATTTTGAGCATCAACCCGGATTCGCCTTTTGTGCCGTCACTCGACGGCAGTCCCATTCTGATTTTGCAGCAGTTTGAAGCGAATTATCCGACGGGTCCGACACCGCAAACCTCGCCAACTCCGACTACTACTCCAAAGCCGATCGCCCCTTCTTTCAGCGTCCAAATTCAAAATATGATGAAAACCGGACAGGAATGGCTTTTTAAATCTCTTCTGGATGTCATCATCAAACCGGCGATGCCCGTCCTTGCTTTCTTTGCCTGGATAATTGCGAGCTTTGTTCTGGGGCTAGGGTTCCTACGCCGTTTTTCCGATAACAAGGGCTCGATCCCGAACAACTCGTGCGCTGGGGGATCCGGACCGTGATTTTTATGGTCGTTATCGGCGCCAGCCCGTTCATCATTGACGCGCTGACAGTTACCGGAAAATTTATCGCCCGCCCGGTTAAAAGTTTTAATGTCGAACTGGTCAAAGAATTCGACGAGAAAATGAAGCAGTACGTCAAAACCAATTTCGCCGTCGAAGACCCGAACGCCCTGCTTGCGGAAAGACTGCCCGACGGGAGCCCCGGACTCGTCGGTATAATTTTCGACAAAGAATCAAGTGTGAAAGATGTTACTTCGGAGATGAACATTTTAGGCTGGAATATGCCGCGAATGTTTACCTTGATGGTCGTCGGGCAAAATATTATAAAGTTCGGCGGTTTGTTTCTGGCAATTGCCGGATTGTTTATCTTGATCGGACTAAAACTTGCCGCGCCCGTGCTTTCCGCCTTCGGCTTTGATGAGAAGTTCGCCAACCAAATTTTTTATCCCTTTTGCTGGGGCGTAGCGACGTTTTCGCTCTGTTTTCCCATCGTCAAGGAGGTCACGCTCTATGTCGCCTACGGAATCGGGCTCATCGGGCTTTCTATTTACAACGGAGAAACGGTTTTCACGCTTGACCCGAACACCGCGCAGATTATTACAAGCCGTGCATATGATCCGGCGAGTAGTGCCTTGATCGTCACGCTTTTATTTTTTGTATCAAGTCTTTGCTACATTTTAGTTCCCTGGCTCAGTTATCGCGTATTGCGCGGACAAGTTTATGAAGGCGTTTCGCAGATTTCGATGGGCTGGATGCTTTCAGGCATAGGCACGGCGCTCGAATCCTACGGACTCGTCGCCGGCGCCGCGCTTCAGAGGCAGGCGGAAAACACTCAGATTCCGGGAATTTATAACGCCGAAGCTGCGAGCGCTAAAAAAGGACTCGAAGCCTCGAATCTTTCAACAGAAGCCAGGCGCATATCGAGCGTCGCCGGTGTTGAAGGCGGTCTGGTCACAAGTCTCGGTCAAATTCGGGCGAACCAAGTAACACAAACGATGATCGCCGATGCTAACCGGACATTCGGCATTTTGAGCAGCCAGGCATCAACCAGGCGTGAGATCGCCACGATGCAAGCCGAAAATACAGGGACGCAAAACATCCGCACGATCGACGGCGCAAAAGAACATTCCCTTCGCAGCCAGGGTATGAACCAGCAGTTCGGAATGCTCAAATACGAAGCCATTCCCGGCGGCAGCCAGATTTTGGGAACGAGTCTGCCGATCAGAAAAGGTGTTGAATTTTATGACTACATGAAAGACCAGCATATTTTGCAGAAATCTACCGCCGGTATGAACAATACGACCACTGACACCTTTCAACTGCAGAATGAAAACACCCAAGTTATCACCGGGCAGAAAATTGATGCTTCAAACACTTATCAAAGCGAGATGAATTCCGCCTCTAACCGCCAGGTGTCAGAAACCGTCGCAGCAGTGGCGCCGTGAACCTTATCGCCGCCGATTCCGCCAAACAAGGCGCGGGAATTCAGCTTACGGGCATCAACAAATCAGCCGAGATGGAAAAGCAGGCTAATCAGCTCAGTTTTGAAGGACGCATCGAAGCCGCCGGCGTCAACAGCCGAGCCGCGACCGAAGCCGCGCATTTGCGGATGATGTCCGCGGTCGTCACCGGATTTTTCCGCGATATGGATCGCAGGCTTGAAGAAATGAAACCGAAATATTAAAACCCGGGCAATTTTCTGTATCTGGCTTTTGCCCAGTAAAAAAGCGGCTGACAGGTTGGAGAAAATTAATTTTTCAAAAGCTTTCCCTGTGAATTCTCAATACAAGCGCGTCAGTCGCCGAAGAACCTGTTTGATTTGCGGCAAGCCCGATTGGTGCAGTTATACGCCGGACGCTAAAATCTCATTTTGCGCCCGAATTATAAATAACGCCGACCGGGTGGGCCGCACGGGCTGGGGAGTTTTTTATCACGAGAAATCACTTTTTGGCGATACCCCACTTCCCTTCCCTATCAAGCCCTCTCCGAAAAAGACTGAATTAGCGCCAATTGAGGTTAGGGATTTCGCTTACCGGAAACTGATTGCCCTTTCTCCGGCGTCTGGATCAGACGAAATTATTAACGGACCGAAAGGTTTGCCCTCACGTGAAATTCTTGATTTTGAAAATTAT
>DASWRC010000187.1:0-19047 GCA_036403375.1 Pyrinomonadaceae bacterium
TTCAGAAATAAATACTTTCTATGAACTAACTTAATTTGTCAATACATGTATTCTTTATATTGAACATTGAAAGTATAATTTTCGGTTTTAGAATAATAAAAGATTGAATCTGTGTTTTCTCCAAAATACTTACTTCCTTGCCCGACATTTCCTTTTACTGTATTTGCACGTTTCCAAACAATTTCATTTCTAAATCCTCCCTGACCAAACACTTCATCTAACACACATCTCAAATAATGACTTTTATGATAATCACAATGAACATACAGTGAACCATTTTCTGCCAAAAGTTCTCGAATTAAAATAAAACGTTCATACATAAACTGTAGATATTCATCATTTGTCCAGATGTCTGTATATTGTTTCTCTTCAAAGATTGATTGGTCATTGACAACATTTTTACCGCGCAATTGAATTTTCTTTTTGTAGTCGGCTTTGCTGTCAAACGGTGGGTCAATATAAATGAGATTGATTTTTCCGCGAAATTCTTTTAATAAATGACTCATTACTTGAAGATTGTCACCCCAATAAATACGGTTATACCAATTATCAACATCTTCGCCGTGAGTTTCTTTAAGTTGGGCAGGATAAAATTGAGTTGATTCAAATGGGCGTTTACCTTTCCAATGTAGCATTGGATAGCCTTTAATCGGCTCAAATTTGTATTCTTCAACTCTATCAATTTCCTTCTTAAAGTCCGTTCCTAAGTTGCGTTGTTCTGCCATAATTTATAAAAGTTTCTCAAAAATTAGCTTTGGTCGCTTTTTTGCTGACGCTCTACTTTGTAATCGAATAGTTTAGAATAAAGCTTTACATATTTACCTTTATGAAACTTCCATTTTGGATTGTGGTCATAAATCTCAATAAATAAATCGCCAGACATTGAATGACCAAATCCTATAAAAAGCATTGTAAGAATTAAATCGTAAGCTCTAAATACAGTGTTATTAACGTTATCAAGCATTTTTGCTGTTTCAAATCCAATATAAACGCCCTTTGTATAGTTTTTTACCTGTTCTTCGATTTGTTGTCTTGAAGGATGAGTGAAAGCACAAGCTTTATAGAATACATCTCTAATATCATTTCTGAATTGGTTATTAGTTGCCTCATCGAATGGTAAATTTAATCTATCTACAACTTCGATTGATGAATTAGGCACATTGTCATTTAGATATGTAATTCTATCAGCTAAATTCCCTGAACATTCTTGGTCAACGAGCAGATACTTTACAATCATCTCTAGCAAATATCTAATTTCTCTTTTGGCAATGTTATGTATTCCGTTTTCAACTAAAAACAAAATACCTATGGATGATTGAATCAAGTCATCGGAAGCTCTTATTGTTAACTGCTCATCGTAAATTTGCCTTGCTCTTGTAGAATAAAATGAAATCGTTCGGATTGTTTCAATCGCATCAGTCAAAAATGTGTAAAGAAACTTTTGCTCTTGTTTGTAGTGTTGACTCTCTACAACTTCCTTAAATTTTTCCTGACGTTTCTGTAAATTATCAGCTTGCTTTTTAAAAATTTCACCAAAAGGGTTTAACTCATCATTGTTCATAAGGTTTAACTTTTATTCTTAATATTGTTTCGGATTGCAATGAAATCTCATATCGCAGTCGCCGCAAAGTTTTTCGGATTTTACAACTTTTGTTGCGTCAAAATCTTTGGTTTCGATTTTCTTAACAACTGCGTCAAAGGTGTTTATTGTTTCCTGAATTTGACCTTCATCAAATTTGAAAGTGATATATGGGCTTGCGTTTTCTTCCTTCGGATAATAAAGATGAAGTTTGCTGACTTTGTAGCCTGTTCGCTTTTCGACAAGATGCCCGTAAACTTCTAACTGCCTTTTATATTGATTGAGAAGCTTTCTCGTAATTGTTTCGTTTGAATTTATATCGGGCTTATTTCCCGATTTGAAGTCGATAATTTCAACCGTATCATTTTCACCTTCTATCAAATCAATCGAACCTTTAAGTATGTAATCTTCTTTGACTAGGGAAACATCAACTTCTGCTTCTTTGATTCTGTGCCATTTGTCGCTGTTTTTATCACGATAACGTAAAATTTGTTTGAGCAAAGATTCTATTTGCGCTTGATGTAAATAAGACCGTTGTTGCTTCGATAGTAAATAATAATTCGTGTTATACCAACTCGAAATGTTTTCGTCGGTCAGCGTATGAACTTCGTTTCTCAAAACGGCTTTATGAATGTCTTCGATTGTCTGATGAAGCAAGCTCCCACCTAAAACGCCGCCCGTTCTGACTTCGACAAATTCCAACTCTTTATAAAATTTATATTGAAGTGGACAATTTTCATAGAGCAAAATATGTGAAGTAAAAGAGTATTGATGTTTGATGTGAACGGGCTTGATTGATTCTAAATCAAGCTTTTCAATGTCAAACGATTTATTACGCCAAGACGGAATTCCATTGTAAAGTTTCCGAAACGGCTCAGACGGAATTTTTAACTCGCCCTTTACATTGAGTTCTTCACGAGTTGAAAGCACCAAAAGATTCTGCGGTCGTGAAAATGCCGTGTAGAAAAGTCTGTAAAAATCATAGAATTTTGTTTTTTCAATCGGCTCGAAAGGTGGCTTTGAATAATATCTATCCTGCAAGATTACGTCTGTTTCATCAAATTGCTTTCTCGGAACACTATACAAGGAATCAACAACTACAATCGGAAATTCTAAACCTTTAGATTGATGAATTGTCATAAACGAAACGCAGCCCGAAGGCGCAAATTCGTCAAAATCTTCATACTCTTCAATGCCACCTTCAACTATAAAACGCAAGAAGTTATTGAAGAGTTTCCGATGCGTCAAAGCCATATTTTGAGGCGTTAAAACCGTTACATTGTAAATATATTCAAACTTGAAAAGCAGTCTTGAAAGTAAAGCGATGTTATAAGAGGCTCGAAGATTTACTTTATTGTCATTCAACTCAACGCCGAGAAGTTCAGAAAACATCGGGTATTCCAAAAGCTGATAAAGCAAACCTGCAAATCCGTAGTTAGTATTTTTAGTTAAAGTTAAATGCTCCTTTGCTCTCTTTCGACACCATTGAAGCAAATCTTTGTGTTTTTCTTCATCCGACCGAATTTCATTAGCAAATCTTAATTTCCATTGCTCGTAAGTGTCCCAAATATCAAGTTTCGCCTCTTCATTCCATTTCAAATCCTCAAATAAATTGGGAAAGATGAAAATAATTGCGCCTAAAAGAAGCTGAATTTCTTCACGCTCAAAAAACAATGCCGAACGAGGCGAAAAAATCTTAACCTCTCTTTCTTCGAGGTAACTTGCTAATCCGATTACATCATCGTGTTTGACCGAACGGAAAAGAAAGGCGATTTGATTATAATCCGTAACTTTTCCCGAATCTTTGAGAGCTTTAATAAATTGATAAACCTCATCGTAATAAGTGGCGGGATTTCCTTTCGAGCTAACTTTTATAACAGACGGATTATCAATGAACTCCGCCTCACGAGGCTTTACTTTTTTAGGGAAACGAAACATTTTACCGTCTTCTTCCCAAGATGTTTGTTCCATCCACTTGTTATAAAAATTAATAATGTCAGGATGTGAACGGTAGTTTGTTACAAGCTCCGCTTTCTGACATTCACCTTCTTTGAAATTTTGCGGAAATTCCAAAATGTTTCTGATAGTTGCGCCTCTGAACCGATACAGCCCCTGGTCGTCGTCGCCAACAACGCAAATTCGGTTATGCTTATTCGCCAAGAGCAATAAAATCCTTTCCTGTATGGTGTTCGTGTCTTGATATTCGTCCACCATAAAATACTGAATTTTATCCTGTATTTTTTCTAAAACTAGTGGCTGTGTTTCGAGTAGATGCAAAATTTCAGATTGAATATTGGAGAAGTCCAAACAGTTTTCTTCGGCAAGTTTTTCTTGGTAAATTTTCTGAAAATGTCCCATTACCTGAATGCTTGGAACGTCTGACTTTATCAATTCGTCAGCGTCTAAACATTCTTCGGCAATCTTTGAAACATACCCAATAACTTTTTGCGCTTTCTGCCATTTTCCGCCCTTATAAGTTCCAAGCAAAAGCTCCGAACCGTCAACGCTCAAAAAGTCATTGATATAGCGGTAAACAAAATACTTTTGGTCAAAGTCATCTAAAACCCGATAGCTTCTTTTAAGTCGTGTATATTCTCTATTTTCTTCAAGAAATCTAAGGAAAATTGAGTGTAAAGTCCCAATATACATTTCATTCAGATTAACTTTGACATTCAAATCAAATAATCTGTTTGAAATTCGGGTAACGAGTTCTTTAGCGGCTTTCTCGGTAAAGGTGGCAACCAAAATATTTTCAGGCTTAACGCCTTCTTTCACGAGATGAAGAGTTCTTTCAACCAAAGTATATGTTTTTCCCGAACCTGGGCTTGCGATTATAAGAAGCGGTTTGTCTGTTGAGGTAATCGGGTCAACAAACACAAATGAAGATGTTGGACGGGTTTCGGAGTTCATTTTTTGTGTTTAGTTTAATTATTTAAAGGGCTTTACCAATATAAGTAAAGTCAGTTATAAAACGCAAGTGTTTTTGAATTAGCGTTCAACTGTTCAATTTTTGTAAGTCTTTGAACAAATGAACAGTTGAACAAGGTCGAAAATTGAAGCAGGAATTTTTACTTGCCTATAATAGATTTTTCCTCTTTTCCTTGAATCAAATCTTTCTTTTCGTTCTTGCTCGGCATACCTTTTTTTAGAGGCTGTAAACCGTGAAGGATTCGAGTTAAATTAGAAACTGATAAACCTCTGCTTTGGGCTTCCTGCTCAATTTTAAGGTTCTCTTCTTCCGTTAGTAAAAATTGTTTTCGGATTAGTTCTGTTGGCATAACTTTTTGCAAAATTATATGTTTTTTTTCTTAGTTACGCAACTTTTACCTTGTGTTAGTTACGTAACTAAACTATAATAATCTTGTAAGTCAGAAATGACAAGCAATAAAAATCAGAGAGGAAATTAAAATGATTAAATTAACCGCAGATAATACAGCTAAAGCAATCGAAAGATGCAAGCTATTACGCCCAAAAGTTCGCTTTGTTTCTGAACGGGTTTTTACCGTTCAATCGGCAAATAATGACAATGCTTATACAGTTCGCTTTGATGTTCAAAACGGCGCAAAACTCGCCATTTGTGAATGTAAGGCAAGCGAAAGAGGCTTAGTTTGCTATCACATCGCGGGAGCAGCTTTAGTCAATATCATTCGGCAATCAATGAAACGTCAGACAATCTAAAAGCGAAGAGCTTTCCAAAACGGCGAATCTTGGAAAGCTCTTCATTTAATCCCTAATAAAAGGAACTAAACACAATGAATAATTTAACAGAAAAACAACGGAACGCTAAAGAAGCGTATTTGAACAACCAAACGGAACAGATGATTGCTCTTTACGAAAAAGCAGACA
Source organism: Pyrinomonadaceae bacterium (assembly GCA_036403375.1). Lineage (GTDB taxonomy): Bacteria > Acidobacteriota > Blastocatellia > Pyrinomonadales > Pyrinomonadaceae > JAFDVJ01. Next base: position 5,426 of record DASWRC010000187.1, read on the forward strand.
CAAGCGAAAGAAAAGCCATTATCGGCTATGTTGATAGCTTTCTTTCAGGCTGTAATCAGGAAGAAAAAAGCTTTTGGCTCAAGTTTCGGCAGAAACTCGAACGGCTGAATGAAAAAGCTATCCTTTTTCCTCTTGGCAATATTTATTTAACTGTCGCAGCTAAAGAGGCTTTAGAAGAATCAGGACAAAATGCTTTCGAGTTTCTTTCTCGGCATCAAACAGGCGATTTTGGAATTATCGGAAAAGAGGATTGGCAAGAAAACGAATTTTCCATAGAAAACGGCTTTCGTATTTTGTCAGCATACAAAACCAAAAATGATGTAAAAATATGGTTGATTTCCGAAGCTGATAGAAGTTCAACGACCTGCTTACTCCCGTCAGAGTATTGATTAGTTTCGTTGAAAATCGTCGGGCGCGATTACCTTAAAAAGTTTTCGCGTCCATCTTAAAAAATAAGGTTGCGGGTAAGATTCCAAAATGATAATCTTAACTCGCTTTGACAACAGTAAAATTCGTTTAGAAGAATTTTCAAGGTAGACGGTGGGGTAGATTAGCCAATCGAATGCGCATAAAACCTAATGTTTATCGGAACACTTGACAAGTTCCTTGTAACATTTGTAGTCTAAATATTCGCTTTTGCGCACCCGTAGCTCAGCTGGATAGAGTGCTTGACTACGAATCAAGAGGTCGCATGTTCGAATCATGCCGGGTGTATTAATTAAATCAATAAGTTAGAGGCATCGAAAGATGCTTCTTTTCATTTCTTCACCAAAATTTCCACCCAAGACATTTCACTGCGGGACTTTATATGCTGATAATATGCCTCCAAAACACGGAGAAATACCATTTTCTGAACTTCATGGATTTGGGATAATGGAGTAAATTTAGACACATCCCGCCCCGAGCATACTCTTTTAACGTCTTTTCTATTTCTCTTACTGATTTAGAAAGGGAAATTTTGCCGGGTCAATCAAATACCGGTTATAAAGCCCGCACAAAACGCCGACGCCAGACTTGCATTAATTGATGAGCATCAAAATCCATCAGCAGAAGCCTATTCGCCGAAAACTGCACTGATAAAGAAAAGTACCATAGTGTTGTTCATCCAATTGCTCCCGCCGACTGCTAAACCGCCATATCGGAGGGTTCAGCATTAGACATTCCTACCGCGTAGAGAATGCGGTGGAATTTTATTCCGCAGCCACCAGGAAAGAAATAAGCGGCAATACCCCGACAAAAACCTTCGTCCGGTAAACAATTGCCTCACAAAACTCCATTTAAACACTTTTTTATGTTCAAAAAGCTTTCAAGAAAAAATAACTTTTTCATCAATTAAAATCCTCTTCATTTCCGGAAGGATTTCAAAGTAAAACTAATAAGCTCAAAGCAACCTGACAGTTTTGACAGGTTGGCATGGCTGCGGCAAGGAATAGAATAAGCTCGTTTAACCGTAAAACTACATTCACCGAATGGTGGTTGCAAGTATCCGCAAATAATAAAGCAGATCAGTACTAATTGAGACTTTGACTCGGTTCGTGACTGATTGAATTTTAATGAAAGAACGAGGTATACCATGTCTAATAAAGTAAATGAGAAATTTCATGATGAATCCGGCTCGACAGAGAAAGCAAATGAAGCCGTTCGGGAAGATCCGCTAGCCGACACCAGCCAGGTAATTTCGCACGAAGTCCCAACAGGGGTGAACCGGCGGAGTTTCCTGATACGAAGCGCGGTGGTCGGCGCGGCGGCAATAATGACGGGGCGCAGCGTCTCGGCGGCGGAGAGAACATACGACGCAGTCAAATCGATGCCGGAGCTTCGGCTAAAGAGAGGGCTCTATGTCCACCGCGCATCCAAAGGACCGATCATGATTACGTCGGACGAGTTTTATAAAGTAGGACCCGGACCGTCAAGCTCACACACGATCGGACCGATGCGTATTACCTATGATTTCTACCAGCGCTGCACAAAGCTGCCCGCAGACAAGCTCGCGAAGGCAACCGCCCTTAAGGTCAATCTGTTCGGCAGTCTCAGTGCGACCGGCAAGGGACACGGCACGGAACGAGCGACGCTGGCAGGTTTGATCGGTATGGAACCCGCGACGGTCGATCCCCTGTTTCTTGACAGCCTGCGCGACAAGCCCGACCAATCATTCAAGGTTAAGCTCGGCGGAAAAGAGATTCCGGTAACGCTCAAGGACGTTATATACGACTCTCCGAAAGGCGAATTCTATCACCAGAACACCATGGTCTGCCATCTTATGGGCGGCACCGAAGATCTGTACTCGATGGAGTACTACTCGGTCGGCGGTGGATTCATCGAGTGGAAAGGCTACACGCCTCCCGAGAAGAAGGCGCCTAAGTATCCGTTCGAGTCAATGATCGAGCTTCGTGCCCATGCGGACAAAAACAAGTTGTCCATCGGACAGGTAATGCTGGCAAATGAAATGTCGATCAGCGGCAAGAGCGAAGCGGAAGTAAATGCGTTCATCGACAAGATTATCAACGCGATGCTCGCAACCGTAAAGGCGGGGCTTGCCGTGTCGGAAGACGATATACTTCCGGGACCGATCAAGCTGCACAGCAAAGCGGCGACGGTTTATAAACGCGCGATGAAAGAAGAGAATCTGGGCGACCGCGGAGTCGGGCTGCTGTCCGCCTGCGCCATCGCCGCTTCTGAGGAAAACGCTCGCGGACACTTGGTCATAACCGCTCCGACGGGCGGCTCTGCCGGCGTTATGCCCTCGCTTGTCTACGCTCTGATGGAAGGACGCAAGATTCCTCGGGAAAAGGTTCGCGAAGGCATGCTCGCCGCCCTCGGAGTGGGCTATCTCTGCAAACATCATGCGACGTTGTCCGCCGCCGAGGGCGGCTGCCAGGCTGAGATCGGTGTGGCATCCGCGATGGCTGCGGCATTGGTCGCGACGGCGCGCGGAGCTGAGTCGCGCGTTGTCGAGAACGCTGCGGAATCGGCTCTTGAGCATCACCTGGGAATGACCTGCGACCCGGTCGCCGGCTTCGTGCAGGTGCCGTGCATCGAGCGGTGCGCATTCGGCGCCGTCAAGGCATGGACAGCTTATGCAATCGCCAGCAACGAGATCGCAAATCGCCACCGCATCGGACTCGACGAAACGGTGCAGGCTCTGGCTCAGACCGCCAAGGACATGAACGGCAAGTACAAGGAAACAAGCGAAGCCGGGCTGGCTCTCTCCGTGGTGCTCTGCTAACGCGAGCGTGATTCCGACAGGAACATATTTTGGGAATTGTCCCATTAACTACTTTATGAACTGCTCGCCAAGTCTGGGAAACTTCAATGACTTGGCGAGCAGTTTGGCTCTCATTACCAATCAATCTGCAGGATGACTTCCAGACAGAGGCTTAACATGCTAATACACCGTACATACATGAAACTCTTAGTCACACTGGCGTTTACTACATTGACGCTGTTCGCGAATTCTGCCTTTGGACAAGCTACCGCAACCCAGACAGCCATCCGGCAGACGGAAGCCGTTCCCGAGCAGCCCAAACCGGGCAAACAGGAGAACAAAGCCGCGGCGGCAGCGGACGATGTCGCAGACCTGAAGGCGGAGAATGCCGCGATTCGTGAGCTGCTCCGCAAGATGGAGGAACAGCAGAAAACTCTGCTGGAACAAGTGGATAAGCTGCAGCGACGGCTTGACGGCTCGGTGACTGCGGATGTGCAGCCCGCCGGGCAGACACCGGTTCCGCCGGTGCAAACGGATACAAGGACGCCGACGACGAATACAGCGAATGTCCCGGGACAGCCGACGAACGCGTCGAAAACTTCCAGCCGGTCGACCACCGTCCCCGCCAAACAGTTGAACGACAATCGCTACCGAGACGGAATTGTTATCTGGGAAACGGGCGAGGACGCCAAGATTCCGTTCATGCTGAAGTTCAACAACAATACCCAGTTCCGGTATCTCAATACGCTTTCATCGAACGACACTTTCACCGACCATCTGGGCATTGTCCGCGAGGTGCATAAACGCAACGACCTGACGGTAAACCGCTCGATGTTCATCTTAGGCGGCTACGTGTTCGACAAACGGCTGCGATACAGTCTGACAGTCTGGACCTCCGCCGGTGCCGCCTCGATCGTCGTCGCCGGAAACATCGGCTGGCAGTTCAACAAAGCACTGACGGTCACTGCCGGTTACACGGGCGTTCCGGGCAGCCGTTCGCTGGTCAACACGTTCCCGTTTTTTACATCGACCGACCGGAGCATGGCTGACAACTTCTTCCGCCCCGGCTTCACGCAGGGAGTCTGGGCAAACGGCGAACCCGTCAAAAACCTGCACTATCTGGCGTTTGTCGGCAACGGTCTTAATACTTTGAGTATCTCTGCAAACAAGATCGACCCGCAGCTCGTGCTTTCGGGCAGCGTCTGGTGGGAACCGCTCGGTCCCTACGGCGAACCCGGCAAATCACGCAACATGTACGAGGATTATTTCGAGTCCAAAAAAACTCGCGTGCGATTCGGCACCGCGTTTACAAGGTCGCGCGAAGACCGTTTTTCGAATCTCGATCAATCGAGTCCCGAGAACACTTCGCTGTACAATTCCGACGGCGTGCTTTCTTTCTCGACGGGAGCGTTTGCGCCCGGTTTGACGCTCGATAAAGCGACCTACAAAATGTGGGCGATCGACGGCGGCGTCAAATGGAACGGGCTCGCGGTCAACGGGCAATATTTCATGCGATGGCTCGGCGACTTCCAAGCCGACGGTCCGCTTCCGCTCGCGTCCACATTCGACCACGGCTATGAGTTGTCGGCGGGTCAATTTGTCATTCCCAAGAAGCTGATGGTTTACGGTCGCGGCTCGCAGGTTTTCGGACAATTCCGTAACTCGTGGGAGTACGGCGCCGGCGTCAAATGGCATTTCCTTCCGACCGAGCGTTTATGGATTAACACGGAATTAATGAGGGTTAACCACGCTCCGTATAGCGGAGCCTTTACTCCGTATACGGCAGGCATGAACGGCTGGATGCCGATGGTACAGGCGGTTCTGGCTTTTTGATGATTATCGGCTGGTGACGCCGGAATTTAATTTTATTAATGGTGTTTAGCGGCAGTTTCAGGCAATAATCAGAGTAATGCGATACGACCTTCGGAATAACTGAGAGCTGAAAGCGAAGAACTGATAACCAATTATCAGTTCTGAGTTATTCGCTTTCAGTTATTCCGAAAGTTATTTCGTGTTTCTGTAAATTGAAATCCGGTATTGAACTCTATACAGCCGCATAAATCCTTATTTTTCCGGCTTTTTTTTCGAGCACAAATTTCTCACGAGCATTTTTCCAAGCTTTGCGTGATGCGTTTTATCGCGGCTTCTTTCCAGCGCAGGAGTTGTTTTGTCGCTTTGATTTCTTCCCGGAGCGTCAGACTTTCGTAGGTCAGCGCCAGATTTGTTTTGAGCTTGAAATCACCGTTAAAATCCGCGACGAGCTTTTCGCCGACTGTAATTGCCTGCTTGTAAAGCGGAATCGCCTTTTCCATTTCGCCGCTCGCCGTTTTGTTGTCGCCGAGCAGCCGAAAAGCCTGCGCGATATTGGGTTGATAAGGCGCCGGGTCAATCGCGGACAGTTCGAGCAGCAGGTCGAGCGATTTTTGCGAGTAGTCCCACGCCGCTTCAAACTGCCTTCTTCCCTTCAGATTAAAGCCGACGGCGCGGTAACTCACCGATAAATCGCGTTTTGCCTGCGCGTCGTCGGGAGATTGTTTGAGCCGCTCGTCGGCGACCAGCGACCGGCGAATCGCCAGCGCCTTCCGGTAATTTTCAATCGCCGCATCGACCCGGCTGAGATTGCTTTCGTAAATATTCGACTGGACGTACGCAACTTTCTCGTAACCGGCGGCAATGTCTTCGAGCAAATCGGGCGAGCTTTCGCCTTCCGCCATCAAATTATTGAGAAAAGCCAGCGAGTCGCGCACCATTTTTTCGCGCACCTCGGTCGAGCGCGGCAGTTTCGTAATTGCGTCGTGATAATCGAAAATGACGTTTTTCGCAATGCTCCGAACTTCGGCGAAGCGCCGGTCGGCTTTTTCGCGCTCGCGCCGTGCAACGGAGCGCCTGCCGCGAGGCGACCGAAATTCCGCCGACGAGCGAAACGAGCACGAGCGCGGCGGCAAAAACCACGGCTTTGTGACGCCTGACAAATTTGCCGAACCGGTATTTAAACGTCTGCGGACGCGCCAGAACCGGCAAACCCTGCAAAAATCTCGAAATATCTTCCGCCAATTGCTCAACCGACCCGCAGCGCTCGACCGGTTCTTTGCGCAGGGCTTTCAAAATAATGTTGTCCAAATCGCCGCGCAGTAATTTTAGATTTAGGTTTTGCCCGCTGCCGGTCGCCGGCTGCGCGTCGCCTTTTGTTCTTTGTCCATTATTTTCGGATGTTCCGATTTGTTTTTCGAGCGACGGGCGACGCACCACCGACGACGGGCGAAACGGTTCCGTTTCCGAGATGTCGGCGACGATTTCTTCAAAGGATTTTCCCTTTGTTTCAAACGGGCGCGCGCCCGAAAGAAGCTCGTATAAAATCACGCCGAGGCATTACCGCCAACTTCATAATTGCGAGCAACAGCATTACCGCCCCGGCATAAATGTCAGCAATGCGTACGGCTGCCAAATCGGGAACGTCACGGCTTTGTGGGCGACAAACAGCAGCACCGGTGCGGGATTTCAAGCCGGACTGAATAATACGGGAACAGATAACAGTTTTTTCGGGCAATCTGCCGGACAGCAAAGCGATTCGGGCAGCAACAATTCATTTTTCGGCGCGACGGCGGGCTATCTCAACGGCGGCGGCAGTGAAAATTCATTTTTCGGCTACCTGAGCGGCAACGACAGTCAAGGCAACAAAAATTCCTTCTTCGGCGTGCGCGCCGGTTTGGGCAACGGCACGGGTAACTCGAATAGTCTTTTCGGGTATAACGCCGCGACGGTCGGAGCCCTCAGCAATGCGACCGCCATCGGCGCGAACTCGCAGGTCAATCAAAGTAACGCGCTCATTCTGGGCAGCATCAACGGCGTCAATAATTCGCTGGTTGACACAAATGTCGGAATCGGGACAATTACGCCGACGTTCAAACTTCAGGTGTTTGATTCGTCGAATAAAGGTTTGCGCGTGCAGACGAACGTGCTCGGCGGAACGGTCGCGTCGTTCGGCACGTCCGGCGCGTTCCAGATCGACGCGGCGGGCACCGCGGGCGGAAGATTGAACATTCTGGAAAACGGCAACGTCGGTCTCGGGACGGGCAATCCCATTTACAAACTGCACGTCGTCGGCAACTCCAGTCCGACCGAGAAACTGCAGGTCACCGGCAACACCGCTGTTTCGGGACGCTTCACTGTTAACGGCGGGATTAATTATTTCGGCACTTCGGGCAACGCGAATTTCTTTATGAAATCGGCAGGCGCGGCAAACAGCTTCAATTTCGGCGTCGCCGGAGTTGCCGGGACGAACTCGGTGCTTTACATTTCGCAATATGACGGCGCGACCTATCAAGACCGCCTCATCATCGATACCTTCGGAGTGGTCAAAATGCCGAGAAATGTCGTCATCGGGACTGCTCCGAATGTCGATCAGCTTTATGTCAATGGCGTGGTCAGCATGAATTTGGGAACTTTCGGGACACAGGCGGTTTGCCGGAACACAGCCGTCGGCGTCCTCACCCTGTGCTCATCCTCGATTCGTTACAAACAGAACGTTAAGGATTATAAACCCGGACTTGAATTGATCCGTCGTCTGCGTCCGGTTTCCTTTAATTGGAAGGTCACCAACGAGGCGGATTTTGGTCTGGTAGCGGAAGAAGTCGCCGAGGTTGAACCGCTGATGATTATTAGAAATGATAAGGGCGAAGTCGAAGGCGTCAAATACGACCGCGTCGGCGTCGTGCCGGTCAATGCCGTCGGCGAGCAGCACGACCGGATCGAAGCGCAGCAAAAACAGATCGAAGAACAAAAGACGCAAATTGAAGTCCAGCAAAAGCAGACCGACTCGCAGGCGGAATTGATTCGGCAGCAGCAGGAAAAGCTCGATAAACAGCAATCGGAAATCGAGGCATTGAAATCAATTGTCTGCGCCGGCAGCCCGGCGGCAAAGATTTGCCGGGAGGAAAAACCATGAAGAAAGTAAAAGCGTTATTTTTGAGTCTGTTGATGTTTTCGAGCCTTTCGCTCGCGCAGTCGGGCGGCACTTACACAATCAACACGACAATCGGTCAGGCGATTGCCGGAACTGCCGGTACGGGCGGAAGCTATAATCTGCTGCCGGGTTTCTGGTCGCCTGACGGTTTCAATAAAACGCCGTTCGATTTCGACGGCGACTCCAAAACCGACATCGGAATCTTTCGCCCGTCAGACGGCAGCTGGTGGTACACGCGCTCGTCTGCCAACGATTTTCGAGTCTTTCGTTTCGGAATTTCCACCGACATTATCACGCCGGGCGATTTCACCGGCGACGGTCGTGCCGATTTAGCAGTCTTTCGTCCCTCAACCGGCGAATGGTTCGTTCAGCGCTCGGAAGATAATTCTTACTATTCAGTTCCGTTCGGCGCGGCGGGCGACATTCCCGCGCCCGGAGATTACGACGGCGACGGCAAATACGATACCGCCGTGTTTCGCCCCTCGACCGGCAATTGGTTCGTCCAGCGCTCGACCGCCGGAATCTTGATTACCAGTTTCGGCACAAACGGCGACCGCCCCGTGCCGAATTCATTTGTGCCTTAAAATATTGAAAACGGAAGTCGGTTCAAGTTCAATCATCTTCCGATAATTGCTTTTCGCGGATTTTGAATTCTTCAACGTCGATAAGTGAAAGGTATTTTCTAATCAGATCTTCATCGAATTCGGCAATCTGATTCATTTCATTGAGCCGTTTTCGCTGGCGGTCGAGCATTTCCAGATAAATGTTTTGAAAGCTTTGCCGCGGCTTGTCCCGCCTGTCGTCCGTGGCTTCGAGTTCCTGCTCGAAAACTCCCAAATCGAGCTGCAGCCGCGCGAACAAATTATCTAAATGCTCGTTTTGCGCTCGCGCGGCGCCGTGTTTTTCTTCCAGAAACCCGAGCGCCGCCTGCGTGATTTTCTTTTGCAGGATGAGCTCCTGCTTTTTGTCCGGTATCGCGCCGTATCTATCATCCGTTCCAACTTTGCGGATAACCCACGGCAGCGTTAATCCCTGAAAAACGAGCGTCACCAGAATGACGATGAATGTAATAAAGAGAATCAGGTTGCGATAAGGAAAAGGCTGTCCTTCGGTGATGAGCACCGGAATCGACAGCGCCGCCGCCAGCGAGACGACGCCGCGCATTCCCGCCCAGCCGAAAATCAAAGGATTTCGCCAGCCCGGATGAGCGTCCGCGACCGTGATGAAACGGCTCATAAATGTCGTAAAAACCGAAGTCCCCAGCGTGCTCACGAGCCGCGTCAGAATCAGCACGAAAGAGATAATCAATCCATACCATATCGCTCTGCCGATACTGATGTCGCCGAGCTGCCCGGTAATCGACGGCAATTGCAGACCGATGAGTAAAAATATCACCCCGTTGAGCACAAACACTAAGCTGTCCCAGACGTTTACCGCTTCAAGCCGGGTTCGATAACCGAGCAGTTTACCGCGCCGGCTCGATAAAAAAAGCCCGCCGCTGACGACCGCCAGGACGCCCGAATAATGAAATTGTTCCGCAAAATAATACATGCAGTAGGGCGTCAATAAAGTTAAAACGATTTCGATGCTGGTCGTCGTCGGCAGCCATCGATGGATGGCATAAAAAATAAGCCCGACCAGCAGACCGATGATTATGCCCATCAGGATGACGAGAAAAAAGCTGATTGTCGCCGCTTGAAAATGAAACTGCCCGGTGATGACTGCCGCCAGCGCGAAGCGAAATACGATGAGCGACGAAGCATCGTTGAGCAGGCTTTCGCCCTCGGCAATGCTGACCATCGATTTCGGCACATCGACGCGGCGCAGAATGGTGGTCGCGGAAACGGCGTCAGGCGGCGAAATAATGCCGCCCAGGAGAAATCCGAGCGCCAGCGTAAAGCCGGGAATCAGCCAGCTTGCGACGAACGCAATGACGCACGAAGTAATAATAACGACCGGAAAAGCAAACCCGGTAATAATTCGCCGCCATCTCCAGAACTCTTTCCAAGAAACCTGCCACGCCGCCTCATAAAGCAGCGGCGGGAGAAAAATAAAGAAAACCAGCTCCGGGTCAATCGTGATATTTGAAAACCGGGCGGTCAGACTGAGCGCCAGCCCGCCTAAGACAAGGACGATCGGGTAAGCCACCCGAAGCTTATTGGCGAGCATGACGAGCGCCAGAATTATTAGGATGAGGTAAACATATTGGATGAAAACGCTTTGCATAAAGTAGTTTGCAATAACTGCCCTCGAAACGAGAATCACGCTCTTAAAAAGCAGCTTTCCAGCACAATGCCCCGGTAAATATTAGCAAACCTATCACATCCGGCTGAAATTCGGAAAATAAATTATTTACCCTCAGAATTCCGCTTGTTCACATTATTTCCTCTTTCCGTTAAATTTATTGACTCGATGTGTTTTTAATTTCGGTGCTTAACGATTGATTAACTTTTGCGAACCTTCGCCGTACCGCGCGCCTTGCACGTCAATCTGCGAGGTGAAGCTTTCCAGCTCGCGCAGGTCGTCCGGCGACAGCTCGACATTGACCGCACCGATGTTTTCTTCCAAGCGGTGCAGCTTAGTCGTGCCCGGAATCGGAGCAATCCACGGCTTTTGAGCAAGCACCCAGGCGAGCGCGATTTGCGCCGGGGTCGCGTTCTTGGCGGCGGCAAACTTTCCGATTAAATCAACCAAAGCCTGATTCGCTCTGCGATTTTCTTCGGAAAAACGCGGGACTGTGTTGCGAAAATCGGTGCTGTCAAAGGTTGTGTTGGCATCGATCTTTCCGGTCAGAAAACCTTTCCCCAAAGGGCTGAACGGAACAAAACCGATTCCCAATTCTTCAAGGGCGGGCAGGGTTTCCGCTTCCGGCTCGCGCCACCACAGCGAGTATTCGCTTTGAAGTGCCGTGACGGGCTGGACGGCGTGCGCGCGGCGAATCGTTTCGACACCCGCTTCCGACAATCCGAAATATCTTACCTTCCCTTCCTGAATCAAATCTTTAACCGCGCCTGCCACGTCTTCAATCGGCACGTTCGGGTCAACGCGGTGTTGATAGAATAAGTCTATGTAATCGGTTTTGAGCCGTTTGAGCGACGCTTCGGCAACTTCTTTAATGTGTTCCGGTCGGCTGTCGAGCGGCGACGCGTCCGGCTGTTTGTCCGGGTCGTTGTTAAAGCCGAATTTCGTCGCGATGACGACTTTTTCGCGCACGGGCGCAAGCGCTTCGCCGACGAGTTCTTCGTTCGTAAACGGTCCGTAAACTTCCGCCGTATCAAAAAACGTCACGCCGCGTTCGACGGCGACGCGAATCAGCGCGGCTGCGTCCTCCCGTTCAATCGCCGGACCCAAGCCGAAGCTCATTCCCATACAACCGAGCCCGAGCGCCGAAACCTCTAAACCGCTGTTTCCCAATTTTCGTTTTTGCATAATTTCTCCTCCTGTATTTTTGCTCATATTTTGACTTCTGTTTACCGGTCGTATTATCTCAAATTTCTCCAAATATCTTTCAGCCTCGTTAATAGACATTTTCTCGTGTCCGGCTGTTTTTCGCGTCGGGTATGAAGACCCTTCGTATTTCAGCCGCGATTATAAGAAACTGTTCGGCGCGCCGCCGCGACCGCGATGTCGCGAGGGGCGGCGCAGTCATCTTGAAGTGTAAAAATGCGCCAATTGAGATAATCGCCCGCTGCGATTCGGTCTATTTTACTTTTTCAGCTTTTCCTTTCAGCTTTTCCTTTTAGCTTTTCCTTTTAGCTTTTCAAAGGCTTCTTCCAGGCTTTGCCGGTCGGTTAAAACGGCTTTGAAAATATCGCCTTTTTCCCTGATTCTTTCGAGCATATTCTTAATGGTAAAGTCTTCAATCGAAACTTTTTTTGTTTCGACTTCCTGCCATTCGAGCGGCGCGGAGACAGTCGCCTGCGGCTTCGGTCTGACGGAATACGGCGCGACGACGGATTTTCCGTAAGCGTTCTGCAAAAAATCGACGTAGATTTGCGATTCTTTGCGTTTCTGTTTGCTCCGCTCGGCGGTCGCCTTTTCAGGATTTTCGCGCACCACCATTTTCGCGATGCGCTCGGCAAAATCCGCCAACTCGCCGGAACTGTACGCCCGTTTGACAGGAACGTAGACATGAAGCCCGCGCGAGCCCGAAGTTTTCGCGTAGGCTTCAAGTCCCAGACTTTTAATGATTTCGCGCGCGCCGAGCGCAACCTCGCAAATGGTCGCAAACTCGACTTCTTCGCCCGGGTCTAAATCGAAAACCAGCCAGTCGGGAAAATCCAGATTATCGATTCGCGAATGCCACGGATGCCGCTCAATCGCGCCCAGATTAGTCATGTAAAGATGCGTTTCGAGATTGCCGCCGACAATGTAATCGACCGTATGCTCGCCCTCGCCCTCGGCGACGAGCGCTATCGTCGGCACGTATTCCGGCACTTCGTCAACGTCGTGCTGATGAAAAGACTTCCCGCCCGCGCCCATCGGATAACGCTTCATAATCAGCGGACGGTTTTCGAGATACGGCAGAATATAGTCCGCGATTTCGTAGTAGTAACGGATTAAATCCGCTTTCGTAAATCCCGGTTCGCGCCAGTAAACTTTATCGAGATTGGTCAATTCCAAAGCGTATTCACCGACTTTGACGCGCCGGTCGCCGGTCGGATTTTTTTCCTTCAAAACCTCCGCCAACCCCGGCAGCTTTTCGCCTTTTTTCGCTTTCGCGGGCAATTTGACGACCGCCTCGTTTTTACCGCGCGGCGGCGCCGGTTTGTATGAGCGGCGGCGCGGCTTTTTCTTCGTTTCCTCGATAAAACGGCTGCCGTCTGCGTCCGGCATCAGCAGTTCCAGTTTCCAATGTTCGTCCGCATACCGGTCTTTGCTTTTCACAAGCAGCCACGCGTCGCGGCTGCCGAGCTTGAAAAAGCTGAACGCGCCCTTGAGTTTTTCACCCGCCAGCTCGAATTTGAGTTTGCCCTTCGCGAACTGCTCTTCCGCCGAATCGCCTTCGAGCAGCTTAAAAGTGCCCGCATCCCAAATCCGGTGCTCGCCCGCGCCGTAATTTCCTTCGGGAATCGTGCCCTGAAATTCGAGATACTCGACCGGATGGTCTTCGGTCGGGACGGCGAGGCGGCGAATTTCCGGGTTGAGCGAAGGACCCTTGCGAATCGACCACGATTTTAGAACGCCGCCGATTTCAAGCCGGAAATCGAAATGCAGACTTGTCGCGTGATGTTCCTGACAAACAAACCGCGAGCGGCTCGCGCGCGAAACTTTTCCTTTCGGTTCCGGCGTTTGCGAAAAATCTCTTTTCTGCCAGTAAATTTCCAGCCCCATATCGCTGTACGGTTTCAGTTCAACAAAAATCCTCTCAAAGCGTCCCGGTAATGCACGAGGCAAGGATAATGCCGAATTTTTAAGAGCCGTTCAAAGCCTCACGGCTGCCGCCCGCGAAAG
>DASWRC010000188.1:0-90268 GCA_036403375.1 Pyrinomonadaceae bacterium
GATTCTGATCCGCGAAATCCGCGTTTATCCGCGGCTACAACTAAGATGACGAAAGTTAAAATTTGCGGCATTACAAATCTGGAAGACGCGCTGCTTGCGGCAAAATTCGGCGCGGACGCGCTCGGCTTTAATTTTTACGAAAAAAGTCCGCGTTACATTGCGCCCGAAAAAGCGCGTGAAATTATCGAACAACTGCCGCCGGAAATCTTGAAAGTCGGCGTTTTCGTCAATGAATCGCTGGAGAAAATCGCGGAAATCGCTTCGATTGCCAAACTCGACGCGCTTCAACTTCACGGCGAAGAAACACCGCGATTTGTGCGTGAATTAAAGGCGAAAACCGGTCTTGAAATCATCAAGGCTTTCCGCGTTTCGCCCGAATTTAAACCCGAAGACGTTCTCGTTTACGAAACCGACGCGATTTTGCTCGACGCTTACAACCCCAAAGAACACGGCGGAACGGGCGAAACTTTCAATTGGGAAATCGCTAAACGAGTACAGGAAATTTCCCCCAAAATGTATCTCGCGGGCGGGCTTTCGCAAGAAAATATTGCAAATGCTGTTACCCAGGTTAAACCATTTGCGGTAGATGCATGCAGTCTGCTTGAAAAAGCGAAAGGGTTAAAGGAGCCTGAAAAGGTTAAAAATTTTATCTTTGCGGTAAAATAGTTTTATGGATTTTCAACCAAGCGAACGCGGTTACTGGGGCGAATTCGACGGGCGGTTTAGTGCGGGATTTATGGTAAAATTCTCAAAGCGAGGTAAATAAAAAAGTTATGATGACGGTTGAAGCAATTTACGAAAACGGGATTTTCAAACCTATTTCGCGCGTTCCCGAATCGCTTAAAGAAAACGAGCGGGTAAGAATTATCATCGAAAATGACGCGGAAAATCTTCGGGTTTCCGATGAACTTTTGCGCGAAATGCTGGCGGAAGGTTTGATTAGTCATATTCCCGAAGGAATTACCGATGCAGAAGACGATTTTGAACCGGTTAAAATTAAAGACAAGCCGCTTTCGGAAACCATTCTTGAGGACAGAAATTAATGGCGGTTTTGTTTTTGGATTCGAGCGGTTTGGTGAAAAGATACGTTGTCGAAACCGGAACGACCTGGATTATCGGACAGCTTCGCCCGTCTGCTTCAAATGATATTTTTATCGCTAACATCACGGCAATCGAAGTCGCTTCGGCGATTGCCCGCCGAGTGAAAGGCAAAAGTCTCAGCCAATCGGCTGCCGACAAAGCATTGAAAAGATTCAAACGCGATTTTGGAAGCAGATTTATCGTCATTGATTTGACTCCGAAAATTATCGAAGAAGGAATTTTATTGGCTCGAAAATACGGTCTGCGCGGATATGACACGGCACAGCTCGCCGTCAGTTTGAGTGTCAGAAACCGTCTGGCGAAAGGCGGCATTATGAATTTTAATTTTATTTCTGCCGACAAAGACCTCAACTCAGCCGCCGGTGCTGAAGGTTTGGCGGTTGATAATCCGAACAATCATTAGAATTTTATGAATTACCAACCAAACGAACGCGGTTACTGGGGCGAATTCGGCGGGCGGTTTGTTCCCGAGACGCTGATGTTTCCGCTTGAAGAATTGACGAACACGTATTTTGCGGTGCGCGACGACGCCCGGTTTCAGGCGGAATTTCTGCAATTATTGAAAGATTTTTCCGGTCGCCCGACGCCGCTTTTTCACGCGCAGCGACTTTCGGAAACTTTGGGCGGCGCGCAGATTTACTTAAAGCGTGAGGATTTGGGGCATACCGGCTCGCATAAAATTAACAACGCCATCGGGCAGGTTTTACTCGCCCGGCGGATGGGCAAGCAGCGCGTCATTGCCGAAACCGGTGCGGGTCAGCACGGCGTCGCGACGGCGACCGTCTGCGCGCTGTTCGGGCTCGAATGCGTCGTTTATATGGGTACGGAAGATATGCGGCGGCAGGCGCTGAACGTCTTTCGGATGCAGCTTCTCGGCGCGGAAGTGCGCGGCGTCGATTCCGGTTCGCGGACGCTGAAAGACGCGATTAACGAGGCTTTGCGCGATTGGGTGACGAACGTCGATTCGACCTATTATCTGTTGGGGAGCGCGCTCGGACCGCATCCGTATCCGTTGATGGTCAGAGATTTTCAATCGGTCATCGGACGCGAAGCACGCGAGCAAATCCTCGAACAGACGGGAAGTTTGCCGGACGCGCTGGTCGCGTGCGTCGGCGGCGGCTCAAATTCCATCGGGCTTTTTCATCCTTTTTTGCAGGACGACAGTGTCCGGATGATTGGCGTCGAAGCCGGCGGCAAAGGAAATCATTTAGGCGAACACGCCGCGCGGTTTAACGAGCAGGGCGGCGGCAAAATCGGGGTTTTGCAGGGAACGAAAAGCTATCTTTTGCAGGACGAAAACGGTCAGATTGCTTTGACGCATTCGATTTCCGCAGGACTCGATTATGCTTCAATCGGACCGGAGCACGCGTTTTTGCATTCGATTAAACGCGCCGAATACGTTTCGGCTTCCGACGCGGAAGCCCTCGAAGCGTTTCAGGTTTTATCGCAAACCGAGGGAATAATTCCGGCGCTCGAATCTTCGCACGCGATTGCTTATCTGTTAAAGCTCGCGCCTGCGATGGCGGCATCCGAAACGATTATCTGCAATCTTTCGGGGCGCGGCGATAAAGACGTCAACCAGGTTCAGGAAATGTTGGCGAAAAAATAGTTTCGCGCTGGCAGAGGTTTTTCAGCTAAAGCGGGCGCCGGCGCGTCTAAACCATTGAAAAGTTATGCCGAAAAATATTCAATGGTGCGCCGTTTTTGTGTTGGCGGGTTGTTTTTTGTTTTCGTCGAAGTTAAACGCGCAAAATAAGCCGGACGACGAAGTTATTAAGGTCGATACCAATCTGGTAACGGTTCCGGTGATTGTCAGCGACCGCCGAAACCGTTATATTTCGGGCTTGAACGCCGAAAATTTTACGGTTTTCAAAGACGGGCAAAAGCAGACAATCGAATATTTCGCCGCCGAAGAATCGCCGATAAACGTCGCAATTCTCTTAGATACGAGCCGCAGCACCGAGCAGGTTCTGGACAAGATTCAGGACGCCGCGCTCGAATTTATCAAACAATTAAAACCGAACGACCGCGCGATGATTGTCAGTTTCGACTATCAGGTAAATGTTTTGTGCGGGCTGACAAACGACCGCGAACGGCTGAAAAGAGTGATAATAAATGCTGAAATCGGGGCGCAGTTCGGCACGGTTTTACGCGATGCGGTTTTCGAAACCGTGTATAAAAATTTTGCCGGTGTGAAAGGTCGCAAAGCCGTCGTCCTTTTAACGGACGGGAAAGATTTCGGAAGCCTGACCGGGAGCGACGAATTGATTTACCGGCTCGAAGAATCGGACACACTCGTTTACTCGATTTTTTACGAAACGGGTTTTATGCAGCGCCGGATGATGCGCCAAAACTTTCCCTTTCCGGGACGCGGCGGCGGCGCAGTTCGGCGGCGCGACAGATTTCCCGGCGATAGATTTCCCGAACGCCGCCAGCGAAACGAACAGGCAAACGAAGACGCGGTTGAATACTTACGCGAGTTGGCGGATGTTTCGGCAGGCAGGTTTTATCAAAGTGAAATTAAGGATTTGTCGAAAACCTTTGAGGCAATTGCCGAGGAGCTCAGGAAACAATATCTGATCGGCTTTTACCCCGAAAATGTCGAAGCCGGAAAGGTTTATCAGATAAAAGTAAAAACCGACCGCAGCGACGCGGCGGTGCGTTCAAAAAACACTTTTCGCGTGAAGGGAAATTAGGGGCGATTCGCAGAAGAATCCTGATTTTAATCGACCCGGCACGGGAAATATGGCGCCGATTCGGGTTTTGCCGCTATTTTCGGCTGCGATTTTGGGGCAGTTTTAAAGAACACATCGCGCATCTTTTTGAAAACCAGAAACGGCGCACCGAAAATTAAAATCAAGATATTGACGAACCACAGAAGAATCAACACCAAAGAGTGACCGATTGAACTATCTTTTTCGTATTCGAACATAAAAACCTCTCAAAGCAATTTTAATAATACAAAAAAACAACTATCTGTGACAATTTCGTACGCTTTTTCGTTTTGGATTCGGGGCGCGAAAAGGTTACTCTCTATCCTTAATTATGGAAGAAAATATGACGCTTGTTTTTCACGGTTTTTTGAATCTCACGGCAAAGGAAAAACTTCGCCTGACCGAAGAAATCAACAATTATTTCGATTCAAACGACCGTGAACCGATTCGCTCTCTCTGGGAAGAAAAATTTACGGCGATACGGAAAAAGCAGCCTGAACAGATATGTAAATGCTGCGGAAAATAATCGGACACGGGCGATGCCCGAAATAGTATCGCTTTAGTCCATTTCGGATAGAGAATAAATTTGTACCTTCCCGTTCCCGAAAATTCAAATCCTTTAATTGCCTGTGTTTAAGTCTCAAAACAAGACTTTTGGCACGGTGATTGCCACTATAGAGGGCAAGGTGATTGACTCAAGAACAAAATAATCACCAGAAAAAAATTGCTCTTTTAATTTTTATTAAGTATGAATAAGGGCATGAAAAGGGGAGAAAAATTATGAGACTTACAAATTTGAAAAAATTAACAGCAGCCGCCGCCTTCGGATTGGTGGCACTGCTCGGAGCAACCCAGGTTACTAACGCTCAATGGTCGAATCGTGACTGGCAGAGAGAACAGCAGCGCAGAATTGAAAAACAGCAGCGCAGGGCGCAGCAGGAACAACAGCAGAGATATGATCAGCAGAGATATCAACGAAGAACGTATCGCGTTTATAACGGTTATCAAACCGACGACCGCGGCGTGCAGATTCTTCGCGACGCTGTAAATCGAGGTTATCAGCAGGGTTTTAATGCCGGACAGACCGGCAGACGAAACGGCGGTTACGGCTATAACAATTTATCGACATATCGCAGCGGAACTTACGGTTATAACTCTTATGTAAATACGAGTGCTTATCGTTATTACTTCCAGCAAGGTTTCCAGCGCGGTTACGAAGACGGTTACAACAGCCGCTACCAGTACGGTTACCGCTCGAATAACGGTATCAACATTTTAGGTTCGATTCTTTCGGGCATTCTGAACATTTCGAGTTACTAAAAATTTAACCGAATTACCAAAAACAAAGAAAAATTTCCACACAAAAAAGCGGCTTTACGAAGCCGCTTTTTTGCTTTTCCGCCGGAGAACTTCAGAAACTGCAAAACTTTAACGCACAGGCGACGGCGGCGCAATGAAATAAAATAAATCTTTCGCGCCGCCGTCGCCTGTGCGTTAAAAAATGTCTTCTAGCTCAAATATTGTTCGAGAATCGGCTGCAGGTTGTCAAAATCGAGGGGTTTGTTTATCAGGTCGTCGCAGCCGGCTTCGATTGCCTGGCGATAATAAGATTTTCCGTAAGCCGTCACGGCGATAATCGGAATTTTGCCGAAGCCGTTCATTCTGCGGATAGTCTGCGTGGCGGTCAGACCGTCCATAACGGGCATCGAAATGTCCATTAAAATCAGGTCAGGGTGATTTTCTTTGGTTTTATCGACAGCTTCCTGACCGTCCGCCGCCTCTAAAACCTCATAACCGAAATGCTGAAGCAGGTAGCGCATCATTGTGCGAGTGTCTGCGTAATCCTCTGCAATCAAAACCTTTTTTGTCATATCCCACCTTAATCTTGAAATTAATCAGGTATTAGAATACAGGATTCGGGCGGGATATGACAATCGAAAAATTTACTTCATCGAAACAACCAGGTGCTGCGGCATCGGCGCTAACGGTATATGTTGATTCCCGGAAAATCCTGCCGCTTCAAGCATTTCGCTTAATTCCGCGAAAGTGTAGGCATCGCCCGCCGGGGTGTTGGCAAGCATCACCAGACTGAACATGGCTTCGGAAGACGGCGAAATACGGTCGTCGTTCGGGATAAATTCAAGCGTCATCAATTTTCCGCCCTCATTGAGCGCCGAGTGAATTTTCCTGAGCAGATTCGTGTTGGTTGCCGTGTCGAAATGATGCAGGAAATTGGTTAGTAAAACTACGTCGTAACCCGTTCCGAATTCAACGTCGAACGCGCTGCCGTCGATTAAATGATGGCGGTCGGCAACGCCGAATTTCTGCGCGTTTTCGGTCGCCACCTGAAGGACGTTTGCCCAATCGACGGCGTGGATTTCCGCGTTCGGGTAGGCTTGCGCGACCGTGATGCCGAAAATTCCGTGCCCCGCGGCGATATCCAGAACTTTGAAGGCGCGGTCGGGTTCAAAACCGATATTGGCGGCGATTGCCTGCGCCGACGGCATCATCATTCCGACCATGCCGCGCGCGAATTTGACCCACATCGGGCTTTCTGGGTCGAGCGAAGCGTTTTCCGAAACGGTCGAGCCGCCGCGGATAACGGCGTTCGTCAAATCGTCGAAACCGCGTCTTTGCATCGGCGAGAGGATGAAATCGACCGTCGCGCCGAGATACATCGGCGAATTTTTATCGAGAAAAGCGGCGGTCATATCGGTCAAACCGTAAGTGCCGTCCGTTTTGGTCAAAAATCCCATGACGGTCATCGAATCGCACAAAATGCGCACGCCGCGTTCGGCGGCGCCGCAAGCTTCGGCAATCGCACCGGCAGAGGTGCTGCCTTCGCCGATTTTTGTAAAAACTTCCAGCTCGATGGCGGCTTTCATGGCTGCCGAACGCTGAAAAGCGGTAATTGTTTCCCAGAACGGTTCGGGATTTAAAGGGGCTGTTTGCTGCATAATTTTCTCCTTAAAAAATAATTGTTTGTAAAATATGCTAAATCCGATTCAAACGCAACACGAAAACTAATTGTTGGAAAGATTTGCAAAAGCCGTGATTTCCGGGAAAATAATATTTACGAGCCTTCCCGCAAAGACTTGGCAATCAAGCGGTTTTTTAACACAGAAAAAGTAAATATGAAAATTAAATTCGCAGTGCTTTTGACATTTCTCTTCGTTTTCGTCGCCCTCATCAACGCGCAGCCGCCGTCGCCGTTCGTCGCCAACCTCGACGGGCGCGCGGCGACGAGTCTCGACGGCGCGTGGCGGACGATTATCGACCCGTACGAAACCGGTTATTACAATTACCGCTGGGAGCCGCGCAGGGACGGGTATTTTCAAAATACAAAACCGAAAAATGCGCAGGATTTAATCGAATACGATTTCGACACGTCACCCGAATTGCGCGTGCCGGGCGATTGGAATTCGCAGGACGAAAAATATCTTTTTTACGAAGGCACGCTCTGGTACAAAAAATCCTTCGACTATCAAAAAAAATCTGCCGCAAATCGGGTGTTTGTTCACTTCGGGGCGGCAAATTACCTGGCGGACGTTTACCTGAACGGGCAAAAACTCGGGCGGCACGTCGGCGGATTCACGCCGTTTAATTTTGAAATCACACAGCTTTTACGCGAAAAAGGCAATTTTCTGATTGTTCGCGTCGACGACAGGCGTTCCCGCGACGCCGTGCCGACGCTTAACACCGATTGGTGGAATTATGGCGGTCTGACGCGCTCCGTCAATTTAATCGAAGTTCCGGAAACCTTTATTGAGGATTACTTTCTGCAATTAAAAAAAGGCACAACCGACGAGTTTGCGGGCTGGGTTCGGCTCAACGGCACGGCGGCGGGCAATCAAACCGTGTCAATCGAGATACCGGAAGCGAAAGTAAAACAGACGGTCACGACCGACGCCAACGGTTTTGCGACAATTAATTTTAAGAATAAAATTCAGCTCTGGACGCCGGAAAATCCGAAACTTTACGAGGTGAAATTTTCGAGCGGCGGCAATCAAATTACCGACCGCATCGGTTTTCGAAGTATCGAGACAAAGGGAGCGGATATTCTGCTCAACGGCAAGCCGGTTTTCCTGCGCGGAATCTCGATTCACGAAGAATCGCCGCTCCGGCGCGGGCGCGGCTTCAGCGAGTCGGACGCGCGGCTGCTGCTCGGGTGGGCGAAAGAGCTGGGCTGCAATTTTGTCCGTCTGGCGCATTACCCGCATAACGAGCAGATGACGAGAATCGCCGACGAGCTGGGCATTATGGTCTGGTCGGAAATCCCGGTTTACTGGACGATTTTGTGGGACAACCCGGAAACTTTCGAGAACGCCCGAAATCAGCTTGCCGAAAATATTACGCGGGACAAAAACCGCGCTTCCGTCATACTTTGGTCGGTGGCAAACGAAACGCCGGTGAGCGACGCGCGCAATAAATTTCTCAAAGGATTAATCGACCACGCCCGCACGCTCGACCCGACACGGCTTTTGACGGCGGCGAACGAACGGCATTATCTGGACGACAAAACGCAGATGATTGACGACCCGCTCGGCGAATACCTGGACGTTTTAGGCTGCAACGAATATGTCGGCTGGTACGACGGACCGCCCGAAAAAGCGGACTCGCTCGTGTGGAAAGTCGCGCTCAACAAACCGCTGATTATCAGCGAATTCGGCGCGGACGCCCGGTTCGGAAATCACGGCGACCCGAAAGCGCGCTGGACCGAAGAATACCAGAAAAACGTCTACGAGCATCAAATCGCGATGCTCAAAAAGATTCCCGCTCTGCGCGGCATGTCGCCGTGGATTTTGACGGATTTTCGCTCGCCTCGCCGACCGCTGCCGAACATTCAGGATTTCTACAATCGAAAAGGCTTGATTTCGAGCGAAGGCGAAAAAAAACAGGCGTTTTACACATTGCGGGACTTTTACCGCGAGCTGCTGAAAGAAGGCAAATAACCGGGCGATTCGGAAAAGAGATTTTTAACGCAAAAGACGCAAAAGACGCGGGCGGCGCAAAGGCTTTTAATTTATTTTTTTACTTCCCGTTAATGAGTTTTCAATCAAAACACATTACGAATAATTACCAAATTTATCCTTTGCGCCTCTCGCGTCGCGCGCCGTGGCGTTGAAATTGCTTTTTTATAAATAAATCATCTCGACAGTTTCTGCTAATTAAACTACAATCTTCTCCAACTTCTCGAAGCAAAATTCCGAAAAAAAGGTAGAAGAAAATGAAGAAATTACACCTGGTTTTAATGTTTTTCGTGCTTGTATTTTGCACGACTCCGGCTTTTTCGCAGTCGCCGACCGCCACATTAACCGGCGTCGTGTTTGACCCGAATAGCGCCGTCATCGTCGGCGCAACCGTGACGGCAACAAATAAGGCGACGAATCTTTCGCGAACGGCGGCGACGAATGAAGAAGGCGTCTATGTAATTTCGAATTTGCCGGTTGGCGAATACGAAGTAAAAACTGAAGCTAAAGGTTTTCAGCTTTATAAAGCAGACAAAATTCTGAACGTCGGACAAACTTTAAATTTTGAAGTATATCTGGTTATTGCAAGTTCGACCTATATTCCGACCCTCGATATTTATAATGGAGTTGACACGCAAACTTCGAAAGTTGACGCGGTTATCAACGATAAAGAAATCGAGAATCTGCCGCTCAACGGGCGAAATTTTCTCGAACTCGCGCTGCTCACGCCGGGCAATACGATCGCGCCGAATTTCGACCCGACCAAAACCAACACGGTCGTCATTTCGTCCGCCGGGCAAATCGGGCGCGGCGGCAACGTGATGATTGACGGGACGGACAATAACGACGACGTGGTCGGCGGCTCGCTCATCAACGTTTCGCAGGACGCGGTGCAGGAATTTCAGGTGGCGACAAACCGCTTTTCGGCGGAATACGGGCGTTCGGCGTCGTCCGTGATAAACGTCGTCACAAAATCGGGAACGAACGAATTTCACGGCTCGGCTTCCTTTTACGAGCGCGACCGGCGCTTGCAGGCGCTGCCCGCGACGTTTGACCGCACGAACCCGACGCCGCCTTTCGACCGCCAGCAGTATTCGTTTACCTTGGGCGCGCCGCTTATCAAAGATAAACTTTTTGCCTTCGGCGCGGTCGAATATCGTGACCAGGACGGCGCGGTGCTGGTCGGCATTCGAGATGTTCCGAACCGCCGCATCACGCGCGGATTCGCCGTCGCGCCGCTCGGCGATTTGCTTTTGAACACGCGTCTCGATTTTCTCGCCGACGACCGGAACAATTTTAATTTTCGATATTCGTTCGAAGACGTTGACGCGACCGATTCGAGCAAACTGGACCGGGCAATCGGCTCGGCGTCTTACCTGCAAAATCTGAAGAATCGGTTTCATTCGTTGATGGCGAACTGGTCGAGCGTGCTCTCGCCGCGGATGGTCAATAATTTCAGCTTCAGCCTGAACGATTTTGAAAACGCGACCGACCCGGCTGCAAACGGCGTGCAGCAGACTTTCCCGAGTATTCTCGACGGTTCGAGCTTTCGCGTTCCGCAGGGCACGACGCAGAATCGCCTGCAGTTCGGCGACAATTTTTCGGCGATTTTCGGCAATCACACGGTAAAATTCGGCGGCGAATTTCAGCGCGTCGATTCGAGTTTGTTCCTCGGCGTTTTCCGGCACGGCAGAATCGAATTCGTGCAGGATTTTGCCAACGCCGACCGCAACAACGACGGGCAAATCAACGACCTCGATTTGCTTTTCGCCGTCACGCTGCGGAGCGGTTTTCCCGACCGCGATTTGAATCTGGACGACATCGACAACAATTATTTCGCCTTTTTCGTGCAGGACGATTGGCGCGTGACGAAGAATTTGACGCTCAGCTTCGGCGTGCGTTACGAAGCCGACACGAACGTCAAAAACATTTCGGGCTACGATGATGTCAACCCGCTGGTCGCTTCGTTTTACAAAGGCGAACGCCGCGCGGATTTGAATAATTTTGCGCCGCGCGCCGGATTTAATTATTCCGCTTTGAGCGATCGGCTGAGCTTTCACGGCGGTTACGGGATTTATTACGACCGCGTCGTGCTCGAACTAATCACGCTCGAACGCGGGCTTGACGGGCGCGCTCTGCCGGTTGCCGTGCGCGCCGGAAACGCGCTCACAGACCCGAACGGCGTGCCGATTTTTCTTGACCAGAACGGCAGGTTTTTGCCGTTTGCGCCGACCGTCGCCAACCCGTTCATCGGATTCGTTTTGCCCGGCGCGGGCGCATCGGGCATCAACATCATCGACAACGATTTGCAGAATCCGATGGTTCAGCAGGCGAATCTCGGGCTGCAGTGGGAATTCGCGCGAAACTTCGTTTTGCGCGCCGATTACCTGCATAATTTCGGCACGCGGTTTATCATCGGGCGCGCCGTCGGCACAGTTTTTAACCCGGTCGTCGGCGGACCCGACAGGGTCGTCAATCTCGAATCGAGCGTCAAATTCAAATACGACGGCTTATTGTTGAGCGTCGAAAAACGATTTGCGAACCGCTTCGGTTTTCGCGCCAATTACACGCTTTCAAAAGCCTTCAACTATGCGAACGACGACCAGATTCCGTTCTCGAACGGTCCGGTCGACCCGAATAATCTACAGCTCGAATACGGTCCGACGCCGAACGACCAGCGTCACCGGTTCACGTTTGCGGGAACTTTCGTCCTGCCGTTCGATTTTCGACTGTCGCCGATTCTAACTTTAGCTTCGGGCGTGCCGATGGACATAATTTTGCCGGACGGCTCATCGCGCGTTCCGCAATTGCAGCGCAACGCGGGCGGGCGGCTTTTTAAAAACGCGAATGATCTGAACGCCTTTTTAACCGGATTAAATGCGACGCGAGCGCCGTCAAACCAATTGCCGCTCGCGCCCTCGAATGCCCGCTTTAACGACGCTTTCAGCTCGCTCGACGTTCGTTTCTCAAAGGTCTTTACATTCAAAGAAAAATTTCGTTTTGAGCCGATTGTCGAAGTCTTCAACGTTTTCAATACGACCAACATTCTCGGCGTTTCAAACACGAATTATTCGGGTTTCGGCAACGTCCTCGGAACGTCCGGTTTCGGGCAAGCGGTAACGACCGCGGGCGGCGTTTTCGGTTCCGGCGGACCGCGCGCGTTTCAATTTGCGGCGCGTTTTACTTTTTAATTTAGCCGCCGAAGCGCGCCCCTCGCAGAACACGGAGATTACATAAATTTTCTCCCGGTGTTCTGCGGGGTGCGCTTCAGCGGCAAATTCATTTATGCATTTGAAAAGACAATTCGGATTGTGGACTGCCGTCGCTTTGCTTATCGGACAGGTCATCGCCGTCGGAATCTTTCTGACTCCGGCGGGAATGGCAAAATCAGTCGGCTCGCCGTTTTGGCTGCTCGTCATCTGGATCGTGCTCGGCGCGATGACCCTGAGCGGCGCATTGTGTTACGGCGAGCTTGCCGCAAGGTTTCCCGAAGCCGGCGGCAGTTACGTTTACCTGCGCGAGATTTGGGGCAGGCGGCTGGCGTTTCTTTACGGCTGGATGTGTCTGCTCGTCCTCGACCCCGGATTGACGGCGACTTTTGCGGTCGGGTTGACAAAATATTTTGTTTATCTCGTGCCGCTTTCCGCCGCCGGACAGGCGATTTTTGCGATGTCGGTCGTCGTCGTTCTGGGCTTGCTGAATATTTCGGGCGCGCGAATCGGCGCGAATTTTTTGAAAGTCCTGACAATTCTGAAAATCGCGACGCTCGCTTTTATAATTTTTTACGGTTTCGCGGGCGGTTTTGGCGACTGGCAGAATTTCACGCCGTTTTTTGCCGTTCCGGCAGATGCTTTCGGCGCGCTGGCGGGCGGCGCGGTCGGCGCATTTTTCGCGTTTGCCGGTTGGTGGGAAGTAACGCGCGTCGCGGGCGAAGTCGAAAATCCGCAGAAAAATCTGCCGCGCGCGCTCTCCATCGGAATTATCGCGCTGACGGTAATTTACATTTTGACGAGCGCGGTTTTCTTCTACCTCGTCCCGCTCGGCAGAGTCACTTCGGACGAGACTTTTGCGGCGCAGGCGGGCGAAGTCCTGTTCGGGAAAACCGGCGGCATCGTCTTTGCGCTGATTGTCGTCGTTTCGGTGCTCGGAACTTTGATTGCTTACCTCATGGTTTCGCCGCGCGTTTATTACGCGATGGCAAAGGACGGCTTGTTTTTCCGAGCCTTCGGCGAGCTTCACCCGCGCTTCGGGACGCCGCACCGCGCGACCCTAATTCAGATGATTCTGGCGTGCGCGCTGATTCTTTCAGGGACTTTCGAACAGATAATTTCATACTTTTTCTTTGTCGTCGTGTTTTTTATCGCGCTCACTGTCGCGGGCATTTTCAAAATTCACAAAAACGATTTTGCGGGCTATAAAACTATTCTTTACCCGTGGACGCCCGTCTTCTTTTTGGTTGTCACGGCGGTTGTTTTGCTGCTGATTGCGATGCGGAATCCCCTGCAAAGTTTCTTGGGCGCGGCGGTTGTCTTGTTGGGCTTACCCGTTTATTATTTGATTTTAGGAAAGAAACGGACGACTGACTGAATAAGCTGAGAGCGGTTTTCTAACGAATAAATATGTCGGAAAAAAAACAAAGTTGGCTCAAGCCGTCGCTTGATTGGCTCCTCGTATTTGTCCCGATTGCCTGCGCGCTGAGGTTTATCCCGTCGCTCGAAAATCCGACGGCGCTGTTTATCATCTCGTGCATCGCGATTATTCCCCTGGCGGGCTGGATGGGCAAGGGAACCGAGCATCTGGCGGAACATCTCGGGCAGGGCGCGGGCGGACTCTTAAGCGCGACGTTCGGCAACGCGGCGGAATTGATTATCGCGCTTTTCGCTCTCTCGAAAGGCTTGGAAGGCGTCGTCAAGGCTTCGATAACCGGCTCGATTCTGGGAAACCTTCTGCTGGTTTTAGGACTTTCGCTGCTCTCGGGCGGTTTGAAATTCAAGCGGCAGACATTTAACCGGACATCGTCGAGCATGTCGGCGACGGCTTTGACGCTGGCAGCCGCCGCGCTGCTCGTGCCGACGGTTTTCCATTTTGTCGCCGCGCAGGTTCCGGTCGCCGCCGGCGGCTGGACGCCGGCAAAAGAGCAGAATCTAAGCCTTGCTATCGCGGCGGTTTTAATAATTACCTATATTTTGACGCTGATTTTTTCGCTCGTCACGCACCGCAATCTGAACTCTGCCGATTCGATGCACGCGATGGAGGACATCGGCGAAGAACTGGAACATTCGGGCGAACATTGGTCGAAGCGAAAGGCTTTGACGATTCTTCTGACGGCGACCGCGTTCGTCGTTTTGATTGCCGAGTTTCTGGTCGGTGCGGTCGAAGAAGCGGGCAAAACTCTCGGCTTAACGGAAGTTTTCGTCGGCGTAATCGTCGTCGCAATCATCGGCAACGCGGCGGAAAATTCGTCAGCCGTTTTGATGGCTTTGCGCAACAAGATGGATTTATCTTTGGGGATTTCGCTCGGCTCAAGCCTGCAAATCGCGCTCTTTGTCGCGCCGGTTTTGGTTTTTGCGTCGTATCTTTTCGGCAAACCGATGAATCTGGAATTTACCTTGCCGGAAGTTTTTGCCGTGATTATTGCGATTTTGATTGTCCAGCAGATTTCGTCCGACGGCGAAAGCAATTGGATTGAAGGCGTCCAGCTTTTATCGGTCTACGCCGTTTTGGCAATTTTGTTTTACTTTCTGCCGGACGTTCATTCGGCGGCTCAAAGTTTGGCGCATTAAAATTTTTGGAATATGTCTGAAACTATGAAATCAAGTTGGCTCAAGCCGTCGCTCGACTGGCTTCTGGTGTTTGTTGCGGTTGCGATTCTGCTCCGGTTCGTTCCTTCGTTTGACAACCCGACGGCGCTGTTTATCTGCTCGTGTCTCGCGATTATTCCGCTGGCGGGCTGGATGGGCAAAGCGACCGAGCATCTGGCGGAACATCTCGGGCAGGGAATCGGCGGACTGCTCAACGCGACGTTCGGCAACGCGGCGGAATTGATTATCGCGCTTTTCGCGCTCTCGAAAGGCTTGGAAGGCGTCGTCAAAGCTTCGATAACCGGCTCGATTATCGGCAATATGCTGCTGGTTTTAGGACTTTCTCTGGTGGCGGGCGGCGCAAAATTCAAAACGCAGTCGTTCGAAAGAACCGCCGCCAGCACGTCCGCCACCGCGCTGACGCTGGCAGCGATTGCCCTTTTGATTCCGACGGTTTTCCATTTTGTCGCCGCGCAGGTTCCGGTCGCCGCCGGCGGCTGGACGCCGGCAAAAGAACAGAATTTAAGCCTCGCCATCGCGATTGTGCTTTTTTTGACTTATCTCGGAACGCTCTATTTTTCGCTCGTTACGCATAAGGATTTATTTGTCGGCGAAGCGCTGCAGGGCGCGGCACAGGAAGTCGGGCACGAGGAAGAAGCGGCGGGCGACCATTGGTCGAAAGGCAAATCGGCGATGGTTTTACTAACCGCGACGGCGTTTGTGGCTTTGATTTCAGAGTTTCTGGTCGGCGCGGTCGAAGCCGCACGCGGCGCGCTCGGGTTTACGGAAGTTTTCGTCGGCGTGATCGTCGTCGCAATCATCGGCAACGCGGCGGAACATTCGTCAGCCGTTTTGATGGCTTTGCGCAACAAGATGGATTTATCTTTGGGAATCGCGCTCGGTTCGAGCCTGCAAATCGCGCTTTTTGTCGCGCCGGTGCTCATTTTCGCGTCGTATTTCTTAGCGCCGCACGCGATGAATCTGGAATTTACGATACCCGAAATCGTCGCCGTTTTCGGCTCGATTCTGATTGTCCAGCAAATCTGCTCGGACGGCGAAAGCAACTGGGTCGAAGGTTTACAGCTGCTTTCGGTCTACGCGATTCTCGGGATTCTGTTTTATTATTTGCCCGATGTGCATCACGCCGCGACCGAGACTTTGGGCGGCGCAACGCCTTCGGCGGCGCATTAACAGAGTCGCGCGGCTCGTGATTACCGGCACTCGCGCTGCTCGTGATGACAGATTACAAATTACAGATTTCAAATTTTTGTAATTCGTAATTCGTAATTCGTAATTGCATCTGTCAAATGCCGGTGATTTGAAATTCTGCAAAGGCAGTGAAAATTAACTTTTTTGATTCCGGATTTTGCGATTAATAAACCAATCCGAAATCCGAAATCCAAAATCTAAATTATGGCTTGGATAAAAACGATTCCGTTTGCCGAAGCGGACGAAAATCTGCAAAAGATTCTGATGGAAACCCGGAGCGCGTACCCGCAGGAATACGCGTCGCCCGCGCCGAAAGCGAGTGCGATAAACGAGTCAATCGTCGATTCGCACACGCTGATTCCCGAGGCGCTGCGCCATATTTTTACGGCGTTCAGCGCCATGATGTCGCCCGATTTGCCGCTTGCGCGCCGCCAGCACGAAATGATTGCGACTGTCGTTTCGGTGACGAACGATTGTTTTTACTGAGTGGAATCTCACGCAGAGTTTCTGCGTCGCGTAACTTTAGACGATGATTTAATCGCCGCACTGCGCGCCGATTACAAACAAGCGCCGATTACCGAAGCCGAGCGCGTGATGTGCGATTACGTCGTGCAGCTGACCAGGGATGCGACGAAGATTCATCCCGGCTATCACGAACGCCTGCGCGCCGCCGGATTTGACGACCAGGCGATTTTGCAGATTACGCTGATTGCTTCGTGGTTTAATTACATCAACCGCGTCGCGGACGCGCTCGGTGTCGGGCGCGACGCGGTTCAGTAATTCCGGGCGTCAATCCACGCGGCAAATACGCCGATGTTGTTGCTGCCGTATTTTATCCACGCAAAGCCTTTTTCGCCCCAATCCTCGCCCCACGAATTTTTAACGAGCCACGCCTGTTTCGCGTCGTCCCAGCCGACGAGCAGAACAGCGTGATTAATTTTGATTAAATCCTGTTCGTTGAAAACGCCGCTCTTGTAATTCGCCAGACACTCGTCATAAACAATCGGCGCGACGAGCGGTCCGTGTTCAATCAAAGCGGTTTTTAACTGCTCGACGGTCGGTAATTTATCGGGCGGCGAATTAACGTAATCCCACGACGCCGCCTTTTGAAAACCGGCACTCGGGCGGCACGCGAACTTTTGTCCCTGTTTGTATTCGAGCTTGACGACGCTTTGTTTGCCGGTTCGCTCGTCTTTCAACACAAATCCGTCGCCGTAGGTCATCGGCACGCCCTGCCCGTAAACCATAAAATCGAACGCGCGCCCGTGCCAGCCCGCACGGCAGATTTCCTGCGCGGGAATCGGCATACAATTAAGCAAATCCTGTGCGAACGGAACCATCAGATTGCTCATATCCGATACCGGACCCAAGTTGTTGGACAATTCGCCGGTCGTTTTATCGGGAAATATATAATCGCGCATAATGCTCGATTCCGAAAAATTCTTTTGAATGCTCAAAGCCGCCGCGCTGGTTGCCGCAAAAGCCCAGCAGGTATTGCAGTTTTTGCCTTGATTCATCACCGCGCCCGTATCGAGCAGCGTGCGCCAATCCCAGCTTTTGGCGGCGCGGCGCTCTATACTTTCCCGGCTGTTATTATTGAACTTGTAATCGATTCTTTCCTGTCGCAGACGGCGCTGTTCTTCGATTTGTCCGGCGCTTGCGCCGGGATTAACTTTTTTCCACGTTTCCAGACTTTTCGTCAGCGCTTCAATAAGCGAGTTTTTATAGTCATTCGCTTTTTGACGGATTTCCCTGGCGCGTTCGGTTTCGCCCTGCGGAATAATCAGTTTTCCCCAATTATCTTCGATTCGCTTTTTGTCCGCGCGGCTCAATTTCGAAGCGCCGACAAGATAGGTCATTCCCTCGCCGCTCGTGCTTTGGCGTGAGCATTGAAGCAGTTTGGCGGGCTGCGCGCTTCCGACCACGACCGGTTTTTTGCGAATCGTTGCGCGCTTTTTTCGGGTTTGCGCGTCAGTTTTTGTGCATAAGGCACAGAGGAGGAACAGCGCCAATGGGAAGATGAAAAATATTTTTTTCATAGATTCTCTCAAATTTATCTTTTGTTCCAAACATTGTCCTCTGCGTCAATCCAAGCGGCGAACGAGCCGAACCGATTACTGGCGTATCGAATCCAGCCGAAGCCTTTTTCGCCCCAATCCTCGCCCCACGAGTTCATTATCAGCCACGCCGATTTCGCGTCGTCCCAGCCGAGCAGCAAAACAACGTGATTTATCTTGCCCGAACGATTTTCGTTAAAAATACCGCCGCGATAAATTGACAGGCAATCATCATAAATAATCGGCGCGGCAAGCGGTCCGTGTTCGATAAGCGCAGTCTTTAATTGCTCGACGGTCGGCGGCACGTCGGGCGGCGAGCTAACATAATCCCACGATACTGCCTTGAGAAAACCGTTGTTCGGACGGCAGGTAAACTTTTGCCCTGCCTGGTATTCCTCGCGGCGATAAGTTATCTGATTTCCGGTACGCTGGTCAGTTCCGACATAACCGTCGGCAAAAGACATCGGCATTCCGTTTCCGTTAACCATAAAGTCGAAGGCGCGCCCGTGCCAGCCCGAGCGGCAAATGTTTTTCTCGGGAATCGGCATACAATTTAATAAATCCTGAACGAACGGCGACGGGTCGTCAAAATACCGGAGCGCGCCGACCCATTGCCTCAACTCGCCGGTTCCCACATCCTGAATTGATAAAGAGTTGCCCTGGTCCATCACGTGTTTTTGTAAACTGGCGGCGGCGGCTGAGGCGGCGACAAACGCCCAGCAGGTATTACACCCGATTCCTTGCTGCATCACCGGCGCGACCCTGATACCCTGTTCGCGCCAATCCCAACTTTTTTTTGCAAGGCGCTCTTTATTGACCCCGTTGTTGAAATAATCCACCACGGATTGCTGCCTTTCGAGGCGACTTTTAATTTCTTCTTCGGTCGCGTTCGGGTACATCTGCTTCCAGGTTTTATAAATTTTGGCAATTTCGTCTAACTGCCGCTGACGAAAACTCTGCGCTTTTTTACGAATTTCCCTCGCGCGCTCGGTTTCGCCTTCGGGAATAATCAGCTTGCCGTAATCGTTTTCGAGACGTTTTCGGTCGGCTTTGCTTAACCTGCTCGCGCCGACCAGAAAACCCGGTTCGTTGCTGTCGGCGCTCAGCGTCGAACACTTCAGCATGGGTTTTAATCCGGAAGCTTTTCTGCGAGGAACCGTTTTTTGGCGATTTACGGGCTGCTTTTGACGGTTTTGCGCAGTTGCGGCGCCGGCAAAAAAAACGGTAAGCAGTATGAGCAGCGCGAACGGAAAGTTAACATAATCGTTTTTCATAAATTTACTTCCGCCTGCTTTAAGGTTGAGGAATCCTGTCGGCATCAATCCAGGCGGCGAACATTCCGAAATCGTTGCTGCCGTATTTTATCCACGCAAAACCTTTTTCGCCCCAATCCTCGCCCCACGAATTTTTGACGAGCCACGCCTGTTTCGCGTCGTCCCAGCCGACGAGCAGCACGACGTGATTGACCTTGCCGGAATCTTTTTCGTTAAAAACACCGCCGCGATAATTATTGAGACAGGGGTCGGAAATAATCGGCGCAACGAGCGGACCGTGCTCGATGAGCGCGGTTTTTAACAGCTCGACCGGCGGCACACGGTCGGGCGGCGAATCGACATAATCCCACGATAAAGCCTTTAAAAAGCCGTAACTCGGCTGACAGGTTGATTTTTCTCCCGGCAGATACACGCGGCGATAAGTTTTAACCTTGCCGGTGCGAGGGTCGGTTTCGCTAAAACCGTCCGTTATCGCTAACGGCACGCCCTGCCCGTAAACCATAAAATCGAACGCGCGCCCGTGCCAGCCCGAACGACAGATTTCGTCTTTCGTAATCTCCATACAGTTAAGCAAATCCTGCGCGAAGGGTCCCGGATTCTCAGCCAGAAAATAGGCTGCTCCGATGAGGTTTATCGGAAACCCGTCATCGGTAATTTGAAAGTTCGTACCGCCTTCATAATCGCGATAATTTTTTTGCTGGCTGGCGGAAGCGGCGTCCGTAGCGGCAAACGCCCAGCAGGTATTACAGCGCAAACCCTGATTCATCACCGGTCCGACGTCGATGTAGTGCTCGCGCCAATCCCAGCGTTCGGCGGCGATATCGATTTTGACGGCTTGATTGTCGGTAAGTTTATCGAGCGCTTCCCTTTGAAGTTCGAGCCGCCCGCGTGTTTCTTCGGCGGTCGCTTTCGGATGCGCTTTTTGCCAGATTTCGTAACTGTTTTCGACCTTTTCGATTTGCGCCCGGCGAAAGGCTTGCGCCCTTTTACGGATTTCTTTGGCGCGTTGCGTCTCGCCTTTCGGAATAGTTAAAGTCCAGTATTTATCCTCGATGCGCTTTCTTTCTTTTTTGCTTAAACGCGCCGCGCCGACGGCGTACGTCATTTCCTCGCCCGCCGTATTTTGCGAAGTGCATTGCAGCGGCGGCGGCGGCGGCGGTTTGGGGCTGGGAGCGCTTTTGACCGCGACCGGTTTTTTACGCCTCGCGTTTCGCTTTTTGCGGGTTTGCGCACAAAGATTTTCAGGAGCGGCGGCAAACAGGAAGCCTAAAGCAAACAAAAATATAAAACTTACTTTTTTCATAAACCTCCTGCTCTAAAGCAATGGGTCGCGAAAAGCCGTTTTCAGGCAGGAGGCGTCCGTGCCGTCGATTTTCCCGCAGCCACCGCGCGGCGCGGTTTTACCGGAAATAATAAAAAGCTATAAACAGGTTTTCGCCGTACAAATGCTGCATGTTTCTTCGGTTCCGATGCAGATGTCGCCGCATCTTTTTTGTCCCGGACCGCAGCCGACCGGTCCGTCAGCCAGTTGATTGATGACCGTCACGCATTTTATTTTCTTGGCGATTTTTTCAATCCCTTTTTTAGTTTTCGAGTTTTTTGCCCAGCCCTGAAGCGTCACCACGCCGTCAAGGCTGACGACGTTGACGTGAAGTATTTGCCCGTCGTAATCGGGTTTTTTCTTCATCTCGTCGTAAATCCGCTTGATGATTTCGGCGTCGGTCATTGCCGGGCAATTCTTCTTTTTTTGCGCCGAGACGCCGCCGCTCGAAAAAATTATCAGCGAAAGTACCGCTATGGTTAGTTTTACAATTGAATTTTTTGTCATTTTGCCTCTCCTCTTTATTTGAAATTAGTCAACATCGAAAGCAAACTGTACCGCGTTTGTTTGCCGAAATAGATAGAGCCGCTGTCGGGCGACCATGAGAGACTCGAAAAATAAAGCCGCGAATCGTTGTTGCCGGTTAATTTTCGCTCCGTCCCGCCGGCAGTCGTCGAAACAAGCCAGATATTGTCTTTTCCTTCGCGATGCGCCGCAAACGCGAACGCTTTGCGGTCGGGCGCAAGCTGAATGTTTGCCAGATAAACATCCTTCAGCCCGGCGAGTGTTTGAATTTTGCCGGTTTCGGTTTCGAGCTGTCGAATCGAAACTTCGCCGTGCAGGCTGCTTGTTTCCGAACCCTCGGTCGAAACCAGAAAAAGCTTCGCGCCGCCTTGCTCCCAACCGAGTAAACGGAAAAACGTTTTTTGCTGGGTCAGCAATCCGGTGGTTTTTGTTTCCGTGTCGATTACCCACGCGCTGTAGGTTTGTTTACCGCTGTTGCCGGTGCGCGTCGTAAAGGCGATGCTTTTTCCGTCCGGCGACCAGAGCGGGCAGTAAAAATATAATTTGGCGTCCGCGTTGGCGGTCAGTTGAAAATTATTCGTGCCGTCCGCGCCGGTTATCCAGAGGTTGCTTTGACCGCTCGTTTTGGAAACGTAAGCAATTTGCCGGCTGTCGGGCGACCAGCTGTAATCGCTCGTTTGAATATGGTTGTAGGGAAGCAGTGAATTGTTAATCGCGACCACGTCGCCGGCTGCCGTCTGCTTTTGCCCGCCCGCCACGCGGACGGTCGCAATCCGGTTTTTATTGCCGGAAATTTCCATAAAAGCGAGCAGCGCGCCGTCCGCCGACCAGACCGGCAGATAACCCTCCGCCGAGATTTCGGTCGGCTGCTCGTCGGAATTTAATTTTTTGATTAAAACGCGACCGTTAAAAAGATTATTGCCCTGACTCAGGTTTTTGATCGACTGGTAGGCGATTGATTTTCCGTCCGGCGCGACCGCCGCCCAAAGCTCGGAATCGATGTCCGAGGCGACCGCCGTTTCTTTTGAATCCTTTACGTTAACGCTCCAGATGTCGGATTCTTCTTTAGCCGAACCGTAAAGAATTCGCGCGCCGTCGGGCGCCACGTCGAGTACGAACGCGTCTTTTTCGCCGAACGTAATCTGTTTCGGCGGCGCGGCATTAATGTCGGTCACGAAAATCTGAAAGCCGCCGTCAACCAGCCGGCTGTAAAAAATACGCCGGTTGTCCGTATGCCACGCCGTATTTTTGATTTCCGAGCCGCCGGTAAATAATTTTTTCGGCTCGCCGCCCGCGATTGGTTTTGTCCAGATGCTCCATTTATCGTCATCGATGGTCGTGTAAGAAACGTTTTGCTCATCGGGCGAAATGCTGATCGATTCGGCTTTGATAAGCTTCGAATCGAGCTCGGTGATTTGTCTGGTTTGTCCCGAATTTACGTCAATCGCGTAAATATCGTTGTTCGATTCGTAATAAATCAAACCGGTTTTTGACCATAAACGCAGGATACTGCTGCCGTCTTCAACAATCGCGATAAATTTCGGCGCGCCGCCGAGGAGCGGAATTCGCCAGACGCCGGTTTGATTGCCGCGCGTCGAGAAAAAGGCTAATTCTTCGCCGCCGGGCGACCAAATCGGCTGCTCGTTGCTGAATTCGTCCTTTGTGATTTGGATGGCTTCGCCCGTCGCCGTCTGTTTTATCCAGATATTTCTGCCGCCGGTTTTGGTTGACGCAAAAGCAATCATTTTCCCGTCCGGCGAAAATGAGCCGACGCTGTAATACTCGCCCGGCGTGCTCGCCCAACTGATGATTTCAGCCGTCTTCGGCGGCGTTTCTGCCGGCGCGCCGGTGCTCAACGGTTTTGCCGTAAACCACCCGGCGAGTCCGGTTAAACCGGCGGCAATTAAAAGGAAAAAGAGAACTTGAGCGAGCGAAAAGCGCGATTGTCGAGAAAGCTTTGAACCGGTTTCCGCCGTCACGGGCGCGTTTGAAATTTCGGTTTGATGAATGCGTCGCGGCGAGAATTCGAGCGTCTTTTTGGCGTCGTTGAGGTCAATCAGAAGGTCTTCGATGTGCTGGTAACGCTGCTCGCGGTCTTTGCGCAGCGTTTTCGCGACGATATGCTCCAGCGCGTGCGAAATCTCCGGCAGGTATTGACTCAAAGGCGGCGGTTCGTCCTTCAGAATCGCGCCGATAATGTCCATCTGCGTCGCGCCCGAAAACGGCGGTCGCCCGGCGAGCATTTCGTAAAGCACGACGCCGAAACTGAAAATATCGGTGCGAAAATCGACCTTTTGCGCCCGCGCCTGCTCGGGCGACATATACTGCGGCGTGCCGATAAGCATTCCGGGCGTCGTCATCGTCGCTCTGATTCGCGTCGCGGCTTCGCCGTCGATTTCCGCCGTGCCGGCGGCGTCGGACAATTTTGCGATGCCGAAGTCCAAAACCTTAACGATGCCGTCGCGCCGCACCATTATATTGTCGGGCTTGATGTCGCGGTGAATAATGCCCGAAGCGTGCGCGCCCGAAAGCGCCGAACCGATTTGGGCGGCAATTTCGAGCACGCCCGCGACAGTCGGTTTTTCTTCCGCGAGGTAATGTTGAAGCGTTCTGCCCTTGATAAATTCGGTAACGATAAAATGTGTTCCGCCGGTTTCGCCGATTTCGTGAACGGTTAGAATATTCGGATGATTTAAGGCGGACGCGGCGCGGGCTTCCTGAAAAAAGCGTTCGAGGCGCGTCGCATCGTTTGCCAAATCGCCCGCCAGCATTTTGATGGCGACGCGGCGTTCGAGCCTCGTGTCTTCAGCCAGGTAAACCGTGCCCATGCCGCCTTTGCCGAGGATTGAGAGAATTTTGTATTGATTGATAAACGAGCCGGCAATTTCGCCCGCTTCGCGTTCGTTGACGAGCGCGGCGGCAATTTTGTCGGGCGGCGTGTCAATCACGCTGTAATGACCGTTTTCAAAAGCGAGAAGCGATTCTACCTCGGCGCGCAATTCATTGTCGCCGCCGCAGGATTCGCGCACGAAGGATTCGCGACTGCCGGGTGCGAGTTCGAGCGCGGCGTGAAAAACTTCTTCGACTTTTTTGAGCCTTTCGGGCGACATAAATTAGCTTTTATTTGATTAAACGGAATTTCACGTTAATTCGCGCAAAAGCCAGGTGCGCGAAAATCGCCAGTCGCGTTTGACCGTTTCGGGAGATATTTTTAAGACCTCGGCGATTTCTTCCGTTGTCAAACCGCCGAAATATTTCAGCTCGACGACCTGCGCCTTCCGGTTGTCGAGAGCCGCTAATTCCTTCATCGCATCGTCGAGCAGGATAACTTCGTCCGAATTTTGCGAAGAAACGGCAAAGCTGTCGTCGAGCGTCACTTTTTCCTGCCAGCCGCCGCGTTTCCGGCTGTGTTTCGAGCGCGCGTAATCGACCAGAATATGCCGCATCGCCTGTGCCGCAACGCCGAAAAAATGCGCCCGGTTCTGCCAGTTTTGCTCGCTGCTTTTGGCGATTTTCAGGTAGGCTTCGTGAATCAATTCGGTCGTCTGGAAGGTATGACCGGCGGATTGGCGGCGCATGAAACGGCGCGCCATCCGGCGCAGCTCGTCATAAACCAGGGGCATTAAATTTTCCAGCGCCGTCTGGTTTCCGTTGCCCCATTCAACGAGCAGGCGTGTTATCTGCTGCGAATCGAAATTTTCCATAAACGGATGAATACTTGCAGGTGGGATGATTATAGGACAAAACCTACTTTTTGAAAACAGGTTTTGGCGTTTTCGGGCGATGTCGTTCTTTGTCAGCCGAACTTGTCGGCGCGCGCGTAAACGTCTAAAATCTCTTTCAGTAAATGAAAGCCGATTTAATAATCCACAATGCCGGTCAGCTTTTGACCTGCCGCTCAAACGGAAAACCCAAAAGAAAGGCGGAAATGCCGTCGGTCGGGCTAATCGAAAACGGCGCGGTTGCCGTCTTGGGCGACAAAATCGCGGCGGTCGGTAAATCCGCGGACATTTTGCGCGAATTTGAAAGCGATGTGACTATCGATGCAAATGACCGGGTTGTTTCGCCCGGCTTTGTGGAGTGTCACACGCACGTCGTTTTTGCCGGCAACCGTCTCGACGAATTCGAGCTGAAAATCAAAGGCGCGGATTATATGGAAATCCTCGCGTCGGGCGGCGGCATTATCTCGACCGTGCGGCAAACGCGCGAAGCGAGTTTGCCGGAGTTAGTCGAACAAAGCCGCCGGCGTCTCGATAAAATGCTTGCGCTCGGCGTCACGACCGCCGAAATTAAAACCGGTTACGGTCTTGATACCAATACCGAATTTAAAATGCTGGAAGCGATTCTGGAATTGGACGAACATCACCCGCTCGAACTTCTGCCGACATTTCTTCCGGCACACGCCGTGCCGCCGGAATTTAAGGAAAAACCTGATGAATATGTCGATTTGATTTGCCTTGAAATGCTGCCGAAAGTTCGTGATTGGCGAACGGACGCTTATATTGATGTTGACCGTTTAAACTTTCGATACGCCGGCAGCAAACCGTTTTTCGTGGATGTTTTCTGCGAAAAAAACGCTTTTAATCTCGCCCAATCGCGCCGCGTTCTGGAAACCGCGAAAGCCCTCGGCTTCAGATTAAAAGCGCACGTTGACGAATTTACAAACCTCGGCGGCGCGCGGATGGCAATCGAGCTTGGCGCGACTTCCATCGACCATCTGGACGCGATTTCGGCGGAAGAAGTTCAGCTTTTAGCCGCATCCGAAACAATCGGCGTCGTCACGCCGACCGTTAATTTCAATTTCGGCTCAGGCGTTTTTGCCGACGCGCGCGCGCTTCTGGACGCGGGGTGCGCCGTCGCGCTTTCGACCGATTACAATCCCGGCAGCGCGCCGTGCCCGTCTCTGCCGAACGCGATGGCGATTGCCTGCCGCTATCAAAAGCTGCTGCCGTCGGAAGCCTTCAATGCCGCCACCGTCAACGCCGCTTTCGCCGTCGCGCAGGGCGAGAAAATAGGTTCAATCGAAACCGGGAAACAAGCTGATATTTTAATTTTCGAT
Source organism: Pyrinomonadaceae bacterium (assembly GCA_036403375.1). Classification (GTDB taxonomy): domain Bacteria; phylum Acidobacteriota; class Blastocatellia; order Pyrinomonadales; family Pyrinomonadaceae; genus JAFDVJ01. The sequence goes on from DASWRC010000188.1 coordinate 26,032, forward strand.
ACCCGCGATTATCGCGAGATTGCTTATGAATTCGGCAGCAATTCGGTCGAAATTGTTATAAAAAGGGGCACAATTATTAACCAATGAACGAAATTATTTTAGACGGCGAGAGCCTGACCTTTGAACAAGTCTGCCGGGTCGCGCACGGGAAACCGAACGCGCCGCGCATTGTTTTAGCCGAAACTGCCAAAGCAAAAGTAACGCGCGCGGCTGATGCCGTGCAGGAGCTTCTCGAAAAAGGCGAAATCGCATACGGCATTACGACCGGTTTCGGCGCGCTGAAAGACGTGATTATTCCGCTTGAGGATGTCGAAAAGCTTCAGAAAAACATTATCCTGAGCCACGCGGTCGGCGTCGGCGCGCCGTTCGATACGCCGAGTGTGCGAGCGATTATGCTTATCCGTGCCAACACGCTGGCGCGCGGTTTTTCGGGCATCCGGCTCGAAACTCTGGAGCTTTTGATTGAGTTCCTGAATCGCGGCATTCACCCGCAGATTCCCGAAAAGGGAAGTCTCGGCGCATCGGGCGATTTAGCACCGCTCGCGCATATGGCATTGCCGCTCATCGGCGAAGGAACGGCGGAATTCGGCGGCGAGATTTTAAGCAGCCGGGAAGTTTTGGAAAAAAACGGGCTGCAGCCAATCACGCTTGCCGCCAAAGAAGGTTTAGCCCTCACGAACGGCACGACCGTGATGACGGCAATCGGCGTAATTCAGGCGTTTCATGCCCAAAAAATTGCCGACATCGCCGAAATTGCGGGCTGCCTTTCGCTCGAAGCCTTAAACGGTACGGACGCGGCTTTCGAGGCGCGCATTCACGCGCTGCGCCCGCATCCGAGGCAGATTCGATGCGCCGCAAACTTGCGCGCGATTTTAGAGGGCAGCGAATTTGTCCGCGCAAAAGACCCTAAGAATATTCAGGACGCGTACACCTTGCGCTGTATGCCGCAGGTTTACGGTGCGGTGCGCGATGCGATTGATTATGTCGAATGGGTGATGACCAACGAACTCAATGCGGTGACTGATAATCCTTTGATTTTCTTTGACGACGAGGGCAAAGCGGAAATAGTTTCGGGCGGCAATTTTCACGGCGAGCCGCTCGCGCTTTCGATGGATTATCTGGCGCTTGCCCTGACGGAAATCGGCAACATGGCGGAGCGCCGCATTATGCGGCTCGTCGATGCCGATTCGAACGGGCACGTTTTGCCGCCGTTTCTGACCGAACACAGCGGTTTGAACTCGGGCTTTATGATTGTTCAATACACGGCGGCAGCGCTCGCGACCGAAAACAAGGTTTTATCGCATCCGGCGTCCGCCGACACGATTCCTTCGTCGGCAAACGTCGAAGACCACGTTTCGATGGGCGTCACGAGCGCCTTGAAATTGTGCGACGTGGCGGAAAATTTGCGGCAAATCTTAGCGCTCGAACTTTTCTGCGCCGCGCAGGGCGTCGATTTTCGTCGCCGGGCAATCGGCGCGGATAAAAAACTGGGCAAAAAAACGCAGCCGGTTTACGAAAAAATCCGCGCCTGCGTGCCGTTTATCGAAAAAGACGAGCTGATGTACCCGCACATCGAAGCCGTTAAAAATCTGGTCAGTGAAATTTGTTGATGAAAAAAGGCAGGAACGCGACCGCCGGAAAGCGTGTCGTTAGACCAATCCAAAATCTGGAATCTAAAATCCAAAATCCGGAATGTGTGTAATTTTTTTCGCTTACAACCAGCATCCCGAATACCCATTCATTTTGCTTGCCAATCGCGATGAATTTTACGCGCGACCGACCGAACGAGCAGATTTCTGGCAGGATTTTCCCGAAATATTCGCCGGGCGCGACCTCGTTCACGGCGGAACGTGGCTCGGCATTACAACGCGGGGACGCTTTGCCGCCGTCACGAATTATCGCGACCCGGCAGCGGCAACCGGAAAATTTTCGCGCGGTAATCTGGTCGGCGATTTTCTGAAAACGGGCGATTCGGTCGAGAATTACCTGTCTAAAATCAAGCTGCGAAGCCGTGATTTTTCGGGCTTTAATCTGCTGGTCGGCGAAATAAACGCGCAAAATCAGACGCTCGGTTACTATTCGAACCGCGAAGATAAGATTAAAATTCTCGGCGACGGCGTTTACGGTTTGAGCAATCATCTGCTCGACACGCCCTGGCAAAAAGTGACCGGCGGCAAAGGGCGCTTAATAGAAATTCTGCAAAACGAGCCGCTTCGAAAAGACAAACTTTTTGAATTATTAAGCGATCGAGCGCTGGCGGCAGACACCGGCTTGCCCCACACCGGAATAGGTTACGAACGCGAAAAGCTGCTTTCGGCGATTTTTATCGAAACACCCGTTTACGGGACCCGCTCGTCGAGTGTCATTTTGGTCGATAAAATATTTAATATTTCATTGACGGAAAAAGTTTATCGCTAAATTCTCGAAATCCCGCAAAATCATATTTGTTTTGTCGTCTGAAAACGTTATAATCTCCCCGATTGAGTCTTAAAGAGCGTTTCCGGTACATATGAATTTTCTTAAAAAAACGTGGTTTGTTTTGCTCCTGCTTTTTCCGCTTTTCATCTTTCAATTTCAGGTTTTTGGACAATCTGCTAACTTCCGATACGTGGTCGAGGAACGGCTCGCCAAGTCGCCGGTTGTCAGAAACGGTAAAAAAACTGTCGGAATCAGGCTCGAAGAAGTTTGCGATATTGACGGCGACACGGTCGCCGAGCGCGTTTTTCGCGATTACGGCGCGGTGTTTGTCGCGCGCGACGGCGTTCGCCTGCCGCCGAAATGCGTCTTTGAAGACGAGCCGGAAGTTCAGCTGTATCAAACTTCAGCCAATCCGAAAACGAAAAATATCGGCGGCACAACCATTACCTTACAGGCGGAAGCGATGGACGCCCTGCTGGATGCCGTCGGGGACGCGGCGGATAAAAATCTGCGAATCACGCCGCGCGGCGGTTCGATTGCGGCAAAGCGGACGTATGAAGAGACGGTCACGCTCTGGTTTTCGCGGTTTAATCCGGGGCTTACCTTTTGGATGAGCAAAGGGAAAATCTCGCGCCGCGACGCCGACCGGGCGCGTAGTTTGGCGACGCACGAGCAGATTGCGCAGGTGCTCGAATGGGAAAAGAAAGGCTATTTTTTCAGTAAGGATTTCAGCAAATCGATTCTTTATTCGGTTGCCGCGCCGGGCGCTTCGCAGCACATTTTTATGCTCGCGCTCGACGTTGAGCAATTCGCCAACCCGCAGGTCAGAAAAATTTTAGCCGCCCACGGCTGGTTTCAGACCGTGCAGAGCGATTTGCCGCATTTTACGTATCTCGGCGTCGCGGAAGACAAACTTCCCAAACTCGGTCTGGAAGAAAAATATTCGGGCGGACAAAAATTTTGGGTTCCGAAAATGAGATAAACTACGGGCGCGCGCGTAGTTTTTCGGAACTCATTCTTTTGCGCGCCGGGCAGATTCGCCCGTGCCCTTTCCTCAATAGATAACGCAAATAAAATCAGGTTTTTTCGTCCATTTGGCTGGAACCGCGCGAGAGTCGCCTGACTTTTGACTTTAATTCCGAAGTGACGAGCGACGAACACCGTTTTTTATTTTTTAGACGCCGGTTTCAGCGTTTTAATGAGCAGTGAGGCATCAGTTTTATGAAATTTTACGCAATATTAGCTTCTATTTTAATCGCCGCGAGCATTTTTTCTTCCGCCTGCTGGTCTCCGAAAGAAGTTCGCGCGGGCAAAACCGACGTTCCGCCGACTTCTGTGACAACGCCGAATCCGAATTCGAAAAATTCAAATATGGAGAGAAATAATACGGAAGCCCCGCAAACGAAAAATCCCGAAACATCGGCGAAATCCGGCGGATTTAAAGCAAATCTGCCCGCCAATTTTCAGATGCCGACCGATACTGTCGGTCTTAAGCTTTTAAGTGAATACGGCGCGATGTGTCTGACGTCGGGCGGCGCGACCGCCCCGAACAAGATTTTTTTCAGCGACGAAGCGGATGTTTCGGCATTTCAATCAACCCTGCAAAAATCGACGGAAAATATCGGCGGATTTAATGTCGAGCTGCAAACGGCGGCGATGAACGCTCTAAAAAAAGCCATCGCGGAAGCCAAACAACAGGGCAAAGACATCACGCCGCGCAACGCCGACGCCGCGAAGCGCAGTTACCGGCAAACGGTCGAAAATTGGGAAAGCCGCGTGACGCCCGGACTTGAGCACTGGGTTTCCGCCGGGAAATTGACGCCCGCCGAAGCCGGCAGAATCAAGTCGCTCGCGCCGTTTGAACAGGTGCCGGAAATTTTCAAACTCGAATCGCAGGGCTTGTATTTTTCCAAGGATTTCAGCAAATCGATTCTTTATTCGGTCGCCGCGCCGGGCGCTTCGCAGCACATTTTTATGCTCGCGCTCGATGTTGAGCAATTCGCCGACCCGAGCGTGCGCGAAATTTTAGCCCGTAACGGCTGGTTTCAGACCGTGCAGAGCGATTTGCCGCATTTTACGTATCTCGGCGTCGCGGAATCGGAACTTGCCGCCAAAGGCTTGAAAACGGTGACGGTGAGCGGTCAGAAATTCTGGGTTCCGAATATTTAAAGAATTGTTGAAAAGGAAAAAAGTCCGCGAAGGTTTTCAAACTCTCGCGGACTTTTTTGTTGGTTAAAAGAGTCCCGAATTCGGGTCGCTTAAAAAATCTTTGCGGCGCGGCTTATTTAAATGAAGATTGTGCATAAATCAGCTATTTATACAACATTTAACTCTTCGGAATAGCTGACAGCTAATAACTGATAACGGATAACTACAGAAACTCCCCTGAGGCGCGCCGCACATTATCAGCTATTAGCTATCAGTTATCAGCTATTCCGAAAGGTTTTTTGATTTATTCACACTCTTCATTTAATTACCGCATTGATCGGCGCCGGATAACCTTTGCCTTGCAGCCCGGCGAGCTGGAACGCAACTTCCTTTTTGCCCTTGATATTTTTCGTTACCTTATCGCTGTTCGCGTTCGCATTTTTATTTTTGCTGCCCGCCGCGTTTGCATTCTGATTTACGTTTGCGTTTGCGTTCTGGTCGACCGGATTGCCCTGCGCGTCCGTACTCATCTGCTTTAATCCTTCGAGAATCTTGTCGCGCTCTGCCGGCTGCAGGCTGTCGAGCGAAAAGCCGTAAGCGTCGAGCACGCGGCGCAGATTTTCTTCCGTGTTCGTGCCGCGCTCATAGACGTCGCGGAAAATTTTCAAGGTGCCGTTTTCGACGACAATGGTTTCATAACGAATCTCGACCGGAATTGCCTTTTCGAGCTTGACGTTCTTGGTTTCCGTTTTATTTTTCCCGTAATTGTCGATGTCTTCCAGGGTTATCGGCGAACCGCTCAATTTCGCCAATTCGACCGTAAAATCCTTAATCTGCGAATCGGTCAGCCCGACGCAGCCGTGCGAGGCAAAGGTTCCGAGCCGCGCCGGTGATTTCCCGCCGTGAATCAGCGACGGCAAACCGATCGGAATCTTAATCGGTCCGAGCGGATTTAGTTTGCTGCCCGCTTCGACTTTTTTTCCGGGCTGAACTTTTCCTTTAACCCAAGGTTCATCGGGCGGCGTCCACGACGGATTAAAAATAATCGACTCGGCTTTGCGCATTCCGCTCGGCAGAGGGAATTCGGGATAACCGATGCCGACTTTGTAGGTCTTTACTAATTTGCCGTCCTGAAAAACGTCCATTCGGTACGCGGGCGCGTTGACGACAACGCGCGTGTCGGTCGGAACCGCGCCGGGTTTTGCCGCGTTGGTCGAGGCTGTTTCCGCGCCGCCCTGCCAGCGCGCCCGAACGAGTTCAAACAATTGGTTCGCCTTTTCTTCGCCAATTATCCTGCGGATTTCATTGGCGGCGTTTTCCGCCGAAGCGCGCGTCGAACCGGCGCTTTCTTCGGTTTCGTCGTCGCTCAGGTTTTTCACGGCATCGCCGGAAACCTGTTTTAATTGATTGATTTGGTCGTCCGTTAATTGCAGCTTCGACTTTAATTCTCCGGCAAACTGCTCGTCCGAGAACATCGCATCGAGAACCGGCAAGGTCACCGGCATCGAAACCGCCGCCTGTTGGTTTTCGGGCGGTTTTGCCGTGTTCGTATTAACGACGGTGTTCGTCGCCGAATTGGTACTGACGTTCGCATTCGTGGTCGGCTGGTCGGTTGGCGGAACGCACGCTGTAAAGTCGATTAAAACGCCGATAAAAATTAAAACAAAAAATTTTCTGCCCTTTAGTTTCTCGAAAAAAGCCATATCAATTCTCCTTTTGGGAAACGCGCTCTGTTTTCGTACACAAACATTTCCTTGCCTGTGCCTCAGAGCAAAAGTCATTCCGCAGGTAAGAGATAGCTTTTTTTTAAGGTGAGTATTTGAGAAGAAATTTTTCAACGCCGGGATGCAAAGCGGCAAAGGCGCTAAAGCGGTTTTAATATTTACCGTTTGCTTTACTTGCCGGCTAATCGGTTTTCAATCCAGACACGTGACGAATAATTACGATATTTGCGCCTTTGCCGCCTTGGCGACTTCGCATTGAAATAACTCTTAACGGGCTTCGCGCGCGTTTTTCAGTAATGGATACGGGTTTGTATATTCGCCGTCCCACCAGCGTTTCGGGTCTTTCACGAGCGCAATCGAAAAATGCAGGTGAAAATTTCCCGCGCCGGCGTTGCCGGTATCGCCGACATAACCGATAATTCTGCCCTGCGTGACGAATTGGTGTTCAGCCAGGTCTTCGGCGCGGCGCTGAAGATGGGCGTAATAATAAACGTATTTTTTATCGGTGCTGTATTGATAGATTGTAATTCCGCCGGCTTTACTGTCGAAAAATTTCGCGATTTCGCCGTTGGCGACCGCGACGACCGGAGTTCCCTGCGGCGCCATAATATCAATCGCGTCGTGCACCCGGTTGTCCGAGCGCGCGGCGGAAAAAGTATCCATCAACTGTGCCGGTTTGACGCCGACCACCGGAATCATCAAATCTTCGGAAACGCCCGGCAAAACGCTTTGATTCACGGCTTGATTAGAGTTTGAAATCGGGGATTGATTGGAATTAACCACGGAATTTGCGGCGTTTTCCGAGAGGTTCGTGTTTTCCGGTTCGATAGACGGAACCGGCATGACGGTCGGAACCGGCGTTTCTTCGGTCGGCGAAGTTACTCGTTCCGCGAAAGAATTGTCGTTCCAGACATACGGCGCGACAAATTGCTTGAAAACAAAAAGCGCGGCAAGCACATGAACGGCGAGGAGGTAAATCACAATCAGAAACCTTTTTGCTCGCCCGCCCGCCTTGCTCATAAAATGAATTATATAGATATGAAGCCGTATCTACAAAATTTCAGCGGTTCAAACCGCAAGCGCGGCTTATTCCTGTTTTTGTTTCAGGACAAAATCAATCTCCTCAAAAAGCAGGTTTTGCGCGGAATTTTGCTTGATTTCGATTCGTTCGATATCGGATAGGACATCGAGCAGGCTTCCGATATTTTTCGTGAAAAAGCCGCTTTCATAAGAACCCTCCGATTCCAAACGGTCGGGTTCCAGCGTTTCAAAAATCCGGTCAAACGCCGCGCGCCCGCTGCCCGGATTGAGAACCGTAAATTTTTCAAAACCCTCTTGAAATTTCGGCGCGGCGCTGTCGGACGCCAAAATGTCCTTCAGTAAATCTTCGCTGCCGGTAAAAATCAGTTCATTCTGCCGCACGGCGTAGAAAATCTTCCAGCCTAAGGAAGGCATCGCCAACTGTCTCGCCGCCGAATCGCCGACCGGAAAATCCGTCCACGCGAATTCGGCTTTCCGGTTGTTGACGGTAAACGAAAATTGCGCCGATTCCGAAAGCGATGCTTCGAGCGCGCGGCGGTTTAATCCGCCCGGATTTTGCAGCGAAAAAATCAGTGCCTTGCGGTTTTCAAAAAAAAGCGGCGCACGAAGATTTTCCGGCGAAAACAATTTTACGGAAACCGCCGGGCGCGCCGCGCCGATTATTTTCGCTAAATCATATTTGGCTTTAACCGCCGTATTAATTGGTAAATCACTATCTTCGCCGTCATTAATCTCTTCGCTGAAATCGTCGTCGAGATACGTGTAACTGTAGCTTTTTTCCCAGTCGCGAAAATGATAATTCGGCTTTACCGGCGCGCGATTGTCTGTTTCAGAATTCGTGCTGACATCGAAAAGTATGTCCGAAACCGAATCTTCAAAATTCTCTTGTTCGGCGGGCTGAATCTTATAAAACGGGATGTTTTCGGGAATAAGCGCGCTTAGACGATTGGCGATGCGCGGGTCGATTTTGGCGGAAACCTGATTTTGTTTCGTTAAAAAAACGCGTTTTTCAATCGCTTTTTTGTCCTGCAATTCAAAATCGAACATCGCCGCGCGCAGGTTTTTCAGGGTTTCAAGCTCCGACATCAGCCAGTAATGCTTGAAATACCAATCATCGTTTAAGGCTTGCTGGTTGAGCCAGACGGTCGCGAGCTTCGGTTTCGTTTTGGCGGCAAGCGCGGCAAAAAGCGGTTCGCCGGAAAGACGATTTTTCGGCGTCCTGCCTTTGATATTGTCGAGCGTCTGCAAAAAATATTTTTCGCTCGTCGCCAGAATAAAACGCCCGCGATAACTTGTAAACAGAATCTTTTGCCGCTGCCGCGCGCGGTCAACGTCGATTTCTTTCGAGTAAATAACCGTTTCATCGTCAAGCCGGATTTCCTCGAAATTCGGGCGCATTTCGAACAGTTTCGAAGCGAGAATTTTCTCTTCCGAGAGCGGCGCGACGACCACGAACTCCATTTTCCCGACATCGTAAACCGCCAGCGCGGCGCTGGTCTCGCTCAAACCGGAAGCAAAGCTCAAATCCGGAAAAATACCGGCGGCTTCATTGATTTCGTTGGCGCGCTCGATGAGCTTTAACGCCAGGTGATTACTTTGAAAATCCGCAAAATTCCGGCTTTCGAGATATTTTTGCCGGATTGCGGAATCGTTCCAGAGCTTGATAAGCGCCGATAAATTCCGTACTTGCAGATAAATCAGGCAGCCGCGCGGAAAATCTTCGGCTTGCTGGAAGTTGTTTTTTGGCGACGAAATGCGGGCGAAAACAAAGCCCGCCGCCAGCAAAGCGAGGAAAATAAGCGCGATGGAAAAGATTTTTCTCATAAATTTGTTCTTAATAATCACTCAAAACTTTTTCGTCGATGACAAAGGAATTCGCCTGATTCGCCAGTCTTTCGCTGAGCTTTTGCCGGAGATTTTCAATCCTCACTTCAGAGTTTTTCACGTCTTCCGGCGTTTCGAAAAATTTCGATTTTGCATTTTCAAACTCGATTGCCGCGCTAAAGTCGCCGGTCGTTTCCGCCGCCGCCCGCAGCTTTTCGAGCAGTTCGCGCATTTCGCCAAATTTCAATTCGGCGGCGCGGGCGGCAAGCGGTTTAATCCCGGCATCCTGATTCCGCTCAAAATCGGTCGTTACGACTGCTTTGAGAATTCCGCTGTTTTTCGCTAAATCGAGCGCGGCGCGCGGTTTTCCGGTTTCCAGATACAAATTTATTTGCTGTAAAACAGGCGGCGCTTCATAAAAACCGAAAATGTCTTCGAGTTCGCCGGCGGCTTCGGAAACCGCTGCCAAATCCGCCAGCGATTCTTCGTCGCGCCCCGCCGTTTTCTCGAAAATCGCTTTCAAAAATCTGAATTCAAACGTAAAATCATTTGCCTGTAGCAAGTTAATCGCTTCCGTCTGGTTTCCGCTTTGCCGCGCGGCAAATGCCTGAAGCGCCGCCCAAAGTTCCGCGTCGGTTGATTGCAGCGATTGATTTTCCGCCAGAATCTTCTTCATGAAATTTTCATCCGCTCCGACCGTTTCGGCTAAAACAAGCAGGCTCTGCCAGCGCGCTTTCCGGTCAAACCGTTTGTTTGTAATGATTTCGAGAAGCGTGCGCGCGGCTTCGTCCGACCTTTGCATGTTCGCGTACAGCCGCGCCAGCTCGATTTTGTTTGCCGCATCGCCGGGCGATGCGTCGCGCAGGCTTTCGCGGTAGAGGACGGCTTCCGCGGCAAATCCAAACGCGTTCAAAATTTCCGCCGCCAGTCTTAAAGATTCCGGCTTGTCGATTGCGCTGCGGGTTTCGACGGGCAGATTTTCCTTGTTTGAATACGCCGCGAAAATCGGCATCGAATCGATTTGCGCCGGCGATTCATCCGCCGAAAAATCGGTCATAAGTTTTAGGATTTTTAGTGCGTCAGCCGCATTTCCTTTCTGAAGTTCGATTTTGGCGAGCGCCGCAAAATCGGCGTCGTCGTATTGACCGAGCGCAATTTGCCGCGCAAAAAACGCTTCCTGCAAGTTAACGGCGAAATCGTCTCGCCGCTCGTCTTTTAGAATCGCGACCGCTTCGTTTAGTCTTTCGAGATTCGGCAGGACGGCGATTTGCTCGTCCGGTGAAACCGTGACGCCCGAAAATTTCATCATTTTTGAAAGCAGCAGAGTCGTCTGATTTTGACGCAGCGCCGCGCGAAATCCGGCGAGCCGCAGCCAGACGGGACGCGGGTATCGATTTTTGAGCGAATCCTCAATTTCCGAAATTTGTTTTGCCGCCGCACCCGTTTCGCCCCTTTCGAGCAAATATTCCAAATATTTCCGCTGCCATTCAAGTTTTTTATTTTCCGGTTCTTCTACCTTGAACCCGTTTTTCGAGTCGTACAAAGTTTCGGCGTCGTCCGTCTCGAAACTTTCTTCCGAAATGGACACGAATTCATAAATTTGCTCATAAATTTCAAAACCTTCGCTGCGAGAAATTAAAAGCCTGTAAAATTCGCCGAAATCTTTTTTCGCGACTAGCGATTCGTCAATCAAAATTTCCGGTAAAACCGTATTCTTCGGAACAGCGCGGCAAATCTCAATAAAGAAGGCGGTTTTTGCCCGTTCATCGGTAAAAGATTTTGCCAGCCGGCGGGTAAATTCTTTCAAATTTTCGTTTGCCGTCGCTTCCGGTTCGTCACCTTCGAGGGATTTTAGTTCCGCCAGAAAGATTGGTTTGACATCTCGGCGCGCTTTTTCCGATTGCCCGAATTCGCTCAAAGTTTTCAGGTAAACAAGCGCATCGGCAGCATTCGTTTCATCGCCTTCGATAATTTTTATCCATGTCGCGGCGGCTTTTTCCCGTTCGTCCATCTGGAAAAGAGCCGCGCCTAAAAAGGGCAAAAACGATTTGTCTTCGGGGCGCAGCGCGGCGGCGATTTGAAAATGTTCAAGCGCGGGCGCAAACGCTTTTTGTTCGAGATAGAAATATCCGAGCTTAAATTGCTCGTCTGCGGATTTCGGCTGGTTTTCTATTTTTCCTGCCAGAAAAATTTCCGCTTTTTCCGGCTGTCCGGCGGCAAAAAGCCATTGCCCGTACAGATTTGAAAACTTAAACCAATCAGCGCCCGTCAACTGCGGCTTTGCGTCCTGATTTTGTTTGACCAGCTCGCCGATGGTCGATATTTGCAAAGCGCCGGCGAAGTCCGCATCGTTTTCGGCGGCGCGCTTTTCAAGCCTGAAAGCGGTTTCCGCCGCGCGCGCGAGTTTCCAGCTTTCGGAAAACGCGGAATTTTTTATCGCGGCGCTCGCTAAATCCGTCTCTTTTTTCGCGAGTAGAAAATTGATGATTTGAAGCCGGTGCGCGTTTGAATTTCGCGCCAGATTTTCCAGCTCGGCGCGGTTTTTCGCGTACAAAATTTCGAGATAGCGTTTGGTGAATTCATCGTCCGTCGTTTGCTTTGCAAAAATCGACTGCAAGCCGACGAGCTCTTTATCTTCTTCGCCGAATGCGCGTGCGGAATCGGTGTAAATTCTGATAAATTCGAGCGGTTTCGCGGCTAAATCGTTTTCCAGAATCTCTAAAATCCGCCGGTAATTGCCGCGCTTTTGATAAAATGCGACGGCGGCGCGCAAATTTTGACTCTGATTTTCCGCATTCGAATCGTTTTCAATCGCCGTAACGAGAATTTTTTCCTGCAAATCGTCAAAACCGCATCTCGAAATCAGGTTTTGAAGCAGCGAGAGCGTCGAAGAATCGGACTTTTCCGCTGCCGTTAAGCGAGCGTCGATGTCCGCCCGCAGGGCTAAAATCTCGTTGCCGTCCGCTTTGGTTTTAATTTCACGGCTGATGGCTTCGGTTATCGCACCGTCAAGGGTTTTCCGGTTTTCGCGCGCTTTTCCGCTGTTGAGAGAATCGGGATTTTCGATTTCGGCGGTTAATTTTTCGCGCAGGCTCCAGAGCTTCGCCGTTATCGAACCGAGCGTGTCCGAAGCGTGAACCGTCTCGACGAAGGCGGCAATATCGGCTGATTTTATATCGTTTTGAAACGGGTTCTGCGATAGATTTTCAAATGCCTCGCGGTATTTTTCGACCGCTTTTTCGGTTTCGATTTGTCTCAAATTCTGCGCTTCGGCAAACTTATCCTGCAAAGTTTGCAATTTGGGCAGCGTCTCGACGGGAAGCTTTGCGCGTTCGGCTTCGGCTTCCGGGAATCTGCCGAGTTTGTCGAGGATTTGCGCCTTTTGTTTGACGTATTTTTTATCTTCGCCCGTCATTTCGAGCAGTTTATCGACGTTTTCGAGCGCGGCTTCGTAATTCGGCATTTTCAGGTAAATTTCGCCGAGCGCGTCGTAAAGCTCCGCCATTTCCGGTTGGTTAAAAATCGCCGTCCGGTAATTTTCCGACGCGTTCGTCAAATCGCCTTCGGCTTCGTAAATGCGGGCTAGGACGACGTTCCAGCGATAATTTTTAAAGCCTTCAGCCGCGGTTTTCCGGTAATACGCGAGCAGTTTTTCCGCGCCGCCGTAACGCTTTGCAAAGCTGATTGCTTCGTCCGTATTTTCTTCATCTTCCGGGTCGCGGTTGATGATTTCGATATATTGTTCAGCGGCTGAATCGTAATCTTTCATCCGCGTAAAGGCGGAAATCATTTTCTTTCGCAGCGTCGCGACAGTCCACGTAAAATCGAGCCGTTCCATATCCTGATTCGACAGCGCTTCGAGCGTCGCGGCAAAGGTTTTCAGGAGCGCCTCCGGGTTTTTCGTGCGCACGTAAACATCGGTCAATTCGGAAAAAACTTCCTCGTCGTTCGGATTTTCCGTTTGCAGGCTGACCAGAATCTGCCCGGCTTCACGCGGGCGATTCAGGGCGTTAAATCGCCCGGCGAGCTTGCGGTTGAATTGATATAAATATTCGCCGCGCGCTCTGCTCCGCGCCGCCTGCAAAACTTCGACCGACTTTTCGCGCAAGCCTAAATCCCAGTAAAAATTTTCCGCTTCTTTCAAAACGCCGTAATTTGCGGGGAATTTTTTGACCAAACCGGCAACGACGGCGGCAGATTTTTCCGTTTCGAAATTTTCGCGGAAATTTTCGGCGAGCTGCAAGCGGTAAGCTATCGCATCGCGCGGATTCGAGGCGGTTTCGACTAAACGAACGAGCGTTGCCTGAATCGCTTTTTCATCTTCCGCATTTCTGAAAAAACGTCTCGCTTCAAGCAGATTGCCGGCAGATTCTTCGCGTGCGACCTGTGTCAGAAGTATTCGGGCGGCGTCCGTTGGGCGGTTTAATTCGGACAGCAGCTCGGCGAAATTCAAAACCATCCGAAACTCGTTTTTCGCGGATTTGCGCTGCGCTTGAAACGCCGAATCGATTTGGCGCGCAAGGTTTGCTCGCGGGTAAAGCTGTTTCAAACGGCGTTTTGCGCTCATCGAGTCCGCTTCGATATCGTTTTCGTCGAGCGCCTTGACGTATTCCGCAATCGCACGGGAAGTCTCATTTTTCGCTTCCAGAATCGCGCCCGCCTGAAACGCGTAAAGGTTTTCATTAGCTGATTTTTCGCGCAGATTTTTGATGGTTTCGAGCGCGTCCGTAAACTGGAAATAATCCCAGAAAATCGTCGCGGTGTTTAAGTAAGATTCGTTTTCGCCCATTCCGGCAGAAACGATTTTTTCCCAATTCGCGCGCGCCGCCTTGTAATCGCCGAGTTCTGCCTGAAGCTCGCCGGCGGTCGTCAGCAGTTTTTCGTCAGCCGGAAAATTCTCCGCTCTCTTTTGCGCAAAGTTCGCCGCTTCGAGCTGCAGATTGCGACTTGTCTGCCCGAAAGAACGCGAAAGGGTGAGAAAATTTTCGGAAAATTCCGCATTGTTCGGGTAAAGCTGGTTCAGCTCGCGGTAAAACGCGTTTGCTTTTTCAAACTCGGAAAGCTGAGCCGAGGCGTCGGCGCGAAAGAGTTTGTAAGGCAGCGACGCGATTTCTTCCGAAGCACTCAAATCTTCCGATTTTTGCAAAAACGCGCGGATTTCGCCCTTCTCGGCTAAGTTTCTCAAAAACTCCTGACGGATTTCCGTCGATTCAAAATAATATTCGGCAAGCAGAGCGCGCCACTCGGTCTGCATATTTTTCCGGCTGTAATAACGAAGCAGCCCTCTGACGAACACGATGTTGTGCGGAAATCTTTTGTGCGCCAGACTGTAAAGACCGAAAAACAGATTACCGCCGAATCCTTTCGCATCCGAAACCTCTCCGCCGTCGATAAACTGCTTCAGATATTGCTCGGTTTCCGCGTCCGTGAATTTTGCCGCCGCCGCGCGCGAAAAATCTTCAAATTCTTCCGTGCGCCGGTTGCGAATCAGCCAGCGCGCAAAACGGTCTTTCCAGGTTTTCTGCGGAAAATTCTGCAGCGCTTTTTGGTAAACTTCAAACTGTTTTTCGCCGAGATTCGTTTGCCCGAGCCACGCGAGCATCTGTTCGTAAAGTCTGGGTTCGTCCGGGTATTTTTCGGTTTCCCGCGCGTAAAGGTTCAAAATCTCCTGCGTTTTATTCTCGCGCGCGAGCGATGCGACAGCGCGCGCCAGCACGTCCGTATAAAAGATTTCGCCGCGCGCGGAACCGAGATAATTCGTGTATTTGTTCGGCTCGTTATAATAATAATCGCTTCGCTTTTTGTCGCCTGAAACATTTACTCCCTGATTTGAAGCCGGCGGATAGGAGAGAATCTGCGGCTTTTTCTCGGTTAAATCGCTCGTCTCCGCCGTTTCGGAAGCAGGAGGGAATTTTCGCCGCTCGGATTTGCCGAAAAAATCGAGCAGCTTTTGATAAATTTCGCGCTCTTTTCCGAATTGTTCGGTCGCGATAAAAGCGTCGGCAAGCTTCAGCGCCGCATCCGGGAAATCTTTGAAATCCGCGTATTTCTCTTCAAATTCGATCAAAGTTTGTTGGGCGATTTCAAGATTGCCGGTGGTTGTGTAAAGCCTCACGATGTCGAGATACATCTGCGCCAGCTCGGGCGCGTTCGGGTAATCCTTTTTGAACTCCTGAAAAATTCGGTAAGCGGCTGCGCGGTTGAAAAATTTGACGGCGCGCTCCTGCTTTTTATTAAATTCGCGGCGCGGATTAGTGTCCGAAAAAATCAGCGATAAAATTCCGGTCGTGATGCCGGGACGCACGTCCGATTTGACAACCGATTCATAGAAATCAAGATTTCCGCGCGTGAGGGCGAGTTTTTCGTAACCCGCATCGGACAATAATTCAAAAAGCTGGTAGAGGACTTTGCGCCGCAAATCGGGATTGTTTTTCGCCTCGAAATCGGTGCACAGCGTGTAAAGAAACCGCGAAGCCGAGTCGCCGTCGCCGGTTTCGATTAAAAACTGCGAAATCGTTAAAAGCTCGTCCGCCTGCCACGCCTTCGTCCCGGCGCGCGCGTTTTCGAGGTCTTGTACAATCGCGCCGAACTCGTCGCCTTCATTGCGCGCGAAATGAATCAGCCGAATCGCCGTCTGATAGTCCGCCGGATTTTGTCTGAATTTCGCGCGAAGCCCGGATTCATAAGCGCGGTAACGGTCGTTTTCGCGCAGGAATTCATAAAATTTTTCGCTTTCCGAATCCGTCCAGAACGGGTTAAAATCATCGTAATAAACCTTTTCGGCTTCCGAGATTTTACCTTGAAGGGTGAGAATCGAGATTTTCTTATCGAGCAGGTAATTTCTCTGTTCGGGAAATTTCGCGGCGGTTTCGTCAAGAATTCTGAGCGCTTCCGAATAATTTTTCTCTTCCGAAAGTTTATCGACGTATTCCAGAAAAACGGAAAAAGAACCGGCATCCCCGTCAATTATTTTCTGGTAAAACCCGGGCGCGAGATATTGTTTCAAGTCGTGTTTTTTCGCCGCGTAAATCAGGTTTGAAAACGCCGCGCCGCGTTTTTCCGCCGGTGCATTTTGCAAAATTTGTTCGAGTGCGGCGGCTTGTTTTTCAAACGCGCCGCGCCGCCCGTAAAAATCAGTCAGCGCCTGCAAATTTAGGGGTTCGACGGATTTAATTTCCGCTTCGGCTTCGTCGAAACGCCCGAGTTTTTCGTCCAAATCGGCGAGCTTTAAAAGGATTTCCGCATCGCCGGGATATTTTTCTAAAATTAGCGCCAGACGATTTCGCGCCTGTTCGGTCGGCAGCGGAACAATCGCGTCCGCGCCGAAAAACTCGGTTCTCGCAAAAAGCGCTTTTTCAATCGCCGCCGCTTTATCGTTTTCTTCCGCCGGGACCGATTTTTGCGAGCCGAAACCGTAAAAAAGAGCGCCGATTAAAACCGTCAGGCAACCGCTCAACTGAATGGTTTGCCAGACATTCAACTTTTGAAAAACGCGGAATTTCATAACTCAAAATTTAATTTCCCAGAATCTCGATGCGGATTTCTTCCGACGATTGATTGTGCGCAAAATCTTCCGCCGAAACGGTTAAAACGTACTGTCCGGGGGCGATTCCCGAAGGCACGACCAATTTGCCGACGCTGGCTTTCGCCCCGCTCGACCAGACGAGCTGAACCGGTTTCGCGCCGTAAAATTTTGCGGTCAGTTTTGCCGTGTCTTTATCTGCCGACGCGCGGATTTCTATTTCTTCGCGACTTTGAAAGGAGGTTTTCGCCAAATTGATTTTTACTTCCGGCGCATGGCTGTCAACGACGAAAGTTTTTGTTTCTTCAAAACCGGTGCCGTTTTTATCGGTCAGCAGAAGCCGGCAATTATAAGCGCCGTCAGCCATCCATGCGGGCGCGAGAAAGCGTGTTTCCCAGACGCCTTCGCTTTTCAAAAATTCGAGCGGCAGCGTTTCGCCAAACGGCAGAACGGCGAAAACCTGCGTGATTGAATCGTCGGTTTTGACGCGAATAACCGGGTCGCCGGGCTGAATCAGGCGCGGTCTGAGCAACGCGCGCGGCGCGGCGATAAATGCCGTGTAAGGCGAAACGAGCTTGTATTTTTGCGACAGCGCAATGATTTCCGTAATGAAATCTTCACGCTCGCCGTTTAAATCCAATTCTTTGACAAGCCAATCAATCCGCGCCCGCGCCCAGAGGCGCGGCAATTGCGCGTGAAAATCGTCCAATTCGGGCAAACTGACCTGTTTCGAGAGATTTATTTCACGCGCGCCGTAAATTGCCTTGAGATTCACTCTCGCCGCGCCTGGCTCGCGGTATCGACCGACAAACGAAAAGCTCGAACCGTCGAAGCTGTGCTCGCCGGTCCGGTAAACTTCGTAAAAATTCCCGGCAAAATCTGAAGAGAAATCGAGATTTTCGATTGTCCGGCTGCCGATTTTTGAAAGCAGGATTTCGAGCAGAGGCGAAATGTCCTCGGTTTCGCGCGCCTGGGCGTAAAAGCCGCCGGTTTTTTTCGCTAATTCGTTAAAAAGCGTCGTGTCCGAATCGCTGCCGAGCGCGAGACCGTAGATTTTAACGAATGTTTGCGGCTTGTCGAACGCGCTTAAAATCGCGCGTTTATCGAGGGTTTCGCGCGTCGGGTTGGCATCGGAAATAAAGACGACCGACTTTTCGCCCAACGAAAATTGCCCGGCGATTTCGACTGATTTTTCGAGCGCTTTTTTCAGATTCGTGCCGCCGTCAAGATTTGAATTTTTCAAAAAATCGAGCGCGTTTTCGATGTTCCCGGGCGTCGCGCCGACCGGATTCGGCGAAAAAATGTGCGGCTCGTTGCCGAATAAAACGAGATTGAATTCGTCTGCCCGATTCAAGCTGCGCAAAAGAAATTCGGCGGATTCGACCGCCCGCGCGAGCTTTTCGCCGTACATCGAAAGCGACGTATCGACCAGCAAAACAATGCGGCGCGGCGCGGTTTCTGCCGCCGAATTTTCGTTAAAAACGGCGCGCATTTCAAAATAGCCGTCGGCGTTTTTTTTCGCCAGTGCCGGGTTGCGAAGCTCGAAGGCGGAAATCTGCTCGGGCGCGCGGAAGGCGATAAAGGAAAGCAAGCTGCTCGCGGTTTTTACCGAGTAATCGATTGAAAAATCGTTGTTCAATACATAATTTTCCGCTCCGAATTCGCCCGCGAATTCGTTCGCGGTTTGTTTGGTAATTTGCAGAGGGAAATTCTGCGCGTCGTAATTCAGCGAGGTGAAAGGAAATTCGCTGTAAGCGCAGACGTTGAGCGAAAAATTTCTGACCCGCTGCGCTTCGCCGTACGAACTTTTCAGCGGAAAAACAAGGTGCGACGAGAAATTTTCGAGCGCTAGATTCTGCGTGTAGGAAATTTCCACGCGTTTCGTGCCGAAGGGCGGAATCGGGAAAACGCGCGCCGAAAAAACGGTTTTGCCGCCCGCCTCGTCGTCCATCTGCAAAATTCCGGGGTCGACGGCGCGCGCTTTGATTTCGCCGTAAATCTCGTTTGCGCGGCGGCGTTCCATCATCACGCCCGGAATTCGCGCCGCGCCGTCCCAGACCGCAAAATCCGAGACGGCGGCAGTTTCCGGCAAAGCGAAAACGAATTTTCCCTCTAAGGTCTGCGCGGTATGATTTTCGTAAATCTGCGTCACATGAACGGTCGCGGTTTGATTGTCGACGCACAGGCTGACGTTCATCGTGTCGATTGAAAGCATCTTTTCGTCCGGCTTATCTTTCGGCAAAGGAATCAAAACGCCGGTTTGCGCGCCCGCCGCGAAGGCGAGAAAAAGCGATAACAAAAGGCAGAAAAAGATTTTCATTGTTAATTTTCAGTCCAGAAATTTTTGTTGATTCGCGCAATTCCGTTCGTCGTTCCGAAATAAACATTCGCGCGCGCGGCGGTAATCGAAAGCACCATTTCGGACGGCACAACGTCGCTCAGCCGCGACCATTTTTGCGTCGTTAAATCGAGCACGCGGACGCCTTCGAGCGTTCCGGCGAAAAGCCGTTCGCCGTCCGAGGCGAGCGCGTTCGGGTTAACGACAAACTTGCCTGTTTCCGATTCAAAGCTGCGGATTTCGCCCGACGGCAGCAGCTCGAAAATTCCGCCGCCGTAGGTGCCGATAAAGATGCGCTCGCCCGCCAGACAAAGCGCCGAAATCCAGTTGTTTTTAAGCTCCGAGTTGGAAGTTTTGAAAACGCGCGCGACTTTGCCGGCTTCGATTTGCGCCAAGCCGCTCATCGTGCCGACGAAAAGTGAGTTTCGCGCGAACAGCGTCGAAAAAACGCTGTTCGCGGGCAAGCCGTTGACGCTCGAAAAAGCGCGGCGCGTGCGCGCCTCTTTGAGCAATAAACCTTTGGCGGTTGAAACTGCCGTTAACGGATTTTTTTCGTCTTTGAAAGTCGAAACCTGCGTCACTAAACGGCTCGGCAATTCGGCGTTTTCGGCGAACGGCGACTCTCTGAAATCGGCGTCGAAACGCGCCGCGCCGCCGTTTGTCGCGGCTAACATTTCATTATTTTCTGCCGAGCGGGTTAAAAAATTGATTTCGCGCACGGTTTCCGATTCGATATGTTTCAGCTTTTTGCCGCTGCCGTTGAAAACGTCGATTCCGCTGCGGAAAGTTCCAATCCAGAGCCGTTCGTCCGCGTCGACGGCTAACGCCGAAATATTGTTGTCGGAAAGCTCGTTTTCGTCCGCAAATTTTGTAAACCCGGCAAGCGAAATTTCCTGTTTGCCCGCAATTTTACTTTTCCAAACGCCTTGACTGCTCAAAAGCCAGAGTGCGTCGTTCGATTTGTAAAGCATAGCGGCTTGGAGTTTGGCGGGCGCTCGAAAGTCTATTTTCTGCAGGCGCGCGGCTTCCTGATTCGCGCGCCCGGCGGCAAATTCAAACAGCTCGCCGTCGTCTTTCGTGAGATAAAGTTTGTCGTTTTCGACAGTCAGCGCGGAAAGCGCCGACAGCGCGAATGTTTGGCGAAAGCGCGCTTGATTTTCCTGTAAAAGCTCGTCCAGAGCGGCTTCGGAAACGCCCAAATCGGCGGCGACGAAGAGATTTTTATCATAAATATCAGCTCCGACGATGCGGTTTGAAAACAAACCGTCGGCGGTCGTGAAATGTTTCCAGATTTGATTTTGGCGAATCCAGAGACCGTCCGCGAAAGTTCCGACAATCAAATTGTCAGTCTCGCGGCGCAGAAATGTAACGTGTTCGATTGATGCGTCCGGCGTCTTGATTTCGGTGATTTTGCCGCCGTCAAATTCCAGCAGCCCGCCCGCCAAAGTTCCGACAAGCAGCGCGTTCGGGTCGGAAAAAAGCGCGGTGATTGATTTGGTTTCGTGGTTTTCGAGCCGAAAGGCTTCAAACCGTTCGCCGTCGAAACCGATTAAACCTTTCGATTTCGTGCCGATGAAAAGTTTATCGGCGAAGACCGCAAGCGCTGTCAAATCGCTTTCGGGTAAGCCTTCGAGAACCGTGAAGCGGCGCAAAATCTCGCCGTTGTCCGCTAATTGCAATAATCCGCCGCCGGTTGCGGCAAACAGTGAGTTTTTGTAATTCGCGACGCTTCGAACGCTGCGCGCGTTTTGGATTATTTGGACGTTTTTGTTCGGATGCGGCGCGAGGGGAACTCTCGAAAATGAAATGCCCGTTTGTTTTGATTGTTTAAGGCGTTCATTTTCGAGAGTTTGTTCAGTTCGGCGGTAAATGAGTCCGGCTTCCGATACGAGAAGCGTGAAAACCGCAAAAAGACTCAATACCGCAGCAAATATCAACACGCGGGCAGGCTTTGGCAGGCGGGCTTTAACAGAGGTTTTGCGGCTGGCGAGAAAGTTCATCGAGCGATTATCGTTTGAAACGCATTGCTCAAAATACGTGCAAACAAACCGTCTGGAGGAGCGCGACTGCGGTCAGGTTTGTGTGTCGATTGCAGAATTTAGCTGTGGGATTCCACAGTTTTATCGAATTGTTTTCTTAAGCTGAAAATCGTTCCGCCGCTCGCTGTTGCGGCAAACGAGAATTCGGCTTTGATGAGATTGGCGCGCGCCTTGATGTTTGAAAGCCCGCGTCCTTCGCGCTTGACGGCTTTTTCAAAATCGAAATGCTTGCCGTTGTCTTCGATTTTCAAAACAAGCGCGTTTTCCGCCGATTTTTCGAGCGTCATTTTAACGTGCATCGCTTCGGAATGGCGCGAGATATTATTTAAAACTTCCTGCGCGATGCGGTAAATCTGAATCTGCTCGGCGTGCGAGAGCGGCAGATTTTCTTCCAGGTTTTCGGCAGCGAAGAATTCGTATTCGATATTTTTTTCGCCGCCGCCCGCCGGTAGAGAATTCGTCAAAGCCCATTCGAGCGCCGCCGCAAAACCGATGTTTTCCAGCACGGACGGACTTAAATCCTCGCAAATCCGGCGGATTTCCTGCGAGACGCTTTCGATTTCGTCACGGATTATTCTGGAGTTTTCCGCCGCCTTTTCGGATTCCGAAATTTTGTCGGTCAAAAGCTGCAGGTGCCGCAAATCGGCAAGCGTCTGGTCGTGCAAATCCTGCGAGATGCGCCGCCGTTCGCGTTCGGCTTCGTTGGCTAAATCCATCCTTGCCGCGTTAAGTTCGCGGTTCGCCTGCTTTAATTCCGAGCTTTTCTGAAAGATTTTGCGCTGCGACAAAATCGCCCAGCTCAAAGCGATTAAAGCCAGAAGAAGCAAAACCGTGAGCGCCAGAGTAATCCATGGAAAAGGCGTTTTTTCGACCTTTAACTCGAAAACGAGCGGGTCGGAAGCGATTAGATTTTTGTCGAAACCGCGAATTTCGACCGTATAATTGCCGGCGGGAAGATTTTCCATGAGAAATTGCGCGTCGGAGCCGAACTTTTTACGTAAAACAACGCCTTTGACGCTCTTCAGGATAAAAGAATATTGAAACTGTTCGGGAAATGTGCGGCTATTGATTGCCGAAACTTCCGCCGTCAGAGTATTTTGCGGATATTCGAGGACGAGCGGCGATTTCAACTCTTCCGGCGCGTGCAGGCGGCGGCTGAGAATGCGTGTCGCAACGAGCAGCGGCTTTGTTTTCGGCGTTTTGTAACGGACGACACCGCGCGTCGTGCCGATCAGCAGCGTATCGCCTGTTTGACGAAAAACGCTGAAAACCTTCTGCGACGGCAAACCCTGTTCGACATCGAGCCGCGACGAAATCCAGCCGAAATTCGCGTCTTCCGCGAAACGCACGAGACCGTTTTTCTCGGTCGCGCACCAGACGCCGTTGCCGTCCGCCGAAAGCGCGACGGCGCGCACGTCCAAATCGGTATCGACCGCCGTCAGCTCCGCGTTCCGGTAAAGAAAAAGACCCTTTTCCGTGCCGAACCAGAAGCCGTTTTCCGGAGTCCCTTCGATTGCCCAAATCGCTTTGCCTTTGAGATTTTCGAGCGCCGGCTCGGAAGCAAATTTGTTCCCGTCATAATAGAAAGCGCCGTTTCCGGCAGTTCCAATCCAGAGCCGCGCGCCGTCGGATTTTAAGGTCGTGACGTTCAAAACTTCCGTCGGATTATTGGCGAGCGGCGCAAAAGCGGCGTTTTCGAGCCGCGCCAAGCCCTGCCCGAAAACGCCTAAGAATATTTGGTTTTGAAAGCTTTGAATGGCGCGAATGCTGCCCGTCGGTGTTTGTTTTTCGGTGTCGTTCGCCGCGCTGTCCGGCGGTTTCGGGCTGGTTTTTACGGCTTCGTTCGCGACCGGCGGATAGAAAAACAAACCGCGCGACGTTCCCAACAGCAGATTGCCCCGAAAATTTTCGGCGATTGAATAAATGCGGCGTTTTTCAAAGCCTTCGACGGCTTTCCAATTGCCGACGGCTTCGCTGACGAACAAGCCTTCCTGCGTTCCGGCGTAGATTTTTCCGTCTTTCGACTGGTAAATCGTCCGAATAAAATTGCTGTTCGTGCCGACGGCAAACTGCTCGCTCATGGGCGAGTTCGGGTCGAAACGCGAGATGCCTTTGATAGTGCCGAACCAGATGACGTTTTCGCGGTCGACGAAAATCGACAGAATCTCGTTCGAGCGCAGTCCGCCAGCCGTGTTTTCGAGCGTGTAATGCGAAATCTGCTGGGCGCCGCGATAAAAATAAACGCCGTTTCCTTTTGTGCCGACCCAAAAGTTTCCGTCCGTATCATAAGCGGTCGAACTGATAGCGCCGACTTTTTCGCGGATTTGGTTCGGCGGAATATTCGGTTCTTCTACTTTCAATACTTTTTCGGCGCTGTAATAAGCAGACCAATTGCCTTCGGAGTTTTGTCTGATTTCCATAATAAACTCACCGGATTTCGAATCGGGCTGGGCGAAAAGAAAAATTTTGTTTTCTGCCGGAACGGCGGAAACAATTGAATTGATAGCAAAATCGGCGGTTTGCGAAATCGGCAGAAACGAATTGTTAAAGAATCGAAACGCGCCTTTTTCCGTGCCGATCCAGAGCCCGCCAATTTGGTCTGTTTTGAGCGCTAAAATCCTTTTATTCGAAAAGTTTTCGGGCGAAACGCTCTGCACGCGGCGACCGTCGAATTTCGCCAAGCCGGAATCGGTCGCAAACCACATAATTCCGTCCGGCGTCTGCTCGATGGCGTTGACGCGTTCGGACGGCAGCCCGTGAAACTGGCTGATGGTGCTCCATTGATGCAGGTTGCGGGTTTTGTCCGACAAGAGCAGCGCGAGCATCGTTTCCGCATCCTGCGCTTCAGGGGGCGCGAGCGTTTCGGAGTTCGGACGCGATTGCGCGAAAAGCAGTGAAAGCGACGATAAAAAGAGGCAAAAAAGAAAAACACCAATCAAAAAATAGAGCTTTATTTTTGATTTTTCCAACATTTGCATTTTTGTTTATCTGAAATAAAACCTTCCGAAATAGCTGCTCGCTGAAAACTATCGGCTGATAATTTCGGTTACCGATGGTGAAAGGATAGATTACTTCTGCTGTTCTTCGCGGAAGCGACTGCGGTCGCGTTCAATCCACGATTTTAACTCTTTTTCTGCCGCTTCGAGTTCTTCGCTGTTGATTAGCCCGCGCCGCAAAGCCTCGAAAAACGCGCGCGTGCGGACGTTAAACGCCAGCTTGTCGTAATTTTCCTGCGTCGTGCCTTCGGACAGGCTGACGAATAGTTTTTCGTACAAATTCGCCAGCCGGCTTTCGACGCCGCGCATCGAGAGCGAGCATTTGCGGGCAATCGCCCAGTTTGAAAGCCCGAGGGCGAGAAAACGTAAGGCTTCGGATTCGAATTCGGTCAGCAGCGGGCGCTTGAACGCGTCCTTAAACGACGGGTCAATCATGTCCGCGCCGTCTTCGAGAACGGTTGCGACAAACCGCAAAAAGCGCGATTCGGGATTGTTTTTATGGATAAACCCGTAGGCGGGCTGCGGTTTCAGATTGCGGATAATCTTGCGGATTTCGTTGATGTAAACTTCGTGCGGGAACTGCGTCCAGAAAATAATTCTCGCTTCCGGGTATTCGCGCCAGATGGTTTTCGCCGCCTTGACGCCCGAAATTTCGGGCATTTGAATGTCCAGAATGCACAGCGACGGGCGACGTTCGAGCGCTGATTTAACGGCTGCCTCACCGTTTTCGGCTTCGATAACGGGCGCGTGAGCAGGGAATTCGCGCAGCAGAATTTCGCTCAAATAACGGCGCTGCACGGCGTTGTCTTCGGCAATCAGGATTGACATAAACTTGTGTGTAATTAAAGCAGAGCGCCTCGGAATTTGCAAAAAGTTAGTCTTGCTCGCCCGCGTTTTGAGAGTCGATTTCTATTTCCGAAAACAGCGCCGAGCGATTATGAAGAATTTTGGAAAGCTCGTTTTTTCTCTGTTCGAGCTGCTTTTTGATTTGTTTGCCCGCCGCCAGGAATTCGGCTTTGACTTTGCCGTTCGCTTCAAGCGTCAGTTTGATTTGCAAGCCCTGCAGGACGGAATTTTTCAGCGCGATAACGACCTGTTTTTGATTCTGAAAAGTTTCGCCGCGGATGCACGCCACGATTCGTTCCAAATCGGCAACGTGGAGAATCGAACGCGCCGCCGGTGCGTCCGCGTCCATATCGGCGGCATTTAGAAGATGTAAAACTGCGAGTCCGGGCGATTGATTCTCCTCGCCGTTGTGGCGCGCATCGCCGTCGCCTTTTTTGCCGCCGCGTTCTTCGAGTTCTTTTTTCTCGTCAACGGCGCGGCTGGTTTTTTCGTCGCGCTCCGCTTCGGAAGTTTTTGAATCGTGTTCGGCGGAACCGTTTTTGGGGAGCGAAGAATTGTTTTTCGCGTTTTCCCGGCGCGTTTCTTCCAGGATTTTGGCAAACGCGCCCGGAGTCGGTACTTTTTCGGTGATTTTGGGCGAATTTGACGAATTAAAGACGCTCTCTTCGGTCTTAAAAACGTTTTTCGCTTCTTTCCGCTCGACCGAATTATTTTTCGACGCTTCGACTTTCATAGCGCTTGCCGCCTTTTATTTGTTGATTTTGTTTGAAGTCTCTTTTAATTTTTTCTGCGCTTCAGTTTTATTAACGATTTTGCCTTCGGGGTCGAGCGCGATGGCTTTTTCATAGGCTTCCTTCGCCTTTGTATATTCGCGCTGGCTCTGGTAAACGTCCGCCAGCTCGTAATAGGCAATCGCCGAATTCGGGTCGGCGTCAATCGCTTTTTGATATGCGTCAATCGCGCTCACGTCGCGTTTCAATTTCTCGTAACCGTTGCCGATGCTGATAAAAACTTCCGCTTTCGGCATTTCCTTGGCGACCGCTTCGAGTTCTTTGATAGCTTCCTCGATTTGCTTGGTTTCGAGCATCAGAGTGCCGAGCCAAAACCTTGTTTCGAGCGTATTGTAGCCGAATTGAATCGCGTTTTTGTAAGCCGCAATCGCTTCTTTTTCGCGACCGAGGATGCGCTGCGTGTCGCCGAGCTTTTTATAGCCCATCGCCATTTTCGGGTCAATTTGCAGCGCTTTCAGGTAAAGCTTTTGCGCGTCGGCATATTTCTGGTTGGCAAAATACGTGTTGCCGAGTCCGTAAAACGGCAGCGCCGAAGTCGGCATAAATTCCTGCGATTTGTTGAAGGCGGTGAAAGCGTTCATGTATTCGCCTTTGGCAAGCTCGATTTGACCGGACGCGAACCAGCGCTGCGCTTCGATCTGAACCGCCGTGTAGCCTTGCAGATGTCCGCCCTGCGCGGCTTGGAAAACCACCTGCCAATCGTCCGGAGTGACCGTATCGGTAGTTGCCGGATTAGCGTAATTTTCTAAGATTTTCTTGACCTGCCCGCTTGCTTCGACCATTTTTTGAACGTCGGATTTTTCTTCCGTCTCGACGGGTTTTTCGATTGTCGGAGCAGATTTCGGAACGAATTCCTCGAACAGTTTAAAGGTCGTCTGGTCGGCACTGACGCTGATTCTTTTGCTGGACAGCAGCACCTGGCGTTTATTTTTTGCCATTAAAAGATATTCGCCCGCCGCCAGTTTCTTCGACAGCCGGAGTTTGTCGTCCGTCACGCCGATAGTTTTTTCGTTCAGGAAAACTTCGACCGCCGGTTGATTGGCGACAAACGTCACGTCGAGATAAGTTTTGGGCGTCGCTTTTTTTACGGCTGCCGCGTTTTTATTGGTCGAGGAATTGTTTTTCGCAACGGTGGTTTTCGGCTTTTTCTTGGATTTTTTCTCTTGTGCGGTTTTTTTCTGGTTGCCATAGACGGTGTCGCGCAAATCGTCCTGACCGAAGACCGCGAAAACATTTGCACCAAAAGCCAAAACGAGCGCAATAACGGATGTTTGAATCAGTTTACGGGTAATTTTCGAAAGCGTATTTGTTCTAAACATCAGGAAATTTATCCTCCTCGTTGTGCTGGTGTTTCTCATCATACATCAAAATCTGCCGGGCTACCTGCGCCGCTCGACGACATACCGGAATCCGACCGAACCGACGCGCGTGTTTTCGGGAATTTCGTAGCGCGCCTGCGCCGAAATCTGCGCCCGGGGCGTTTGCGCCGAACCGCCCTTGACGACCCGCAGAACCTGCCCGTCGGCGAGCGCCTTTTTTACTTCCTCGTCGGTCACTTCCTCGTTTTTGCCGACGCGGTCCGCGGTCCATTCCCAGACGTTGCCCGCCATATCGAACGCGCCGAACGGCGAGCGGTTGAGCGGGAAACTTTTGACTGGGGCGACTTTGCCGCCCGATTCTTTCGAGTTCGCAGCTTCTTTTCTCCAATCATTGCCCCACGGATATTTATTTCCGCCGCTGCCGCGCGCCGCCAGCTCCCATTCGGCTTCCGAAGGCAGGCGGACGGGCAGACCGATTTTTTTCTCCAGCCACTTGCAAAACTCGACGGCGTCCGCATAGGAAACGTTCGTCACCGGAAAGTTTTCCGTGCGGGCGGGAAATTCGTTTTCCTTCCAGCCCGGCGGCGCGGCGTGATTGGTCGCCTTAAGAAATTCGGCGTATTCGGTGTTGGTTACTTCCGTTTCGGCAATCAAGAAATCTTTGACAATCGCGCGCTGAATCGGCAATTTCGTTTCGCCGCCGCCGAGTGCGATTTCACCGCCCGGAACTTCGAGGACGCCCGCCGGCAGCGGTTTTTCGTTAACGAGCGGAGAAGGCGGATTCGGCTCCGTATTGGTCGTCGGCGCGGCGTCGGTTTTAAGGGCGATTTCCGGCTTTTCGGGAACGTTTGACGGCAGGCTCGTTTCCGCCGTCGGAGTGATTTTATACCGGTCGCGCGAACCTAAAACCAACCAGCTGCCGGTTCCTAAAACGACGGCAATCGTAAAACAAACCAAACCGGCGACGGCGAACGGCAAAAGACGCAAATCATCCTCGGTTCGGACCGTCGGGCGCGCCGTCTGAATTATTTGTTCCTTTTTCTCCGTCATAACAATCTTTAAAATTTCATCCGGCGCGCTTCTCGGCGCGAATGAGTCGGAAATTTTGTTTGGCTTGTTACCGGCTTTTTTCAAACAAGAATTTGTTTCCAGTAACAACGATAATAATATTTTAACTTATCTCAGAGCAACCCTTTCGCGAATTTCTACGCGCCTTTTACGAATTCTCGCGCCGTCCGTGTAGAATTGCGCCGATTTCGTCGCTGATTTTTTGTTCCCGCCGCGATTTCTCCTTTTGCTCAGCCGCCCGCCAATTCGCCTTGTGAACTTCGATGGATTTCAAATCGCGCGCCGATTCAGTTAATTTTTCGCGCGCCGTTTCGAGTTCCTTTTCGGCTTTCGCGACCGCTTGAATCTGTTTTTCGACCGCCGCCTGTAAATCGATTTCGAGCGCCCGCAAATCGTTCAGAAAATTTTGATGCGCGAGGATGCCGCGCGCCTGTATGCCGCCGATTAGTTCTTCGTTCATCTGTGCCTGGGCTTTACTTTGCTGCTCGTAGCAGGCTTGCAGTTTTTTCTGGCGGCGATTTAATTCTTCTTCCGCCGCCTGCATCTGCTCAAGCCTGAGCGCGACCCGGCGCGCCGCTTCTTCGCGCGCGCGGCTGCGGATTCCCAGGACAGTCTCCAAACGATATTTTTTCGTCACTCTTAATATTTGTTTTAACCGAACCGGTTGACCTTAGCTGTTAATATTCGGTTATTATGATTTACAGATGATAATAACATTTTAATAAGTTGCCGAAAAATTTTACGAGAACAATTTTATAACAAAACATTTTACGAAAACAGCGCTTTGAATTTTTTTGCGAAAATGAGTTACCGTTAAATTCAGAAGTTATTTGTGGCTGAACAAAATCCCGAAAACCCGATTGCCGCGCAGACGGCGTTTACTGACCGTGACGAGCTTGTCGAACGCTATCGCCCGTACGTCTTCTCGATCGCCAAACAGGTTTCGCAGAGCTTTCCGGTGCGCATCGATTTTGAAGAGCTGGTCGGTTACGGGATGGTCGGACTGCTCGAAGCCGCCGAGCGCTACGACCCGCGCCGCAAGGTTTCGTTCGTGACGTTTTCATATTACCGCATCAAGGGCGCGATTTTCGACGGGCTGCGGCAGATGGGAATCCTGACGCGCACGCCGAACGAGGCGTGGGTGCGCCGCGAATCGGTGCTCAACGATTTGGTGCAGACGGCGTCCGCCGACGAGATGGAAACGCCGGCGGGTTCGGTCGACGACGAAATCGGCGCGGTCGAAAAGTTTGTCGATTCCCTGATTCCGGCGTATTTGCTTTCACTCAGCGAAGAAAACGCGCCCGACCTTGCCGACTCGCGCGAGCTGCCGAATGTTTCGGTCGAGTTCTCGGAAACAATTAAAATCGTCCGCGAAACCGTTCGCGAGCTGCCGGAAAAAGAACGCGAAATTATCGAATCGCTTTATTTCCGTCATCTTTCCACCACCGAGCTTGCCAAAAAAATGGGCGTCAATAAATCGTGGGTTTCGCGTCTGCACTCAAAAGCCGTCAATCGCCTGCGCCAGCGGCTCGCGATGATTGGCGTGCTTTCAAATCAATAAATCCCGACCAATTTTAATTTTCTTCGGAATAACCGGGCGCTGATAATTTTGTCCGCTTTTTCAGTTGTCGGCTGTCCGTTTTCGGCATTCGGGCAGTTAATTTGTTCAAACCATAAAATTTATAGTTCGCAGGAAACTTTTCCGGGAACCTGCCGATAATTTCAACAACAGACGAGAAAAAATCGTTGATTCAGTCCCGGGTCCCGGCGCAAAAATTCCGGTTATTAAACTGACTTGAGACCTGAGATTTAGAAGAATTATGGCAAACCCCGTAAATAACAGTGGAATTAACGCGCAGGTCAGCGTTGGCGGGGCTTTGAAGGCGAATGTCAACGCCGGCGGCGCGGCGCGGCGGATTTCCGATACGCAAAGCAAAGACATTTTTGAGAGCGTCAACGAAAATTACACGAAAAATCCGAATCATTCGCGCCCCGCAGAACAAGCCGGCGACGCCGACCAATCGCATCAAAATCAAGTAAAGGCAGGTAATAATTCCGCGCCGCCCGGTTTGGCAAAAGACGTTCAGGAGGAGCACGCTGCGCCGCCTGCTCCAAATAAACGCACGAAAAATGCGGACATCGGCGAAGGCGCGGCGCTTCTGAAAACGGCGGCGCGCGGCGAAAACGGCGACGTGAAAAGTTCGCGTCAGGGAATTTTAAACGGTCGCGGGCAGCAAAAATCGCAAGTTCCGCCGGAACCGGTCGAAACGCCGCCGATTGTGATTCTGCCGACCGACACGAAAGGCAATCAAACAACTATCGAGACGCCGCCGATTATCGCGCCGCCGAACGGCAACGGCAATCACGGCGGACCGCACAACAACGCGCCGGGTTCCACCGTGCGCAATCCGCGGATAAATAATCAGAACGCTTTCGGCACTCGGTTTTCGGTCGATTTAAGCTTGCGCGCGAACGGCAATCAGCCCACGGGCGTGATTCGCAATGTCGTCAACCAGATTTTGCGGCAGAACGACGTTTACCTCAGCCATAACACGCTAAATCGTCTGATAAGCAGCCGGACTTTCAATAATTCGACGCGCGGCTTTAATCATCCGGCGGTGAATTTGCCGCGCGAAGTCAATCAACTATTCCAAACGGTGAGCCGCCGCGCGTTGTCTCTGCTCGATAATTCACGGCAGAATCACAAGCTGATTCACGAAATTTCAAAGGAAATCGGACGCGAATTACGGGAAAATGTTCAAGCCTCCAAAGCGGCAATTTTTAAAACGGCGGATTTAAGAGCGCTGCATTTCAAGCATCTGAATATCAATGAAAAAATGGAAGTCGCCGTCGATTTGCTGCCGCAGCATCTTCCTGAAAAAGCGCTTGCGCCCATTCAACACCACCAGCCGAGAGAAGTTCTCGACGCCTTTTTGCTCGCGCGCGGGCTGATTGTTCCGAGCGAAAAAGCGTCGGAAATCAGAAACCTCTTGGCGGCAAAATCGAGCGTTCTGCCGCCTGCAATTTCGATGACGGCGCTGCGCGATGTCGGTCAACTGGTGAAAACTCTGATTGCCGATACAGCGGCGGCAAAAACGACCGCGAATCTCGATTCGGCAGTGCAGAAATTCGTCAAAATCCTGCTCGCCAACAACGAGCTGGGCGTTTTGCTTGCCACTATCAGTCTCGTCGCGCAGACGACCAATGAGAGCGGTTTGGTGAGCCGCTCGCTCGCGCTGGCGCAGATTTATGAGCTTATCAACCAGCTGATTCCGGCGGGCGAGAAGGCTCTCGGCGAAGCCGCACCGGAAAAAAATATTCTGCAAAAGGAACGAAATATTTTTCACGCCGCCCCCGCGCTTTCAGCCGTCGATGACACGGATGAATCGAGGGCGCAGATAAATAAACTTCACGCCCAAGAGGCGACGGCGGGAAGCCTGCGCCAATTTCTGGAATTCAACCCCGCGCTGGTTTACGATAAATCGGCGTCCGCTTTTCACAATCCGGACGACGCGCGGCAGGCGCGCGATAATTTTATCAATCTTCATCACGACGACCTCCTCGCCTGGCTCGAAAGCGGAAATCACCGGTTCGTCAAAGATTTCGATTTCGACAAACCGGTCGGCGTGGTCGTCGAGCGCGGCAGCGAGTCGGTTTTTACGGCAACGACGGCGCGTTTCGTGCTCGTTCGCGACGGCTCGGTGCAGGGCTGGCATTTTCTCAAATCATTTCTGGTAAAATAAATCTCACCACAAAAAAAGGTGAGTAATTACCGGTTCAAATTTCCAGAGCTTTACCAATTCTTCGGCGGATATTTTTATCAGGGCTGGTCGGCGGATTATCGCTGGGAATCGACAAAACCGGATTTCGCGGCGGTCGTCCGGCATTTCAAAGCCGTCAATCCGCTCCCGGCAGTGAACCGCGTCAGAATAGAATTAGCCGAATTGCTTGCTTTGTCGCTCGATGATACGGAATTAAACGCGGCGTTGAACGAACTGGGCAGCAATTTTTACGTGCCCGCCGAAAAATTAACAAATGTGCAATGGCTCGCTAAAATCCTCGAAATACTCGACGAATCGCCGACCAAATCACGGGTTTTAAGAGAGCTCCGGTAAGAAAAATTACCTACTGAAACATTCCGCTTCGCGTGGACCTGGGATTTTATGGAATTAATCAAAAAATACCGGTATTTATCCGTATTCGTCCCGTGGATTAAATAAAAAAAGGGCGGGATTTCTATGAAACGAAGAAATCCCGCCAAGAAGAGAAGCACTAGAGTCACATGAAGTATCGTGGAGGAATCCTTTAACCGGGCGAAATCAAATCAGCCGCGTCGAGCAGTGCCTGTGCCGTCTGGCTGTGCGGCGAATCCGGGCTGCCGCTGATGATTTCCCTTAACTCCGATTCGGCGCGGCTGCGCTGGCGACCGAAAAGCAAAGCTTCGGCATAATGAACGCGGGCGTAAAGGCTGTCCGGATTCTGTTCGAGCGCCTTTTCGCAAATCTCTTCCGCCGCGCTGAAATCGCCCATTTGCAGAAAAACCGTGCCCAGCCCGACCTGCGGAACGTCCGATTCGGGCATAAACTCCATCACACCGCGAAAAATCGCTTCCGCTTGTTCGAATTTGGCGGCTTCGCGCAGGATGTAACCCGTTTCAAGCATGACGCGCAATTCTTCGCTGCTGACCGGAATCTCGGCTATCGTCATAAAAAATTAATTCGGCAAAAGTTAAGACGAAATGGCATTGTTTTTTTTTGTAGATAAACAATTGAACTTTTGCCGAAACTTAAAAAATCTTTTTTGGAATTTACGACTTGATATTGTTGACCGCCGACATTTCAGAGTCGTGGCGTGTTTTCAAAAGATTTGAAACGGTCGTAAATTCCTGCGCCTGCATCCCGACGCGATGCTGAACGCTGATCAGCTGCATCGAATTCTGCTGCTGCTGGTTAAGCATCTGGTTTTGCTGGCGCTGCTGCAAAGAACTGGAAATCTGGTTATAACGCTGCATTTCCTCAAACTGGCGCTGCTGTTCCATCAAGGCGGTGTACGAGCCGGAGGACGCGCCGCCGCTGCCGCCGATGACGTTGCCGAGAATTCCGCCCAAGCCCGGCGCGACGAAATTCAGTGCCGTGCTCGCGACGCCGCCGAGAACCTTGAGGAATTTATTGGGTTCCTTTGTTCTTTGCTGGACATCTATTTCCGGAAAAACGGTCGCCACCGGCGGAAGGGTTTCGGTTTTCACCGGCGTAATCATCGTGTCGTCTGCCATAACGCAAATTACCTCTCCTTATAAAAAGTTAAAAACGCGTGCACCGAAGGTCTAAGTCAAAAGATTTCTTTACTTAAACAACATTATCGTCCGAGTTAAAAAAAAGTTTCCTGATTTTTTTGAGAAATATTATTTTTGCGCGGTGTGCCGCATTTTTTGAAGATTTTGCAGGAATTCGAGCGTCGTTTCGACCGCCTTTAAGGCGCGCGTCGCCCGCGTCGCTTCGTCGCGCGAGCCGTACCGGACGATTCTTTCGAGACTCGCGCGCGTTTCGCCGAGCCGCGCGCAGAATTCGTCAAACCGCCGCGTGTCGCCGCTGCTGAAAAGCTCGCCGACGGACGGGTAATCGAATAATTTCGATAAATCGTGAGCGCCGTCCGGGGCGCTCGTTAAATCATTTATATTTTTTTGGTCCGGCATATTTTTAGAGTCCAATAATCGGGATTTAAGACCCCTCGAACCGGGCGTCTGCTGTCTGCCGAAACCCGCTATATGATAATATCTTTTATAACAGAATTATTTGTCAAAGGTTTCGATAAGTTTGAATGGCGAAAAGATTACTGGTCAAAAGACGGAAGGAAATTCTTCCCGAACTCACGCAGGAAATTCCCGCAAACGGCATCATCACCGTCGGGAACGATTCTTCGGCGACCATCGAACTGAAAGACGAAAAAATCGCGCCCGAACAATTCGTAATCGTTTGTGAAGACGACACGATGACCCTGCTCTGCCGCACGGACGGCACTGCCGTGAACGGCGAAAATTTGCCGCAGGGCGCGCTGCACCATCTCAAATTCGGCGATGAAATCAAGATTGACGGCTACACGCTGACGCCTGAATCGGAAGGAAACGGCGACCGGCGAGCGGCGGAAACGACTGCTTATTCGGCAGAAATTCAGGAAAATCTGCCGACCCGCCCGGCGCCCGGCGGAATTCACACCACCGGAATGACGGAAAAAACCGAGCGCAGCCTGAGCGACGTTCTGGAAAATCTTCGTTCGGAAGAAAAGTTTTACTTTTTAATCAAGGCGTCGGACGGCACCGAGAACCGCGTCTATGTCGAATCGGAAGAGCTGTGGCTCGGCTGGACGGAAACGGGCGAGTGCGTGATTTTGCCCGAGGGCGGCGACGTTGAAATACCGCGTGCCCAAATTCGCAAAGATTGGAGCGGCGTCGTGCTTTATCCGGTGAAGAAGGGCGACGTTTGGCTCAACGACGAAACTCTGGGGGAACCGCGCCGTCTGAAAAACGACGATAAAATCTTTCTCCAATCAAAAGAAACCGCGCGGCTTAATCTCGAAACCGTCATCAAATTTCACGAACCGACCGCACTTCTGATTCTCGATTCGATTCTGCCGAAAGAACTGCCGCCGCCGATTCTGCTCGATGAAACCGCAACCGATGCGGGCGCGCGCGAAATTGACGAGTCGGATTTGATTGACACCGGCAAAATTTCTTCAGCAGCCGTAAAACCGGCGCGCAAAGGAAATATTTTCGGGTATTTTACGGTAACCGAAATAATTATTATGGCAATCGGCACGCTGATTACGGCGGCGGTTATTTATATGATTCTGGAACTGTATTAAACCTTCCGCAACAAAACCTTTTAATAATCGTGAAAGAATTGTTAAAATTAGCCTGATAAAGTTTAAATAAAGGATTTTTGGGAAATGAAAGCAATCGGCAATCCGCTGAATTTTAACTCGCTTTTCGGTCCGGGCGGGCTCGCGGCAACGCTGGCAAAGTATAAGGATTTGATGCTGCCGGTAACGCTTCTGCTCGCGGTCGGCGCGCTTTTTATCCCTCTGCCGCCGGAAGCCGTATCGGTTTTGATTGTCATAAATCTGGCGATTTCGATTACGATTCTGGTCACCTCGTTTTTCATCAATTCCCCCGTCCAGCTTACTTCCTACCCGACGATTTTGCTTTTGACGACGATTTTCCGGCTGACATTGAGCGTTTCGGTGACGCGCAATATTTTATCGAAAGGCGATCCCGGTTCGGTCATTAAATTCCTCGGAGAAATCACGGCGGAATCGAGTCTGATTACCGGCGCGGTGATTTTTATTATCATTCTCGTCGTCCAGTTTATCGTCGTCAGCAAGGGCTCGGAGCGCGTCGCGGAAGTTGCGGCGCGGTTTACTCTGGACGCAATGCCGGGCAAGCAGATGGCGATTGACGCCGATTTGCGTTCGGGCTTGATAACGCAGGAACAGGCGCGGGCGATGCGCGTCGAGCTCGGTAAGGAATCTCAGCTGCACGGCGCGATGGACGGCGCGATGAAGTTCGTCAAAGGCGATGCGATTTGTACCATTATCATTGCGCTCGTCAATATCGTCGCGGGGCTGGCGACCGGCGTTATGGTTCATAAATTGCCGTTCTCGGAAGCCGCGCACACCTACACGATTGCGACTTTCGGCGATGGTCTGGCGGCAATTATTTCGTCGCTGATGGTCACGCTTTCCGCCGGCATTGTCGTCACGCGCGTTTCGTCGCACGACGAAACTTCAAACGTCGGAACGGACATCCTCGAACAGCTCTTTGTCTCGCCGACGCCGGTTTTTATCGCGGGCGGAATTATTCTTCTGCTTTCGCCGTGGAGCTTTTCGAGCTTCCTGATTTTCGCGCCCGTCGGCATCGCGACACTGGGAGTCGGTTACCTGCTCCATCGCCGTCAGCAGCGGTCTATCGGGGCGGGCGAAATGCCGCAGCCGGCGCAGGGCGCGAGCGACACGGGCGATGTACAGATGAGCTTTACCGTACCGATGGCAGTTGTCGTGAGCCGTGAACTGACTTACCTGGTCGATAAAACAACGCCCGAAGGCGCGCGGTTTCGCGCCGAAATTCCGAAATTACGCAACGCCCTGTATTACGATTTGGGCGTGATGGCGCCGTTCTGTTACGTCGGCGGCGACGCGCCGATTGTCCCGAACGAATATTACATCGCCGTCAAGGAAGTTCCGGTCGGCGCCGGC
Source organism: Pyrinomonadaceae bacterium (assembly GCA_036403375.1). Lineage (GTDB taxonomy): Bacteria > Acidobacteriota > Blastocatellia > Pyrinomonadales > Pyrinomonadaceae > JAFDVJ01. Next base: position 62,353 of record DASWRC010000188.1, read on the forward strand.
AGTTTGCGCCCGAATTGCGTTTACGTCAACGATTCGGCGGAAAACATACGCGTTTTCGGCATCGAAGGCGAAAATGTGAATAACCCGGCTGACCTCAGACCGGGCGCGTGGATTCCGGCTGAACAGCGGCACATCGCCGAAACCGCCGGGCTCAAAGTCTGGGAACCGGCAGACGTGATTCTGCTTCATCTGTCGCGCATTATGCGCCGCTACGCGCACGATTTTATCGGCATTCAGGAAGCGCAGGGTTACCTGGATTTCGTTGCGCGGGCGATGCCTAAACTCGTCGAAGAAACCATCGGCAAGGTCATCACGATTCATCAATTCACGGACGTTTTGCAGCGACTCGTGCAGGAAGGCATCTCGATTCGCGACACGAAATCGATTCTCGACGCGCTTTCCGAATGGGGCAGAATCGAAAAAGACCCGGTGATGCTGACCGAGCATATCCGCGCGGCGATGCGTCGCTATATCTCTTTTCGTTACGCGCTCGGCAGCGACACGCTGTTTGTTTACCTGCTCGACCCGGAAATCGAAGACGTGATTCGCGGCGCGATTCGGCGAACTTCGACCGGCTCTTTTCTATCGCTCGACCCGACGATTGCGCACGATATTCTCGACGCGGTGCGGCGTGAAATCGCCGACCGACCGCCGACCGCGCAGCAGCCGATAATCGTCACCGATATGGAGCTTCGCCGGTTTGTCAGGAAAATGGTCGAGCTTGAATTTTCAAATCTCGCCGTTTTGTCGTACCAGGAGCTAACGCCGGAATTGAATATTCAGCCGATTGGCAGAATATCGATGCGCGCGGTCGGCGGCGATTTCGCGAGCTTTGAAAACGAATTCGCCGGTTTGCCCGAAGGCTTGATGCCCGCGTCGCTCGAAGAATTGAGAAATTAAAAAGTTTTAATTAGAGATTTAATGCTGAAAACTGTCCTTTTTTCTAAACTGAAAAGTATTTTATTGTTTCTGCTCGCCGCCGTTTTGCTCAGCGCTTGCAGCGCGCGCAAGGTGCAGACCGTCAAGGTCGAAGCGGAAGCCAACCAGATAATCGACGTTTTGGGCGAAAACGGTATCCGCGCGAAAAAAAATGAAGTCGGCGAGGGCGACCGGAAAACTTTTGAAATCCTGGTCAACGGCGACGATGAATCCGTCGCGGCGGCGATTCAATTGATGGAAGACCATTGTTTGGGGCGTCCCGACCCGCCCGAACCTGAAGGCGGCGCGGTCATTACTTCGATGGAAGTCGAGCGCGCGCGCGAACAGCGGCGAATAAAAATGAACATCGAATCGCAGCTCCGCAAACTTCCGGGCGTGACCTGCGTCGACGTTAATTTCGTGCCGCCGCAAGACCGCTCGCTCGCCATAAACCCGTACCCTTCGACCGCTTCCGTGCTGATAAATTACAAAACGCCGGCTTTCGGTCAAAGTAAAGAAGATATTGCCAATCTCGTCGCGCGCAGCGTTCCGGCTTTGCAGCCCGAAAACGTCAGCGTGATGCTTGCCGCGAAGCCCCTGCGACCGCTTCCCGATAATAAAATCGCCTACAATTTTACGCGCATCGCGCTCGTTTCGGGCATCGGTCTGGCGACGATTCTGGCGTTTGTCTCGGTGGTTTTCGTTTTGCGGAAAAAACGACGCCAGCCGCCCGAAGAGCCGGAAGAATTCGAAAATTTCGACGAAGAAAAACGCTCCAAAACCGCGCTGCTCGACGAACGCTACGGTTTTGACGACGATGACGAAGAGGACGAGGAAAATCTGCCCTGAGCTCGACAATGAAAGCGATTTCACAAGCCGAAAAAGCCGATATTCTGCTGGCGCTCGCGATGGCGTTCGAGAATAATTTCGCGTGGACTGAAAACCGCGCGGCTGCCGGAACGGCGGGCGAATTGGTGGAAAAATCTTTCGGCGCATTAAACGCCGAGACGCTGGAAGCGCTGCGTGCCCGCGCCGGATTGGTCGATGATTTGAGCAGGGAAGCGCGCGAAAACTGGCGCGAAACGCGGCTTGAAAAGATTCGCCGTCGCGGGCAGCGGACGCGGCTCGACGAAAACATCAACCCGTCGCACGTCGTCGAGGTGCTGGCGCGCGAGCCGGAAATCCTTCAAACGTTGATTTTAAAAAATCTGCCGCCGGATTTGAGCCGCCGCATCGCGCTTTATCTCGGCTTAAATTTTGTGCCCGAAGAACGAGCGGCAAAAAATGCGCCGTCGATTAACGAAGAGCTTGTCGCGCTTGTCCGGCAGCGGTTTTTGTCGAATTTCGTCGCGCTCGAAGACCTCTTTGAGCCGGATGAATTGGACCGATTTTCGGTTGACCGGCTCGAAAATTTTATCCGGCATCTCGGGCTGCGCGAGATTGCGACCGCGTGTCGCGGCATCAATTCAAAAGAAACGCTTGCCGCCTTTTTGAATCGTTTCGACGAGGAAGACGCGCGCGAAATCGCGCAATATATTACCGAACTCGATAAGATTCGCCCGTTTTGGGTGGCGCAAGCCGACGCGCTTGTGCGCCGCAGCTGGAGCGCCGATTTGCCGCCCGCGCGGGTTATCAAAAAAATCGGTTTTAAGCTGCTGGCGAGCGTTTTTCTTCTGCGCGACGAAACGAAATGCGGATACGCGGCGCAGAAACTTTCGATTCGCGACTTGAAAAACTGGCAGCGACTCGTCAGGGTCAGCCGGAGGAAATATCTTGCGGCTGACGAGGAAGAGCGCCGGCGGCTCGAAAAACGCTGCCGCATCATCGAGCGTTTAGCGGTCAAATTCTACCAAACGGGAACGTTATAAAATGAGCCAGGAAATAAACAACATCGGCAATTTAATCAAGAACGAGCGAAAAGCGGTCGGAAATCTGGGCGTCAAGGGAAAGGTCGTCAAAAATCAGATTGTTTCCGCGCAGCGCGAAGCCGCGCAAATCCTGGAAGAAGCCGAAGAATTTGCCGCCGCGATTCGCCGCGAAGCCGAAACCCAAGCCGAAAATCTAAAAGCCGAAGCCGTGCGCGAGGGAACGGAAAACGCGTTGACCGAGTTTGAACGAAACCTCGTCGAATCGCGCGAAATTCGTGAAAAAGTCTGGCGCGAAACCGAAAAGGATTTGCTCCGGCTCGCCGTCCGCCTGGCGGAAAGAATCGTCGGGCGCGAGATCGAAAGGGACGATAAAACGATCGTCGAAATAATCTCGACCGCGCTTCAAAACGCGCGCCAGCAGGAAAAACTGACGGTGCGCGTCAATCCGAAAGATTTGCCGACAATCGAAAAGCAAACCGAGCGATTTTCTTCCGGCAGAATCCAGTTTATCGATTTTGTCGCCGACCCGCGCGTCGCTTCGAGCGGCTGTCTGATCGAATCGGAAGTCGGGACAATCGACGCGCGGCTCGAAACGCAATTAAGAGTTCTCGAACGCGCGCTGCTATCGCAATCCGAAGGCGAAGGCGCGCAGGATTAAAAGAATTTTTAGCCGCGGCTAATAAAATAAAATGATTGATTTACAGCCTTACATTTCCGCCGTCGATTGGATTTCGTCGGTCGAAGTGCGCGGGCGCGTGACGCAGCTTATCGGTTTATTGATTCGCGCCGCCGTGCCGGGCGCGCGCGTTGGCGAATTGTGTTTGATTCATTCGCCGCATCGGGCAAAAGTTTTACGGGCGGAAGTCGTCGGTTTTCGCGGCTCGGAAGTGATTTTAATGCCGCTCGGCGACGTTTCGGACGTGGCGATGGGCGCGGAAGTCGTGCCGACCGGAACTTCTCTGACGATTCGCGTCGGCGAAGATTTGCTCGGGCGCGTACTGGACGGATTAGGCGAGCCGCTCGACGGGAAAGGCGTGATTGAAGACGCGGTCGAAAAGACGGTTGCCGCGCGCCCGCCCGACCCGATGAAACGGCAGCGCGTAACCAAACGGCTCAAAACCGGAATCCGCGCGTTCGACGCGCTTCTGACGGTCGGCGAAGGTCAGCGCATCGGAATTTTTGCCGCCGCCGGGGTCGGCAAATCGACGACGCTCGGAATGCTCGCGCGAAACACCGAGGCGGACATTAACGTCATCGCGCTGATCGGCGAGCGCGGGCGCGAAGTGCGCGACTTTTTGGAACAGGATTTAGGCGAAGAAGGCATGAAAAACTCGGTCGTCGTCGTCGCCACGTCAAACGAGCCGTCGCTGATTCGGATGAAAGCGGCGTATGTCGCCACCGCCGTCGCCGAATATTTTCGCGACCAGGGCAAAAAGGTTCTGTTTTTGATGGATTCGGTGACGCGGTTTGCGCGCGCGCTGCGCGAGGTCGGATTGGCGGCAGGCGAACCGCCCGCGCGTTCGGGTTTTCCGCCGTCGGTTTTTTCGGAACTTCCGCGTCTGCTCGAACGCACCGGAAATTCCGATAAAGGCTCGATTACCGCGTTTTATACCGTTCTGGTCGAGGGCGACGACATGACCGAACCGATTGCCGACGAAACACGCTCGATTTTAGACGGGCACATCGTTTTGTCGCGCAAGCTCGCCGCACAGAATCATTATCCGGCGATTGACGTTAACGAATCCGTCTCGCGCGTGATGAGCACGATTAGCGACGCGCGGCATCTCGAATCCGCCGGACGGCTGCGCGAAGTTCTCGCGACTTACGAAGCACAGCGCGATTTAATCCTCATCGGCGCGTACAAAAAAGGCTCAGACCCGAAAACCGATTACGCCATCTCGAAAATCGACGCCGTCAACAAATTCCTGCGGCAGGGAACCCACGAGCAGATGCCGGCTGAAGCCGCGATTCAGAGGCTGATTCAGTTGTTTTAGCCACGAATGACACGAATAGCACGAATGATTTTATTAAATTTATTCGTGCTATTCGTGTCATTCGTGGCAGGTTTTGACTAATTAAACTCGACCAATTCATGATAAAAGCTGAACGCCGATTGAAAGGCGGCGCGCAAATTCAATTCGCCCGGTTCGCCGTTCGGAAGCGCGGCGTTGGTCGCGACGATGATGTCGCGGAATTTGCCGGTCAGCATCCCGACGTTTGCCAGCGCGTCCGGGTTTGACGAACCTTTCAAAAGATTCAGGAGAAATTCCTGCGAGCCGTTTTTAAGTTGGTCTTTGCTCTGGTCCCACGCGAAATTGACGATTTTGTCGGGAATTTGCTGTAAAAAAGAAGCGCCTTCGCCGGCGATTTTGCCCATCACCGCGCCCGCGCCGGGAACGAACGAGAACGCCATTCCGACAAAGAATCCGACCATTTCCTTTTTGCGCGCGGCGTCCTGCATTATTTCGTCGTTGATATATTCCTTCTGATTTTCAGCCGCCTGCCAGACCATGCCGAGAAGTCCGCCCATGACTTCCGTGTGGTCTTGCTGTGACCAGCCGTTATGAAGCTGTTCGTATTCGCTTTGCGAAAGCGGCGGGTTTTTCGAAGCGTCGCCTGTGCTGCCCATCGTTTTGACGACAAACTGCATTAAATCATCGCGCTTCTCGCCGCCTTTCGGCGAAAAAAGCGTCAGCTCGAAAAATTTCGTCATGCCGGTAATGAAACCGGCGTCCTGAAAAGCGCCGTCCGGTGCTTGATTCTTCAGAATTTCCGCGCCGTTTCGCATAAAAATTTGTGACAGAGAATCTTTGAACGCCGGATTTTCCCTGAAATTATCGAACGCTTTCGAGTTATTCAAACCATTGACCAAAGCGCTGAACAGCCGATTTTGCAAATTCGTCGAAAATGGCTCGTAGGAATACGGGTAATACTGGAAGGTTTGCCCGACTGCGGATTGCGCGAGCTTTTCGACGCCGCCGAGCGTCACCTGCCGGTCGGCAATGCCGGTTGCGAGATAATTGCTCATATCAATCGCCGTCGTTTGTCCAGCCATCGCGCCCGTGATAAAACCGTTCAACTGCGAATCGCTCAAACTGCCCAGGATTTGCGCCTGTTTGTCGCCCGGCATCTGCGCCAGGACATAAGAACCGGCGGCTTCGACCGTCTGGCTGCCGTTGGCGATTGCCGCGCGCACGAACATTTCCTGAACGTCCGCCGAAACCTTACCGAACATATCAATCGCGACGTTCGGATTGAAATTATCAGCCATCACGCCCGTCAGATTGTTCATGTCACTCTGGCTTAAACCGCCGCCGGCGCGCAGAGTTTCGAGCGAAACGGCAACCGTTCCCATATTTTTGTTATACATTTCGGCAGCGTCCCGGCTTCCGTAACCGCCGTAAAGATAAGTCGAATAGCCTGAGGTCGTCGCGGCGCTGCTTATTAATTCAGCCGTTTTGTCCGAACCGAGCGCGGCGTAATAGCCTCTCAGCCAGGCGGCATCGTTTTTGTGCGCTTCCAATTGGTCGGTAAAAGCCTGCACGTCCGATTGCGGGTCATAAGTCGGACGATAGGGCGATTTGAGCGCGGCGGCGGCTTCTTCCGGACTCGAATGCGGGTCGAAAGCCGCGCCGTAGGAAGTGGACATCGCCAAATCCGAAAGCCGGTCGATGCCCTGATTATATTGCGAAAAGGTTTGATATCTGCCGACTGCCGTTTGCAGTCGTTCGGCGGTCGCGGTTTCGTCCGCGTGAACGCTGCCCGAAAGCAGGTGGCGCTGCATTCGTTCGAGCAGCGCTCTGCCGTTTTCGTCGCGCGCGAGCGTATCAAGTTCGGAATCGTTCAGATTATTCGTCAAGCTCTGCGCGATTTCGTCCTTGTCGTTTTCCGAGACTTTTCCTTTATCGTCTTCGTCTATCTTGTCGCCGAGCATCGCGCCGGTGACCGCCCACGCTTCAGCCGGATTTGTTTTGGCAATCGCCGCCAAATCGCGCCCGGCGCCTTCCGTGTTCAAATTATCTTTGCCGCCGTTGTTTTTGATTATTTCGTCGGCGCGGGATTGTGCCTGCTGCGGCGTGATGGTCGGGGTTTGACGAACGGGCGCGGTAAACGGCGCATTTAATTTCAAGCGCATGACATTTGCCCGGTTGTTTGTGTCGCTGCGATTGGTGTAAACGGCGGCGGCTGCCGGTGCCGGTTCTTTGCGAACAAAGGACGGTTTTACTTCCGTTTTTTTTATTACAGGAACTTCTTCGCTGCGCGTATTCGAGATGCTGCCGCCGTCAACTTTATAGACCATTTTTCCCTCCGAATAATTTAGATTTGCTACGGTTAAATTATCGGCTGGAAAAGAGGAAAGTTTCCTCCTTTAAAGTGCTAAGTGCTAAGTGCTGAGTGCTGAGTGAAATTTGGTTTTTAACTTAGAACTCAGAACTCAGCACTCAGTACTCAGCATTATCCGTCTGCTTTTTCAGCGGCGTCTGCGAGGATTTCGCGGTTCCATCGCAGGCTGGCCTGCGCCAATTTATTGATGGCTTCGTAAAAAACGTTTTCGCCGACCTTTTCCTGAAAATCTCTCTGCAAATAAAACGCAAAATTTTCGCTGTTGAAAACGACCCTCCCGCCGCCGCTGTTCGCCTCGGTTTCTTCGGCAAAAATCGCGTCCAGAACCCTGTCCTGCGGCGCGGCGCGGAAACTGTAAATCAAAGCCTGCGCCGACAGGATTTCTTCCCGCGCGTCATACTCGAAACCGATTACGCTCTCGCCGATGCGCGCTTCGGTGTAGTTTTTCGCGTCAAAAAAAGAGGCTTTTTTTTCGCCCAGGCGGCGGAAAAAAGCCTCAACCTGCTGGTTTGCCTCTTCTCTGGTCATGAATAGATTCTACAATATTTTCAAAAACGTCCGGCGCGTGCGCCGTCAAATGCGGCGCGTTCGGGCAGATAAAATTCTTCAAACCCGTGTGATGTGAGCGGACGCCCGGCGCGGAAATAATGCGTCACCGCGCCCCGACCTTCGTGCGCAAACGGATTTAACCATGAGCGAAGCCCTAACGCCTGCGGCACGCCGTCGTTGCGGTTGACGTAATGAACATACTGCGGTCCGTCCGTGTAGCGCCGCGCCGCGCCGCCGAAGGTTTCGACCTTGATGCCGCTCATTAAATTTTCAGCTTCGCGGCGCGACATTCCGTCTTCGAGCATCAGGCGGTTTTTCACGTCCTGCAGCGCGCGGCTGGTGATGAGCGCGCCCTGCGAATGCGCGAGCAGATGAACGCCGCGCCCCGCGCGCAGCTCGTTGTAAACCGTGTCGGCGAGCGTATCGACCGCCGGATTTCTGCCGATGTCGAGCTTATCGCCCAAAGATTGCAGAATATCGGTTCCGAAACCTTCGGTCGCGTTGTGAATTCCGACAACGCGCGAGCCGGAATTATCGGCAAGCGCCTGCAAACTGTTCGCCTGTCCGGCAACATTCGTGCGAATTCCGTTGACGTAAATTAATGTTTCGTTATTGCGTGTGCCGCCCGCCGGGATTACTGCGGGAATTTCGCTCAAAACGGTCGCGGGCGCAAAAGTCTGACCGCCGGCACCGAGGAAATAACCGTCGAATCGTTTGTCCGGCGCGGCTACTTCGCGTTGTAATCGCAGGCTTAACGGGTGCAGCGCGGTCGAAAGACCGGTGCGCGAAGCAAACGCCTCGCCGAGGGTCAGCGCGCTCGCCTCGGCAAAATTACAGGCTGCTCCGGCTTCATGCAAAACCTCATTCTGAACCGTTTCTCTTAACGAATTGCCGGCTTCGAGCGGCTTTAGAAAACTTCTGCCGATTTCCGCCGCGATGCCTCTCAAACTCAAACCCATCCGATCGCGTTCCTCCAAAAATTTATCTTCCTTGAAATAAGTTTTCGGCAGAGGTTTCTAAAAGTTTCCCAAAAAAAGGAAAAATCAATACCGCCAGCGGCAGCGAGCACGTTTGTCGACGAAATTTTTGAAACTGATTCAAACTTGCGGTCGCCGCGCCTGTACTGATTTAATCCGCGCCGCGCTCGCCGTACCGATTTAAGAAACTATTACGGAAAAATGTCGATAATTATCAGGCGGGCAGAATTTTTCAAAGCCGCGCCGGATTTTTATAAGAAATTGAAAATTTTAGGTTTAACAAACGCGCGATTTTCAAATATAATTTCGCTAAAAACTATTTGGGGAAAACAAAATGGCGATAAAAAAAACAGGTTCACCTCTCAGCAGCGGCGCCGAATCGCTCGACCCGCTCGGCGGCAAAGAGCCGCTTCGGCAATCAGGCAAGGTCGATAAAAATTTCGAAGCGGCTTTAGCGGAAGTCGCCGGGCAGATTGAACAGGCTGCCGGCAGCGAAAAAAGCGACAGCCGCGTGCGTTCGGCGTTTCAGCAAATCGCTTCCGGCGCCAATCTCGATTCGCCCGAAGGCGCGATGACGGCGGTGCGCGAATCGGCGCGTTTTCTCGTCCATTCGCGTCTCAAAGACGGGATGAGCGATACCGAACAGGGCAAAAAAATCTCCGAAGACCTGAGCAGCTACATCTCGAAAGACCCGTTTATGCACCGCAAAATTTTGGGCATTCTGCAAAGATTGAAGTAAACCGGTTCAAAGCTCAAAAAGGTTTTGCCCGCGACCGCACGAAACAAACGAAAAAAATAGAAATATTTTCGATGCGCGTTTATTTAGTGTATTTCGCGGGCAAAATCTTTTTTAAATTCGGGAAACTTTCTCCGAACGCAAACGATAACCTTGCCAGAAGCAGCAATTTAAAATCAAGCGAGGGAAAACGTGATGCAGGTTGGCGCAAAGAGTTTTGTCGAGGAAGTTTTAGAGATTTTCGGTTTCGGAAGCGAGGAATCGGCGGCAAACGGCAACACGCTGACTTCAAACAAATTTTTGTCGTCGAACGATTCTGAAGCCACCGCCGTCGAAAGAAATCTGGTTGACCGCAGCCCGATTCTGCGCGCCGGGCTGAATAACGCTTTTGCCGCCGCCGAAGCCAGCCGCTTTGATTACCAACGGATTCAGGGCGTTCGCGGAAACCGTTTCGTAACGGCGGAATTTTTGAGCGAAGTCGAAAATACGGCGCAGCGAATCGGCACGCGTCCCGAATATCTGCTGGCGGTGATGAGCTTTGAAACCGGCGGCACGTTTGACCCGGCAAAACGCAACGGTATCGGCGCGACCGGCTTGATTCAATTTCTGGTTCCGACGGCGGAAGGTTTGGGAACTTCGACCGCCGCGCTGGCACGCATGTCGTCGGTCGAACAGCTCCGCTACGTCGAAAAATATTTCGACCAGCCGAACTTTCGCGGGCGGCTCGGTTCTCTGGAAGGATTGTACACGGCGGTTTTGAGCGGCAGAGCGCGTCAGAATAGCGACGATGTTTTGTTCCGTCAGGGGACGAGCGCCTACCGGCAAAATCCGCTCGATTGGAATAACGACGGGCAAATCACGGCTGGCGAAGCGATTACACCGGTAGCGGCGCGAATGTTCGGCGGCGTTCGCGCCGTTCAGCAAAGACTTCTCGACGCCGGTTTCGTTCCGGAAAACCAGCAGCGCCGCTTTGCCGACGGCGACTGGGGCGCAGACACGTCAGCCGCGCTCCGGCGTTTTCAGGAAGCAAACGGCTTGCCCGCGACCGGCTTGCTCGACGACCGGACGGGACGCCGGCTTTTCGGATTGCGTGCCGTGCCCGCGACGAATCCGACCAATCCGTCAACGCCGGGAGCGAGCGATTTACAGCGCGGAAGCGAGGGCGCGGCGGTCGTGCGGATTCAGGATAATTTAATCAAACTCGGCTTTCTGACCGAAGCCCAAAAAAGCACCGGCGCGGGAGTTTTCGGACCGCAGACGGAAGCCGCTCTGAAAGCGTTTCAGCGCCGCGCACATCTCGAAGCCAACGGTAGATTCGACGCCCCGACCGAGCGCGGGATGGGCGAAATCGAGCTCGGTCTCGGGCGCACGACGAGCGTTAAAAACCAGAATTTAACGAAAGGAATTCAAGACCGGCTGGTCGAGCTCGGGTACTTGACGCGCGCCGCGGTCGACACCGGCTACGGCGCGTTCGGACCGCAAACCGAAAGCGCAATCATACAATTTCAGGCGCGCAGCGGCTTACCGCAAACCGGACGCGCCGCCGATGTGACTTTTCGAATATTGTTTTCCGAAAGCGCGCGCCGCTCAAATTCAGGCGTCACGGGCGCCGCTTATTCGGTCGCCGCCGGCGGCAGGCATTACACGGTCGAGCCGGGAATCCTGATGACCGACTCGCTTCGCCCGCAGCTGCAAAATTTAGCCGACCGTTATCACGAGCAAACCGGAAATAATCTCCACATTACGAGCGGTTATCGTCCGCCCGCACGACAGGCTTCGGCGATGTACGATTTGATTCATTCGCGCGGCGAGCGATACGTGCGCGACCTTTATACGAATAAAACGGCGGTTGACCAAATCCTGGCGGCTTACCGCAACAGCGGCGGCAGCCGAGCGGAAGCGATTGCGGCGATGACGCGAACGATAAACAATCAAATCGGGCACGGCACGTATATCTCCGACCATCTGCGAAGCGAGGCTCTGGACATCAGCACGAGCGCGAATTTCAGAGTTTTGAGCCGGCTTGTTCGCGAGCTCGGCGGCTCGGTTTTGAACGAGGGAAATCATTTTCACGTCGAACTTTAAAAAAAACGAAAGTTTGTACAAACAAAACCCGAAATAGTAAAATAAATCAATCGTAAACAGGCGGAAAAGTTATTCCTATTTTTGCGATTGATATTTTCTTTTTACGGAAGGTCAAAACGCGAGAAGGTTTTAAATGTCGGCAGGCACAGGAGAAAAAACCGAGCAACCAACTGATAAGCGGCTTCGGGACGCCCGGAAAAAAGGTCAGGTCGCGAAAAGTCAGGATTTAACCGGCGCGCTTTTATTGATTGCGGCGGTCGCCGTCGTCTGGCTCGTCGGCGGCTACATCGGCGGAATTTTGCAGGGAACGGTGAAAGACCAAATCGAATTTGCCGCGACCTTCAAGGGGCAATTTACGTCGGAAACCGCCTACGCCGTGCTGTGGCGCGGGATGAGCGGGATGTTCTGGGCTTTGACGCCGATTTTTGTCGTCGTGCCGGTTTTTGCCTTTTTGGGAAATTACCTGCAAATCGGGACGATTTTTTCGTTTGAATCAATCGCGCCGAATTTTAATAAATTAAATCCAGTCGAAGGCTTCAAGCAAAAATTCCTAAAATCGCGCCCGTATATCGAGCTCGGCAAAACGATTTTCAAAATGCTGATAACCGCGTCGGTTGCCGGTTACGTGCTCTGGGCGGCGCGCGAGGACATTGTCCGATTAATAGAAAAACCGCCGGACGCGGCGGCGGCTTACACGTTCTCGCTGGTTTTGGAAATCGGTCTGAAAATCGGTCTGGCGTTTTTAATCCTCGGCGGCGCGGATTATTTTCTGCAAAGATTTCTGCACCGGCAGGATATGAAAATGACCAAGCACGAGGTCCGGGAAGAATACAAGGAAACCGAGGGAAACCCGCTGATTAAAGCGCAGAGACGCGCGCTGCACCGCGAAATTTTATCGCAGAGTCTGGCGGCGGCAGTCCGCGATGCCGACGTCGTAATGGCAAACCCGACGCACGTTGCGGTCGCGCTGAAATACGAGCGCGGAAAGGCAAACGCGCCGATGGTGACGGCAAAAGGCGCCGATTTGATGGCGGCGCAGATTCGCCAAATCGCCCGGGAATCGGGTGTTCCCGTAAAACGCGACATACCGCTGGCGCGCGCGCTTTACGAACTCGAAGTCGAGCAGGAAATTCCCGAAGAACTCTACGAGGCGGTCGCGGTTGTTCTGCAATGGGTTTATTCGATGGCGGAAGAACGGGCGGAAGTTTAATTTGTAATCCGAAGGTATGGCAGATATTAAAAACGTCAATCGGAGCGGCGGAAACGAAATCGGCAGTTTGACGAATAATCAGATTGCCGAAGGGGAAGTTCCGCGCGTCCCGCAGTCAGGCGCGAAGACCGAACAGACGCAGTTTCCGGTCGGGCAGCCCGTCGAGACGCGCCCACCGTCCGACGCGACCGCGATTTTGAATGATGCGGTTATCGGGCGCGACACGACGCAGCTCGAAGCCGCCAAACAGTTAAGCGCGCTGGGCGGCGTTTCGGCGACCGACCGTCTTTTGGGCTTGGATTTGCGCCCGACGATGACCGGCGTTCTGGCAGCGCCGCCCGGAAACGCCGAGTTTCTGCGGCATCTTTCACCGCAGGCGCGCCGCACGATTATGCGGAAAATGCTCAACAAACAGCGCGAAAGAATGCGCCGGCTGGCGCGCTACCTGCGCGACCGCCGCGACGAGTCGGCGGGCGAGGAGAGCGGCGGCGAAGAGGGCGAAAGCTTTCTGGAAGTAATCTCGGAGCCGGTCGAATTAGACCGCTCAAAACTCGTGCGGGCGACGCACGAGCTTGAAAAAGCCGCGCGAATGTTGAATATTTTAGACGAAATGCTGGCGATGCAGGATTATACAATCAGCCAAATCGGGACGTTTACGCAGGGATAATTTTTAATCAAAATGGCAGCTCCGAATCATCTTACCGAAACCGAAAACGCGGTGCGCCCGCCCGATGCGCCGCGCGACCCGTTTGCCGTCGATTTTTTCGGCGGGGCGACCCCGATTGCCGATGACGATGAGCTGTTTGCGGAAAAGGAGCCGAAAACCCGCCGGCGCATAAAGCCGCAAAAAAAATCCGATTGGCACAGAAATCTGCCCCGAATCACGAACCGCGAAGCCGGGTTTTCCAATCTTTTATCCAATTTACCGGAAAATTTAACGCAAAATTCCGCCGGAATGATTGCGGAAACGCTTGCGCGCTACGCTTTTCGCGAAGCCGGACAGGTCGAATGTTCGATTATCTCGGCAACGGAAACAAATCTATCCGACGCGGTAAACAGCTTGGCTGAAACCGCGCAGGTTTTTCTGACGGTTGAATGTCAGCCGGACAGTGCCCGGGCAATCGTCGGGCTAAACATTGAATTCGCGCGCCTTTTGATTGATTCGATGCTCGGCGGAAAAGGCGCGGAATCCCGAAACCGGCGCGCGCTTTCGCCGGTTGAAACGACGATTATCGAATTTCTCGCCGCGAATGTTTTAGGCGAAATCAACCGGTTTTTAGGCGCGCCGATGCTTTTCCTGCAGGACGTGAAAAATGAACCGGCAGCCGCCTTCGACGCGTTCGAGCGCGGTGCGGAGATTGTTTTTAATCTCGAATTCGGGGATTTCAAAGGCATTGTCACGCTTGTCGCGCCGGTGAAATTCGTCGGCGGGCTCGATAAATCGCAAAATCCGAAGCTGTTTAAAAAATCGGACAGAAAAAGTCTGCGCGATTTTGAAAAATTTGCGCCCGCGTTCGATTTACGCCTGCAAATCGGCACGACTTTTCTCGACGCGGACAGTCTTTTATACCTTGAACCGGATGATATAGTTTTGATTGAGCAATCGCTCGCCGGGGCGGCAGGCGCGAATTTCGGTGCTGATTTACAGGTTTTTGTCGGGCGCGGAAGAAATTTTCGACTTCGGGGAAATACCCAAAGCAATGATTTCGGCGGCGGTTTGAATTTCAGAATAGAGGAAATTTTGAGCGAGGACGCGCGGCGGCGATTTACGCCCGCAAAATTTAAAATGGACGAAATAGAAAACGATTCAGCGGAAGAAACGAATCTCGAAGCGACGGGCGCGCCGGCAGCGGAAGATGAAATGCCGGACGAACAGATTTCGCCGTCGCTGGAAAATGTACAAGTCGCGCTGCGCGTTGAAATTGCGGGCAACAAAATCTCTCTGCGCGAGCTGCAGAATCTTCGTGCCGGACAGATTATCGCGCTCGGTTGCAGCCCGGCAGACCCGGTGCGTCTCGTCACGGATAACAACGAAGAACCGGTCGCGACGGGCGAACTGGTCGAAATCGAAGGACAGCTCGGCGTGCGTTTGACGAAAGTTTTTATTTGAGCCGTTCGGGTTTTTAAAGAATTATTGCCCGCGCGCAGAGACGAAGGAAACGAAAAAAAAGAAATATTTTATTTCTTTGAATTTACTTTTCCGTGTTTCGTGCGCTTCGTGGGCAAAATTAAATATGGGCAATTCTTTGAGTTTTTTGTGGATGCTGGTGCAGACGATTTTTGCGCTGGCGCTCGTCTGCGGGCTGGCATACCTGATTTTTCGCGTCATTCTGCCGCGTCTCGCCGTCAATTACGGCTCGAACAACATGGTGCGCGTCGTTGACCGCATCGGTTTGGAAGCGCGAAAAAGTCTTTATGTAATTGAAGTTGCCGGAAAATGGATGCTCGTCGCCTCGTCGGAAAGCGGCGTGCAGTTTATCGCCGAGCTCGATGCCGAAAGCGCTCGCCTCGCGGAAGAAGAAATTGTCAAAAACCGTCAATTGCCAGCCAACTCGGCGTTCGGAAAATCTTTTGCCGACAAGCTTAACGAGGTTATCAATCGCGGCAAACAAGGAGGGAAGTAATGAGACGCCGACTCGTAATTATGTTCTGCACCTTCGCTTTTATCGGAGTCCTGCCGATTTTCGCGCAGGACGCGCCCGCAAAATCTGCCGACACGGCAAATCCGGTCGTTTTAATCATTATCGTCGGCGCGCTCGCGCTCGCGCCGTTCGGTTTGATAATGCTGACTTCGTTTGTCAAAATCGCGGTCGTACTTTCGATTCTGAGGAACGCGCTCGGCACACAGCAGGTTCCGCCGAATCAGGTCATCACGGGCATCGCACTAATCTTAACGATTTTCATTATGTCGCCGGTCGTCGAAAAAATGTATTCGGAAGCCGGAGCGATACAAAACACGGAAGCGATTTTTTCAGAGGTTTCGGTAAAAACGCTGTTTGAAGCCTCGAAAAAAGGCAAAGAACCGCTTCGACAGTTTCTCATACGCTACGCTGACGAGCGGCACCGCGTGATGTTTTTCAATCTCGCACAGCAGATGGCGCAGAAAAACGGCAACGACCCGAACGCGATTACGGCAGACGAATTTCGCGTGGTCATCCCGGCGTTTGTCACGAGTCAGTTGACCGAAGCCTTTCAAATCGGCTTTATTCTATTTGTGCCGTTCCTGATTATCGACATGGTCGTCGCCAACATATTGCAGGCGATGGGAATGTTTATGCTCTCGCCGACGATTATTTCGCTGCCGTTTAAACTGCTGCTGTTCGTGCTTATAAACGGTTGGGAACTGCTGATAAAAAACCTCGTTCTGGGGTATGTCTGATGATTTGCCGGTCGTCTGTGGTCAGTTGTCCGCAGCATTTTCTTATTAATGACTGACCGCTGACCGCTGGCAACCGGAGGTTTATTATGGATATGTTTTCGCGCCTTGCAAACGAAGGATTGTGGCTGATTCTGATTTTATCGCTTCTGCCGTTGCTGGCGAGTCTCGTCGTCGGTCTGGTCGTCAGTCTTTTTCAGGCTTTGACGCAGATTCAGGAGCAGACTTTAACGTTTGTCCCGAAAATCATCGCGACGATTCTGGTCATTATGATTACCGCCGGCTGGATGATGGACACCCTGCGCGAATTTGCGACCCGCGCGTTCGATATGATGCTGCAAGTCAGCGTCATGCGGTAAATTAGTTGGGAGTTGAGAGTTGAGAGTTAGGAGTTGAGTTAGTTTTTTACTCTCAACTCTCAACTCCTAACTCTCAACTCTCAACTCTGAAGAAGATGGAAGAATTTCTAAAACTTCTCGAACTTGTCCTGAAAACATTTGAGGTCGGGCAGAATCCGCAAGCCTTTCTCGTCCTTTTCGGCTTAGCTTTCGCGCGTTTTATTTCCTTTATCACGGTCGTGCCGTTTTTTGGCGGTTCGGTCGTGCCGTCGCAGGTCAAGGTTGCCACGGCAACGGCGCTCGTTATCATTACTTACCCGTCATTGCTCGCTGAATTACCGCCGGACGGAAGCCCGCTCGCGTTCGGCGCGGTCGGATTTGTCGCGATGCTTGCGAAAGAAGTTTTTGTCGGCTACACGCTCGGTTTTGTGGCATCTCTGGTTTTCGAAGCCGTTTCGGTCGCGGGCAGAATCGCCGATTTGCAGCGCGGTTCGACGATGAGCGAGCTTTTCGCTCCGCAATTGCAGGAAAGAGTTTCCGAATTGGGGCAGTTTAAGCTGCAGCTCGCGATTGTGGTTTTTCTGACGACGGGAGCGCATCGTTTTTTTATCACTGCGCTCGTGCGCAGTTTTGAATTCATCCCGGCGCTCAAATTCCCGCATATCGAAGGCGGCTGGACGCCTGCCGCCGAGTTTATGACGATGATTACCGGAAGTGTTTTAAGCATCGGCATCCAGCTCGCCGTGCCGATAATTATCACTCTGCTTTTGACGGATTTATTTTTCGGTTTGATAAACCGAGTCGCGCCGCAGGTGAACGTGTTTTTCTTGAGTATGCCGGTGAAAATGTGGATCGGAATATTTGTTCTGGCGGTGATGCTGCCGTTTCTGACCGAGCGTTTTCGCGATTATTTCGATGAATCATACCGCGCGTTCGAGTTTATGATTCAGTATTTTGCGAAGATGTATTAGTTGTTTTCTTCGGGATTGACGGATATTTTGCGGATAATATGAATGATAAAAACTGGCAGCGTAGGAGCTTTTTGAATGGACAAACTGAAGGACTTTTTCAATCCCGAAGAAAAAACTTAGCTTATTCGGCATTTTAGACGCCGATAAACAAAAACGAATTATATTAAAATGTTAAGTTGATTTTGGGGGGTTATATTTTAATCGTCTTGGTTATAAATTTAACAAAAAAATAACCGATAATTCAAAGCGCAAAATCAAAAAACTTCTAAGAACAATTATTACTTAAACTTGCCCGCCACGCGCCCCATTATCTGCGACGGGTAATTGCCGATTTCCTGATATTTCTGCGCTGCCATCGCCGGAAAAAATCGGGCTGCCGCCAAACCGAGCGGCGAATTTATGCCGCCCGCCTTCAAATTTTCCCAGCGGGACGCATACCGGCGTGCAAAGCTGACGGCTTCCATTCCGACCATTCCTTTTTCGCGCGCATAAGCGAGACCCGTGCGGTAGGCATTGCCCATCGCGAGCGCGACCGTGCCTTCGCCGCCGTTATACGCGGCAGTCACAAATTTCCAGAATTCAATGCCGTCCGGCTGCCCGTAACGCGAAAACGCGATTTCGCCGAGCCGTTTTGCCTTGATATTCAAAAGCCGCGCCGCGCCCGGAATCGCTTTTGACGGGTCGAGTCTTTCGTCCGAAGCCGAACCGGCAATGCCGACCTGCAAACCGACTTCGCGCGCCGCCGTTCTGCCGAACTGCGCGATTCCGGCGTAACCGTATTCGTTAATCACCGCCGGGTGAAATTTCGATTCCTGCGCGAGCAGGCTTTTCAATACGGCGGGCGAAAGCCCCGGGCACCATTCGACCGCGCTCGCGATAACGTTATCGTAACGCGTCGTGTAATCGTCGAGATTCCCGGCGTTTATCTTAAACCGGCTGGCGGCGGCAAACGCGCTGTTAAAATCCCTCCTGTCATTGACCAGCCCGTTGAGCGAATCGGCGCCGATTACGTCCTTGATTTCGTTCAAAGTCGGATGAACGAGCAGTGCGCTGATGGAATTCCATTCGTCGAGCAGCTCCTGATGTTCGGCGGTCAGCGGCACGCCTTTCATTTCGGGATGACGGGCGTAAAAAATCATATCCGTCAAAGCCCACGGGTCGGTGGCGCCGAGCTGAACGGCTTTAACTAAAGTTTTTAATTCTTCGAGCGTGCGCTCGCGCAGCCAGTTTTCCTCGGTTAAACCGGAGCGCGCGTCCCGTTCGTCCGGTTCCTTAAAATCCCCGCGCCGGTTGACAAAGGACGGCGTTTTGCCAATCTCGAACGATTTCTGATTGCGCGCTTTAACGGTGAATTTCTCGTCATTGCGCGCTGCCAAAGGAACAATCGGATTCTGAATTTTAAGATTATCGCCCATAACATTCAGTGATCAGTGGTCAGTGGTCGGTGATCAGTTGAAAAGATTTTCTGACAACTGACCGTCCCTCTTCGAGCCACTTACAACTGCTTAAACGTTCGTATTCAAAACCGTCTTGATGCCGCCTGCCATCTGGTCAACGACTTTGCTCATCACTTCGATGTGCTGCCCGACCTGATAAAGCCGCGCCTGAAGCGCCAGCAGCTCGCCGGTCGAAAGATTTTTGTCCGAATTCATAATTGCTTCGACCTGTTTGTATTCCGTTTCGACCTGCCTGAAACGCCCGCTCAAATCGCTCGTCACTTTCGACGTGTCGCCGATTTTGCCGTAGGCTTCTTTCAGCATTGAGAGCCGCGATTTGCTGTCCAAAAGCTCGGGCATCATCTTCTTGAAATTGCCTTGATTCTGGTTTGTCTGCTTAAAGCGTTCGGCAAGCTCGGCTTCCATCTGGTCGAGTTTCTGCTGCATTTCGCTGCCGGAAGTTTTCGGCTCAGGCGTTTTTTCGACCGGCTGCGTCGCCGATTTATCGTCCGACTGGGTTTTCGTGTCCTGTTGAAGATAGCTTTCAAACGTCCGGGAATTCTGCGTCGGCGGCTGTTGTTTTAATGTTTGATTTTCGAGAATCTGCTGAAAAAGCTGACCGGCAACGCCGGAAATCATATCGTTCATTGTTGCTTCTCCTTTTGGATTTTTGAAACTTTTGCGAAATACAATTAGTGCTTATCAAATGTTTTCGACGGAAAATCCGAAAAGTTTCCTGATTTTTTAAGAATTTTTAAAGATTTTTCAAGCCGCTTTCGAGAGTCTTTCGACAGTATGGAGAAGCGCGCGGGCGCGCGTGAAGCATTGTTCGAGCAGGTTGCTGGTCGGGATTTTATCGCGCCGGCGAAGGACGAATTTCAAATCCTTTTTCGCCGCCTCGTAGTTTTCGAGCCGGAGATGAACTTCGCCGCGATTAACGCGTGTCGGAATGTCGTTCGGGTCTGCCGACAAAGCGGCGTTTAAATGCGGCAGCGCTTTTGCGGGATTGTTTTCTCTGAGCCAGAGCGCTCCCAGTGCGACTTCGAAATAGACGGTCGCCGGCGCGAGCGCGATTAAGCCTTCAAAAATCGTGATGGCTTCGTGGTTGCGACCCTGTTCCGCCAAAGCGAAGCCAAGCTCGGAAACAAGCCGGATTTCATCTGCCGCCCAGCCCGCCGCCGCGCCTAAAGACGCGTTGCCGTTTATCCATTCCTGCTCGAATTGAATCATCGCTGACTTCAAAATTAACTTAATTTTTCGGCAAAGTCATCTTTCGCAGAAAAAAAATCGTTCCGCAAATGCCGATTTTTATTGAGGAAAATTAAAAAGCGAAATTTTTTTCAAAAAATTTCAAAAAACAGGAAACTTTTCCGCACGTCGCCCGATAATATAGCCAAGACAAGTTAAAACGCACGTTGCGGTCAAGCCAGTGGCATTCTAATTTAACTAAAAATCAAACGGAAAACTCGGAGGAAATTAGAAATGTTCGGAATTGGAAAATTACTCGGAAGTGTCGCAGGCGGTCTTTTAGACAAAATCGGTTTGGGCGGCATCGCGCCGTTCGTCAAACTCGGGCTGAATGCAATAACCGGAAACTGGCTCGGCGTGGCGCAGGACGTTTTTAACCTGGTTTCAAATTTTAAGGGGAATTTCCAGAACAACGCTTCGCAATTGCCGCCCTTAGGCGGATTTGAAAATCCGCTCAATAATTTCGCGGCTGAAAACCGGTCGCTCGACAGCCGCCGGTTGTCGGAATTGTTCAAAGGCTTGAGCAATTTATTGCGCGGGTTCAGAAATTTGTCGGACGGCAGCCGGGGCAATGATTTGGGCGGACTCGGCAGAATTTTTAACGCTTTCAGAACTTTGAGCGAAGCGTTCGGCAACAATCAGCTTTATACGAACCGCCTTTCGATTTCGCAGTACACCAATATACAGGCTTAAGGCAGAGGCGCAGCGATGGTCGGTAAAACACAGACAGCTCGGGAAAAGCTAAGCATTTCGCCGCAGGAATTTGCGGAGATGGGACGAGTCGGGGCGATGTATTACCAGCAGGGCAACTTTGAGAAGGCGCGGACGATTTTTGAAGGATTGGTTGAATTAGACCCGGAAAATGCAAATGCACATTCAGCTTTAGGGGGATTGCTGACTTTGCAGCAGGACGACTCGCGAGCCGTCGAGCATCTTTTGCGGGCGATTGAGCTGAATCCTTCACAAATCGCGCCCTACGTAAACCTGGGCGAGATTTACATCCGCCGGCAAAGAATTGAAGACGCGGTCGCGAATTTGAAGCAGGCAATCGAGCTTGACCCGGACGAACGAGACGCCGGAGCAAATCGCGCGCGGGCGATGGTTCTGGGGATTTATCAGGTCATTAAAGCGGAAGAAAATTTGGACGACATGAATTTGGCAACCGAAGAAATAAATTAATATAAGGAGAAAAGTTATGGCAGTACAAGGCACGACACAGGTTCCGGCGGAACAACAGGCAATTTTTGATGAACAGCGACGACTGAACGCCGAAAATCTGGCAAGCAGCATGCAGATGATGCGCATTCAGCAGGAACAGGCTAAGCAGCAGGAAGCCATTTCGATGCTCAGCAACACGATAAAGAACGCGCATGACGCGAAGATGAATATTATCAACAACGCTAAGAGTTAATAGCAAAAAGGGGGATATTAACTTTTAGTGGCGGCGCGCGCCGCTGATAATAGAAACCGGAGGTGGTTTGGATTATGTCCGATTACCTCCGGTTTGTTATTTTATAAATTGAACGAAAGCAATTTGTCTTCGGGAGGTTTTATGAAGAGAATTTTGTTCGCCGCTTTATTGCCGCTTTATTTTTTCGCCGCTTGCGACGCGCAGATTATGTCGAACCCGGCACAGTGGTATATCAACAATCAGATTTATTCGACGCGCGTTTTTAACGGCGTCGTCGCCAATTCGATGCTTCGCAAAGGCGGCACGACAAGCCGCCGTACAGAGTCGAAACAAGCGAACAAAACGGCGGTCGATTATACGACTTTCAAGTCGGCACCCGACAATATCCTGCCGGCGCGGCTTTCCGCCAAACCCGGCGTGAAAGCGGGTGAAACCGCGCAAATCTTAAACTCTTTTGTCAATCTTTACAGGCAGACGGCGCAGAAAGATGGTTTTCCGGCAAACGATTTGGCGTATGCCTTCGAGTATTTCGTCGTCAATAATTACCAGATTTATCACGATTTAATCGAGCTTCCGGCGGACAAAGACCCGCGCGCAAAACGTGCGAAAGACGGTTTTGAACGCATTCAGATTTTGAATGACAAAAAGCTCCGACAGGTTTCAATCAATCAGGAACGCGCGATTTACAATCAGTTCAGAGAAGTTCTGGCGGCAAACGCCGACATTCAAAAAATGTCGGACGCGCAGAAACAGGAAGCGGCGGAACTGCTGGCGATTATGTTCGGCGTCAATTTCGCCGGTTATATGAAAGGCATCAACGACAATGACGCGCCGTTGACCGAACAGACGCGCGGGCTTGCCAAAGAAGGTTTGGAAAAATTGCTCGGCGTTTCGATCGAACAGATAAAAATTACGAATAACGGGTTGGAATTATAAAGTTCGAGTGCAGAAAACGCGCGCCTTTCTGCAAACAATCATTTACCGGAATTTGAATCCAGAAGTCCCGCCTCGACCAGCAGCTCGCCGCCCGCCGCGTCGATAATGCCGTTAGTTTCTTCTTCGATGCTGGTTGCCTGCGTGTAAATGTCGCCGGCGACGCGGCGCGCGCGCATTTCGCGCTTGAAATCGCGAATCCGCTTTGTTTTTTCTTCCGTCCCGCCCGGACCGCCGTAATCCGAAAAACCGAATCCGCCCCATTCGCTAATCACGAGCGGCACTTGCCCGCCATAAAAATACGGGTCGCCGGTGATTAACGGCTGCGCCGCGACGCCTTTTGTTTCGCCGTTTGTCATGCGGTCGAGAACCGACGACCACGTCTTCAAATCGGGCGTGTAAACGTGCGCGGTCAAAAGGTGCGAGCTGAGCCGCCCGCGTCTTGAAACGTGATTCCAGCCGTCATTATCGACAATCAAAAGCTGCGGGTAATTGAGCCGCATATAATCGAACGTCTCGGAAAGGGAGCGGCGTGTTTCGGGATTGGTTTGAATGTCTTCCGCGCCCCAGTCTTCGTTGTACAAGCTCAAAATCACAATCGACGGGTGCGACGCGATAAAAACCAGCATTCGCTGCAATTCCGCCCAGTGATTATCGCGGGAAGTCTGCGTCGAGCTGTGCGGCGAAGGGACTTCGACCCAGAGCATCAGACCGAGCGCATCGGCAATCCGGTAGATTCGCGGGTCGATGCCGGCGATGTGAACGCGCACCAGATTGCAGCCGAGACGCTTCATCGCGACCATATGTCGCTGCATTTCTTCGAAAGTCGAAACGCCCGGCTGGTAAAGAATTCCGTCCAGGTAAACGGGCTCGTTGTTCAGGTAAATATGGCGCCCGCGCGTCGAGATTTTACGCATCCCGAAAAACGTCTCGATGGTGCTGACGTTGCCGTTTGGCGCAACCAGCTCGGCGGACAAATGATAAAGATTCGGCGCTTGCGGCGACCAGAATTTGGCACCGGGAATTTCCATCGGCACGCGCTGCTGACGTTCGCCGGCTTCAAGCGAAAGCTCGAATTCCGTCCGCGACAAAATCTTTTTCGGTTCAGACTCGACATCTTCCTGCGGCGTGACGCTCAAACATAGCCGATAAACGCCGGGTTCGTGAATCAGCGTCGTGAAATCGAACTCGACGAGATTCGCGCGCAGACTGCTGATGACGCCGAGCCGCGAACGCAGGCGGTTACGGTTGACCTGTTCAACCCAGACGCTTCTGACCGCGCCGGAAATCGTCTGATACCAGATGCCGCCGCGTTTGTACACGCGCGACGCCTGTTTGCCGCGCGGAATCTGCGGGTCGACGGTGTCGGTGACGCGGATCGTCAGACGATTGACGGGCGCTAAAAGCTCGAGCGGCAATTCATAAGAAAACGACGTGTATTCGCCGTAATGAATCTGCTCGCCTTCGATGGTTTTAAGCTGCACGCCGTTGAGCCAGACGCGTGTTTCGTAACCGCACGCGCCAAAAGTCAATTGCGCGATTTTGTCGGCATCGCCGCTCCAATCCGCCGGAACGGTAAATTCGCGTTCGTACCACGCGATAACTTCGTCGCTGTTGGCGTAGA
The DNA here is from genome assembly GCA_036403375.1 of Pyrinomonadaceae bacterium. GTDB lineage: Bacteria > Acidobacteriota > Blastocatellia > Pyrinomonadales > Pyrinomonadaceae > JAFDVJ01. Next base: position 86,377 of record DASWRC010000188.1, read on the forward strand.
GCGATTGCGCCAGTTCGGCGTCTTTGGCGGCAAAAAGATGGGCTTCGATCGAGCCTGGAAAATATGCGGTTTCCGTGTAATCGTGTTGAATGTGCCAGCGTTCGTTCAGCCCGCGGTTTGCGGCGTCAAGCTCGAAACGCCATTCGCCGTCGAGAAGTTCAAAAGCCGTTCGCCGCAAAATCGAGCGCGGCACCGGATTAATTTTGTTAGGCATATTAAATGCAAATTCCTAAAACAAGGTACGTGCTTTTACTATCATAACTTGTTTTAGGAACATATTTCCAAACCCGTTTCAAGCATTGCCGCCGCGCCGGTTCAGTTTTCGGGGCACGAATTGTAGTGCTCAATAAACCTTACCAAACTGTTTTCCAGTGTCGGCATCAGCACGCCGCGCTCGCTTCCGAGAACGCTGAACAACGGGCGCGGCGCGGGTAAATTCAGCTCTTTTGTTTTGCAGCCGACGACTAATTTTGAATCCAGTTTTGCGAGCTCCGCTGCCCAGCGCGCAAAATTCGCCCACGTTATCGCGCCTTTCTGCGCGAGATGCCAGATGCCGTTTTCGCGGTCAATCAACAAATCAAGACTCGTATTTACCAAATCGGGAATATAAGTCGGCGAGATAAGGCTGTCGTCAGCCGCGACGAAATCCTTGCCCGCCCGGAGCGTCTGAAGCGCAATCCTTAAAAAATTATAGTTGTCCCACGGACCGAAAAAGGCGGAAGTGCGAATAATCAACGAGTTCGGGTTGAGCCGCAGCACGCGCTCTTCGGCTTCGGCTTTGCTTTTTCCGTAAATGTTTATGGGCGCCGGCGCATCGCTTTCGATGTAAGCGCGGCTGTTATTGCCGTCAAAAACCAGGTCGGACGAAAAGGTCAGAAAACTGATTCCTTTGTGTTCGCAAACTTCCGCCAGATTCGCCGCGCCGAGCGTGTTTTCGCGAAAACACGCTTCCTGTTCGTCTTCCGCCGCATCGACGCGCACGTAACCGGCGGAATTGACGACCGCCCAGGCGTTGTACCGCTCAAGCGCGCGCCTCACCGAATCGATGTCGGCAATATCCATTTCCCGCCGCGAAAGCAGTTTGTAGCTGATGCCGCGCACGTCGCAGATTCGCGCAAAAGCCCGTCCGAGCGTTCCGGTCGAACCGGTTATCAAGAGCTGCCGGGCGGAATTATTGGCGATTGATTTTACTTTCGCAGATTCGTTCGGCTCCGCATCCTTACATAAAAACCGGTCGCCGCGTTTCCACCAGCCGGGATTTTCGAGCACCGGATGCTCAAACTTTTTGCCCTGTGAAATCGATTTCAGCAAGCCGGTCAAAGCCGTCGGGCGCGGGTAATTGCCGCGTAAATCGTAGACGCCCGATTCGTAGTGATTCTTTTGCTTTGTAACCAGACTGTTCCAATCGAACGAGCCGAGCAAAGACCACGCCGTGACGGCGCGAATATCGATATTTTCGTCACGCAAATCTTCCGCCGTCGTCCAGCATTCCGCAAACCATCGAAGCTGTTCCTCGCGCGTGCAGCCGAGATGAATTTCCGTTAGCGCGAGCGGCAGACGGTAGCGATTCCAAATCTCTTTGAGCAGCGGTCGCAAGCCGGTTTCCTGCTCTAAATTTACGCGGACGGCTTCCAGGTCGGCGTATTTATGTCTGCCGTTTTCTCCGACTGCGCAATTCGGATAACGCTCGAAGTTTTCGTCTAAGAAACGTTCGCTCGTCAAATAATGATTAAATCCCATCACGTCCGGCGGGCACGGATTTTCTTCAAACCAGAGAATTTCAGCTTCCGTGATGCCGGATTTGAGCAGATATTGCCAGAGCTTGTGATTTTTATTAACCGTTCCGCAAAGAAGGTCGAAGGCAAGCAGCCGCCGCGCATTTTCTAAATCGGCTTGATACGAGAGAGCGGGCGTGCTGTAAGTCTTGCCCAAATCTTCGGTCTGGATAAGCTGCGCCGACGGGTTGACGCGGCGAATCGCCTGCATCGCCAAAACGGTCGCGCGACATTGCGCGACGACGGCGCGCGCAAATGTCCGGTCGTCGCGCCCGTGCGGATACCAGAAGCCGTATAAACCGCTGAACCGCGCGGTCGTGAGCGGCTCGTTGACCGGCGTGTAAGCGTCAATCCACGGAAAGCGCGCGGCAACCGCCGCCGCGTATTTCGCCAGTTTTTCCGGAAAGCAGGGACTAACCAAACTGGTGTGCCGCGGACCGCTGCCGTGATGAACCAGCCCGGCAATCACTCGAATCTTCAATTCTCGCAGACGATTCAGCCGCCGGTCGTACGCCGACCAATCGATATTTTCCGTCCCGAGCGGCGCGACGCGTTCCCACAAAACCGGGTAACGAAGCGCGCGGATGCCGAGTCCGGCAAAAAGCTCGAGGTCTTCGATTCGCCGTTCGTGACCATTTCTTTCAAGCTGGTCGAAATAATTTTCGCCGACGCGATTATGAGTGCATTCGATTCCGCCCCAAAGCTCGATATTTTCTTTAACCATAATTACCTACCAGTGAGTTCTAAAAATAAATATAACCAACATAAAATCGCTATTTCGATAGGTTAATGAATAATTTCACAAAAATTAGTATGCCAGCTTACGCATAATTACTAATAACTTGGGTCAGTCCTCTCCCCGGAGGGCTGAAAATCTTAAATTCGACGCGGAAAAATAGAAAGAAAAAGCGAAATCGAATAAACCGTTAAAAAGTTTCGCGCTTAACAAAACTTTACGCAGTATTTACAACTCTTAATTATATTTCCCACCCGCAGAACGTCTTACGAAATATAAGTTTTTGCTTATCGCTTTTTGCGAAGAGTGAATTTTTATTATCGAGGCGCTGTTATGAATGAAATCGTGAGAATCGCAATTTACAGTTTTTGGCTTGGCTTAACTTTCGTGTTTTTTAATTATTCGGCGACCGGCTAAACGGCTTTTGATGAATCGGCGGAAAAATTAAGGCGCGCCGGCGGGCGGCGGAGTCGGACGACCCGCTGCAGGAGATGCGGGAGCGGCGTTTATTTTCAAAAGTTTGACTGAAAAAGCCCGCCTTTGGTAGCGACTTTACAATTCTTAACAAATCTCGCCGCAATCTTTATAAAAACTTTACATTTCACCGGTTAAAATAAGAATTGCTTCGAGCAGGAACAGAATAGAGGAAAATTTTTATGAAACAGTATTTGAAGATTTTTTTACCCGTCGGTTTGGCGATTTTAATCGGCTCGCTGACTTTTATTTTTGCGCAGACCGGCAAACGGTCGGACGGTCAATTTCCGGGCGGCGAAGGTCGCGGATTTCGACCGCCGCCGGGAATGATTGGGGGCGGGCTGCCGCCGCAGGTTTTGGAAAAACTCAATCTGAACGACCAGCAGAAAGAACAAATCAAAACTCTGGAAGACGCGGCGCGCGCTGATTCAAAAGCCTATTTCGATAAACTGAAAGGCTTTGACGAACAGCTTCGAACAATCGCCGACGCCGGCGAAGCGTTTAACGAAGACGCGGCGCGGCAAATCCTGAGCGGCAAGGCGCAGGTGATGACCGAACTTGAATTGATTCGTCTGAAAACAGGCGCGGCAATCAAAAATCTTTTGACGGCGGAGCAGAAAACACAGCTCGAACAATTAAAATTGCAGCGTCCCGAACCGTCGCGCATTGGCGGCAAAGGCTTTCGCTCCGAAATTCCGCCGCCGGTTGAAAATTAAGTTGTTGCAAAGCATCTGACCAGTAACATCTCATGCTTCTGCAGCTCACAACCCGGCAGGCGGCTTTTGCTTAATAAAAAAGCGAAATGTTTCGATTGATAGCTCTCCGGTCGCCTGCCGGGTATTCTAAATCAGATTTTTTTAACTTCAAATCCGGCGATTTACGAATCGCCGGATATTTTAGAATAATG
>DASWRC010000189.1:0-36028 GCA_036403375.1 Pyrinomonadaceae bacterium
TGTTAAAGCCCGACTGGTAATCCGCTTTTTAAATTGATTTAACGTGATATAATTTCCTCGAAATTTCACACTGACGAATTAAAGCTATGACAAATACAGATTTCCTAACCGGCACAGTCAAAGGTCCGGGCGAATTGCCGCACGAATATCTTTTTATCACCAAGGACAACTCGAAAACGCGCATCGGCGAATTCGTTTACTACAACGCCAAAGACGGCGACGAAACGCGCCAGATTATCGGCACGATTAAAGGTCGGCGGCTGGTCCGCAATCTGCCCGACACTTTTCTATCAGACCCGAACACGCCGCCCGCGCTCGTTTCCTCCCTGATTGGCTTAGGCGACGAAGCGTGCGAGATTTACGAGATTACGGTCGAAACAATCGGTTATTTCGATAAAACCGTTAAAGATTTCAACAACCCGCGCATTCCGCCCAATCCGGGCGACGCGTGTTATCTGGCGTCGAGCGAAACGCTCTCCGGAATGCTCAGCCCCAAAAAATCGGAAGAGCTCGGTTCGGCGCATATCGGCAGCCTTCTGACGCGCGGGCGCGGCGAAGTTCCGGTCGTTCTCTCCATCAAAGACGTGGTTTCGACGCATTTAGCGATTTTAGCTTCGACCGGTTCGGGGAAATCTTACACCGCCGGCGTTTTGATTGAAGAAATGATGCGCCCGTATAACGGCGCTGCCGTGTTGATTGTTGACCCGCACGGCGAATATCACACGATGCAGGCGATTATGGGCGACGCGCAGTTTTTCAGCGAAAACGGCTATAAACCGGAAGTTAAAATCTTCACGCCCGAAAAAATCAAGGTGCGGTTTTCGACTTTGACCGAAGCGGACGTGAAATACTTATTGCCCGAAGGCACTTCGGACAAAATGCTGCACTTTTTATCGCAGGCGTTTCGCTCTTTGCAGGAAAAACTGCGCGTCGAGCGGCGGCAGGATTACGCCTACGCATATCACGATTTGCGCGACGAAGTGACGAATCAAAAATACGGCACGGAAGGCAAATCGGACGGCGGCAACGTCTCGTCAATCGAAGGTTTGCTGTGGCGCATGGATTCGCGTTTCGACAAACCCGACAGCCTTTTTTCCGCGTCCGACCACATTCCGCTCTCTGACCTTTTCAAACCCGGTCGCTGCACGGTTCTCCAGCTTTCGGACATCGAACAGCACGAACAGCAGGTCATCGTCGGCACGCTTCTCAGGCGCGTCAACAAGGCGCGCATGCTGACCGTGCGCGAAGAAACCTCGACGGGCGAAAACTATCTGCCGTACCCGGTTTTTACTCTTCTTGAAGAAGCGCACCGCTTTGCGCCCGCCGGCGCGAGCGTCGTTTCGACCAATATTTTGAAGCAGATTTTAGCGGAAGGTCGCAAATTCGGCGTCGGCATCGGTTTAATAACGCAGCGTCCGGGCAAATTAGACCAGGACGTGCTTTCGCAGTGCATGACGCAAATCATCATGCGCATCGTCAACCCGATTGACCAGCAAACCGTCGCCCAATCGGTCGAAGGCGCGGGACGCGCGATGCTTGCCGAGCTGCCCGCGCTGACCAAAGGTCAAGCCGTCATCTCCGGCGTCGGCATCAACACGCCCGTCATGTGCCGCATCCGTTCACGTTTGACGCGTCACGGCGGCGAAACCTTCGACGCGCCCGACGAATGGCTCAAATGGCATTCCACGGGCGAGCAGGACAAGCGTGCGATGAGCGATTCGCCTTATCTTAAACAAGGTTCGGACAAAAAGACCGAGAAGATTGGGAATATTAGGATATAAGGTTGGCACTGCGTTAAAATGCTTTTGAGAGGTGAAAAAGATGACACATTCGCTAACTATAGAATTACCGGAACTTGTTTACCAATCATTGAGCGAAGAAGCGGCACATAAAGGTAAGAAAGTTGAGGAAGTCGCGGCTGAAATAGTCGAATTAATGATAAGCGACAGAAAACTCAGCGACGACGAATTTGAGCGGCTTGCCGACCTTTTAGCCGACGAGTTTGAAAAGCGTCTGCCGCCGGACGCCAAACCTCTTTCCGATTATGCGATGAGTCGTGAAGGGATTTACGAAGACCATTTATGATTTATCTCGCCGACACGAACTTTGCGCTCCGGTTCGCCTTCAGGCAAAATCCCCAACATAACACGGTTCGACAAGCTGTCAGGGCTTTGCGACAGAAGGGTGACGAGATTTTTATCGTCCCGCAAACCTGCGTCGAATTTTGGAATGCCGCAACCCGTCCGGCTAAAAATAATGGATTTGGTTTTTCCGTCACGGACGCTGATTTTTTCCTGCGTTTGGTCGAAAGAATTTTCCCGCTGCTGCCCGATAATGTGAATGTTCATAAAGAATGGCGCAAATTGGTTCTAAATTTCGGCGTTTCGGGCATTCAGGTTCACGACGCGCGGATTGCCGCCGCCATGTTCGTTCATCAGGTTACACATATTTTGACCTTCAACACTTCCGATTTTGCGCGTTATTCGAGCCTCGGCATCGTCGCGGTTGACCCGAAAACTCTTTAACCCTAAGTTCTGACAAAAGCCCGAGAATATAAGGGAATATTCGGATATAATGTGAAATTTATGAAAAAGCTAATCTTGCACAGTTTGTTTGTACTGGTTTTAGCAATTTCAATTTCGGCGCAAACTGAAGAAAACAAGCCAAAGTTAATTGGTGAATTTGGAACGATGCCGCTTGATGAAATGAGGTTTAGAGTTGGAGAATTAACCCGTGAAGTAAATAAACTGCCAAACTCTAAAGCCCTTATTAAGATTTACGGCGGGCAGGAATATTCATTTACTTCAGCATATGTGCGCGGCTCGTTAATGAAATCTATTTGGGGGAATTTTGTAAAGTATCCAGCCGAAAAACTTTTAATTCAATTTTGCAATATAAATAAAGAACCGATTCGGACCGAATTTTTTGTGGTTCGGGAAAATGACGAAGTTGAGCCTTGTGATGAAAATCTAATTGTCCCCAAAGAAACTGTTTTGTTTGAATCGGCTTATTTCGAATCCAATGATTTTGCAGTTCCGAAAATTCCTTTCAATTCAGTTGAAAATGAATATCCTTCCGTTGAAGATACTGTCGGAGCATATTCCGAATTTGCGCTCAACATTCTAAACAGTTTTTTGAAAGATTCGCCTCAACGCAAGGTATATATTATCGCGTATCTTCAAACCAATTTTGAAGAAGATAAAAACGGTAAAATTATCATTGGAAAACCGGGCGGTTCGGACAAAAAATCCTACGCTCAAAAAATGTTTCGCGCTGCCCGCAAAGAGTTACTCAAAAACGGGTTTTCACCGTCGCAAATTATGACAATCGATGGCGGTTATGTTGACGGTAATGGAAGAAGATTAGAATTCTGGTTCGTCCCCGCGGGCGGCATAATTCCGAAGCCGAAGCCGGATTATTTTCCGAAGAAAAAAGCGAAATAAACTTAAATGCCCCATAATTTAGAAATTTATGGTTGAACACTTAACCGAAAGCGACAGCAAAGCGAAGAAAATGAGCGTGGAGTTTAGGACGATCTATTCGATTACGATAATCCTGACGTGTTTCGGGTTGGTTTTTCTTATTACGCCGATGCAGCCGTTGATTTACGTTCTTTACGAGTACGACCCGCATATCATCGGAACTTCCGGAGTCGAAGAATTTCAAGCCGTGAAGGAAACTTATCCGATAATAATTATGTTTTTTTATTTCGTCACCTCAATTACTGTTTTGTGTTCCATCCTTTCATTTATTGCGCTATTCCAACGAATGTATTTGAAATCTTATTTTATAACCTTAATGATTTTTATATTCAGCGCGCTGCTTACATTGTTTTACTGGTTTATCTGGTTAGTAAGCAAGACTTCGAGCGCCGGTGTGCTCGGCTAGAATGCATCTTTTGACTTTTGTTGAAGGCGAGTTCCGAAAGGCGGCGAAATCCCGAAGAAAAAACGAAACAAATAAAGTTGAAAATTAAATGTTTTACATATCAAACGGCAATTTGTTCGACGCCTTCAGCGTCGGGCGGGTTTTGGTTATCGTGTCCTGGAGTTTCATTCGTTCTCGGCTCATTTCACCCCGGACTATTATCTTAAAATAAATTCAGATTAAAACTTAAGCCAGCGTGTTTATCGCCCGTGCGGCTAATAATGCGATGACGGTCAGCGAGATGATGGATTGAATCATCATCAGGACTTTCGCCCAGCGGTCGAGAACCGGCACGTCGGTCGGCGAAAAGGCGGTGCTCGTGTTGAAGGCGACAAAGAGATAATCGATAAAATTCGGCGACCACGCTTCGTCTTCCGGCGAATCGTTTGGCAAGGTCATCTGCGGGAACAGAAACGCGCCGTCCGGGTGTCCGAGTCTTTTTTCGCGGTGGTGCGGACCGCCCGCGTCTAAACGCCAGTACCAGAGCGCGAAAACCAGAACGTTCGAGAACCACAGCAAACCGGCGGAAATGAGCAGCTCCTGCGCGGTTTCCGCCTTGTCAGGCAAAGATTTTACGAGCTGCACGACCGAAACAATCATCCCCAACGTTAAAACTACGCTCAGCGTGAAGCCGAGAAAACGGTCTAAATGATGATATTTTTTGGCGTGCATGATAACGGTCGGCACCAGCAGAAGGAGAACGACCAACGGAAACAGCCAGCGCGGCTCGATGATTAAATCGCGCGGCAGGGCGATGTATAAAGAGCCGACCGCGACCGCCGCGACCAGCGCGTGCCAGCGCGGCTCGGGCTGCCAGATTTCAGAATTCTTCGATACGTTTCTGCTCATTTTAAGAAATCCTAATCTTATTGGTTCCAAGTCTCAAGTCCCCCAAGTCTCAAGTCCTAAATCCCAGGTTAGAAAAGCAGATTTGAGACCCGTTGACTTCATCCCGGCTTTGCCTGGAAAGATTCGAGCGGTTACGATAAAAGTTAGCATAAATTTAGGAAAAGGAAAGAAAATGGACATTTTTTGGGAAGAATTAACCTACGGGTTTCCTGACGCGCGGCAGTTTATTCACGTGATTATCAGGTTGTTCGCCTCTCTACTGCTCGGCGCGGCAGTCGGCTTGCAAAGAGAGCGCGCCGGAAAGCCGGCGGGAATGCGGACGCACATCCTGGCAACGCTCGGCACGACCGTCTTTGTGCTGGCGTGCAGCGGGTTCGGGATGAGTTCGGACGGTCTTTCGCGCGTTATTCAGGGCATTACGACCGGTATCGGCTTTTTAGGCGCGGGCGCGATTTTAAAGTTGGACGCGCAAAACGACGTGAAAGGTTTGACGACCGCCGCGAGCATCTGGATTTCGGCGGCAATCGGCGTCGCCGTCGGGCTCGGCGGTCTCGGGCTGGCGCTGCTCGCGACGCTTCTGGCGCTGATAGTGCTGACTTTCGTTACTAAAATCGAACTTCTAATTAAAAAGGCGGGCGCCAAAGAATCCGCCGATTGAGCGACGTTTGATTATGAAGGTTTTTTTACGGTAAATTTGAACGATAGATACGAAAACTGCAGGCGTAAAAAAATTGTTGGAAAAATTGCGAGAGGTTAAATGGCTGCCGGTAATTCTGGTCGCCGTTTTGATTATTTTGACGCTCACGTCGCGCTGTGCGGTCGCTTATTTTCTCGCGACGGACGAGCCGGGCGACGGCAGAGTTTACACGCAGCTGGCGACCAATCTGCTCGAACGCGGCGTTTTCTCGCTCGAGGCGCAGGCGCCGTTTGACCCGACCTTAATTCGCCTGCCCGGTTTTCCGCTTTTCGTCGCCGCCGTCTACTCGGTTTTCGGTCACGGCAACGATACGGCAGTCCGCCTCGCGCACGCCGTAATCGACACGGCAACCTGCGTGATTGCCGCTCTTTTAGCGTGGCTCTGGACGGACGACGAGGAACGAAAGCGCCGCCATGCCGTCTGGACATTTATACTGATATCGAGCTGCCCGTTTATCGTCATCTACGCGGCGACGCTTTTGACCGAAACCCTGACGACTTTTTTGATGGCGTCGATGACCCTGACCGCGACGCTCGCACTTAAATCGACGACCGCAAAAAAATCACTTTTATGGTGGATTCTGACCGGCATTCTCGCCGGAGCGGCAGTTATGCTGCGTCCCGACAGCGGGCTTTTTGCTGCCGGAATCGGTTTGACGCTCGTGATTTCTGAGTTGTTTTTTAGACGCGAAGAGTCGTTGAAGTTTACGAAAAGATTGTTTGAAGTCGTGTGGAAAGGCGCGGTTTTTTCGCTCGCCTTCGGGCTCGTCTTAACGCCGTGGACGATTCGCAACTATCGCGTTTTCGGCGTCTTTCAGCCGCTCGCGCCGGCACACGCCGAGATGCCCGGCGAATTCGTGCCGCACAACTATCATCGATGGCTGCGAACGTGGGTTGACGATTCGCGCTTTACCGAACCGATGCTCTGGAATCTGGACGAAAAGCGCATAAATACGGAAGAAATTCCCGCGTCCGCCTTTGACTCGAAGGAAGAACGCGAGCGCGTCACGGCGCTTTTAGAGCAATACAATCATCCGCCGGGGGCAGAAGTGGAAGCACCGGAAAAGTCCGCCGGCGAGGACAGCGAAGATTCCGACGAGAGCGCGGATTCGGACAATGATAACAGCGACGACCAATCGGACAAAAGCGCCGATTCCGACGAGCAGACGGACGACAGCGCCGAAAATGGGGATGAATCCGACGACAGCGACGACGACGACGAGCCGCACATTGTCAGGATGACGCCGGAAATCGACGCGCAGTTTGCGCCGCTCGCCGAGGCGCGAATCGACCGCTCGGCGGCGCGCTATTACCTGTTTTTGCCCGCCAAGCGCGCCGCCGCTTTGTGGTTCGATTCGCATTCACTTTATTACCCGTTCGGCGGTCAGCTCTCGCCGGTCAGGGATTTGGACTACGACGAAAACCAGCAAATCTGGCTGCCGATTTTCACCGCCGCGATGTGGATTTACACTTTGCTGGCGGCGGGCGGCGCGCTTTTTTGGTGGCGCAATCGTGAAAACCAATCGCTGCGCTGGCTGATTCTGCTCGCGCTGATGACTCTGCCGCGCGTCGCGTTTCTTTCCACAATCGAAAATCCCGAGCCGCGCTATGTCGTCGAGCTTTTCGTCTTTGCGGCGATTTTGGGCGGATTCCTGCCGGGACGAATCAGATTTAGAAAAAAGGAGACAAAAATGGAAGAAATTACCGAAACCGCTGAAGCTGCCGAAATTCCGCCGCCGCCAACGCGAATGCTTTCGCTCGACGTTTTTCGCGGGATAACCATCGCCGCGATGATTCTGGTCAACGACCCCGGAACGTGGAGCGCGATTTATGCGCCGCTCGAACACGCCGAGTGGAACGGCATCACGCCGACCGATTTTATATTTCCGTTTTTCCTGTTCATCGTCGGCGTTTCGATTACGTTTGCGCTCGGGCGCCCGGACGAAACCGTTCAGCCGAAACGCGCCGTTTACCTGAAAATATTAAGACGCGCCGTGACGATTTTCGTGCTCGGCATATTTTTAGAGATTTTTCCGCTCTACAACGTCTGGAGGGCGGAATGGTTCGACCCGTCAAACGTGCGGATTATGGGCGTTCTCCAGCGCATCGCCGTTTGCTATTTCGTCGCCGCACTTATCTTTCTTCACACCAGCTGGAAACGCCGTTTGATTATCGCCGCCGTGCTTTTACTCGTTTACTGGGCGCTGATGACTTTGATAAACGTGCCGGGCTGCGAGGTGACGAGCCTCGGCGACAAGGTCTGTAATCTCGCCGCCTATCTCGACCGCACGATTTTGACCGAAAAACACCTCTGGAATCAGGGGAAGGTTTACGACCCGGAAGGATTGCTTTCGACTCTGCCGGCAATCGCGACGACGCTCGCCGGGGTTTTAACCGGAGATTGGCTGCGCAGCAAAAGAGAAGATTTCGAAAAGGTCGCCGGGATATTTTTCGGCGGCGCGGTTTTGACCGTCGCGGGCTGGATTTGGAGCTTCTGGTTTCCGTTTAACAAAGCCTTATGGACGAGTTCCTACACGGTTTACACAGCCGGTTTGGCGTTATTTTTCTTAGGCTTCTGTTACTGGCTGATTGATATTAAAGGTTACCGGCGTTGGTCGAAACCGTTCGTTATTTTCGGCTCAAACGCGATTGCGCTCTACGTCGGGTCGTCGATTATGGCGGCAATTTTAGATTTATCGGAAGTGTCGGCGCCGCACGGTAAAACGATTTCTCTGCAGGAAGCAATTTTTAACGGCGCGTTTCTGCCGCTTGCCGCGCCCGTTAACGCCTCTCTGCTCTACGCCGTCGCGTTCGTTCTCGTCTGGCTGTTTCTGATGTGGCTGCTTTACCGCAAGCGCATTTTCATCAAGGTTTGAGAGATTGGAAAAACGCCTGTTTTCGCTTTCGGGACCGACCGATTTACTACGCCGCGCCGCTTAATTATTCCACCACCGGCGACGCCGTCAATCTTTACGGCGTGGAGTTTGGAACAGATAAACCTGCGCATATTTTCCAGCCGGGCTTCACGTATTACCGGACGTACGGCTTTCTGGGAGAGCGCGCGGATTTTATCACCATTGCCGGAACGTAGTTTCGATGCCGAATAATTATCTCGCCGGCGATTGTGTTTTCGTGTTCTCTTCCGGTGCATCGTCGGGCGTAATCGTCAGCGGCTCGCCGAAAACCTGATACGCGTCCTGCGTGTCGGAATCGGCTAAATCGCTGCGGACGAGCAAAACCAAATCGACGCCCGGACGAAGCGGGTATGTGCCCGCGTAACGATAGCGCGCCGCGTAGCGCGAGACGATTTCCGAATCCTGCTCGTCCTTTTTGGCGACAATCATCTCGGCGCTGTTGACATCGACCGCTTTGCCTTGAAAAATCGCGTTCGGGTAATCGTTCATATACCACGGCATCGACCAGTAATCGGGCGAAACGATTTCGATTTTCGCCTGTTTGCCCTGCCCGCTCTTGTCGGCGTAGTATTCGATTTGCCTGACCATATCCAGAAATTCGCGTTTCGTGTGCGCGTAAACATACGGCAGCGCGTCCGAATCGTAGCGAACGAAGTTGATGTCGTAGGTTTGATAGGCGAGAATGACGGTCGCGGCAATGGTCAGAACGACGCCGAAGATTTTTTCGATAATGTTTTTAGAAGTCAGAAGCTCATTGACCGCATAGCCCGCAATGATACACATCGGCAGCAGAAACGAGAGCGCGAGCCACGGCGTTTTATACGGAATCAGCGTGTAGGCGGCGAACAATCCGAACGCCCAGAATCCCGTGAACATCGCAAAACGATGGCGCGCCTTGAATATCGCGATTAAGGTCCCGAGCGCGGAAAGCACGAGAATCGGCGATTCGATAATCATTCCCCAGCGCACGTATGCCCAGAAACCGTTCTGCGTGTGGTCGGTTTTGCCCGTTTTCGTCCAGATGGCGTAAGCCTCGAACGCGCCCTGCAAGCCTTCCGGGTAGGTGAAAAACGACGAGAAAAACAACGCGCCGACATAGAGAAAAACGATTGTCATAACCGCCGTCATGAGGACAAAATCCGTCGAAATTTTTTGCGGCTTACGCACGAGCCAAATGACCGCCGCGACCGCCAGACATAAAAACGCGGCGGCTAAAATCCAGAAATCGACCTTTGTTAAGATAATCTTGTCGAGCGCCGAAGTCATCGTTTTGCCGGCTTTCCACGCCGCGAGCAAATCAATCGCGTAGCGTACAAAAAGCCAGACAACGGCAATCGCCGCGCCGCCGACAGCGCTTTTGACGAGCGCCACTTCCCATGTGTCGGACGCCGTCAGTTTTTCGCGAAAGCGCGTCCACGTCAGCTGTCTATCTTCGGCTAAATCGGTTGTCGTTTCGTCGCGATTGTTGAGAACAAACGCGAGCCACGCCGCTGCGGCGACGACGCTGAAGGCAAGAATCCCGTAGAAGAGATAGATGTGGGCGGTGTCGTCTGCCAGCAGGAAGTTTTCATAGACGCCTTTCAAGCCTTCTTTAATCGGCTTGTAGCCGACGAGCGCCGCGACCACCGCGATAACGCCCGACGCCATAAAAAAGCCGAACTTGTTTTTGGCAAAGCTTTCCGACGCGCTGATTTTGCGCCACAGCCAGACCGAGGCACACGCCAACGCCATCGTGCCGATGGTAATAAAAGCCGTTTCTTTCGTGGCGAACAGCAGCACGGCGGAACCCGCCGCGAGGATTAAATAAATCGGCTGACCTTCGTTCCAGCTAACCAGCAGCCGCATCACGAAAAACACCAGCGCGGCTTCGATAAGGAAAAAAGCGGCGCGCAAAATCCATAAAACCGTCGTGTTTTCGCCGCCGATAACGTTTGCCAGATTCAGCGCCGACGGCAGGAAACAGATGAATAGCAGCAGCGAAGTCCAGATAATCGCGCCGATTCCGGCTTTTCGTTTTTCGATAAAAAAGAGAATCGAAACGACAATCGCGAAGCTGAAGAAAACGAACAGAATCTCGTGGATAAAATAACGCGAAATATAAGCCATGCCGGGCGAGAGCGCGAGAAAAAACGCCGCGAAAAGACTGCCGGTTTTGCCGATATAACGCTTGAGGAAAAACGCCAGAACGACCGTCAAAACACCGAAAATCGCGACGCTTGAGCGAATGCTGAGCGTGTTCAGACCGAACGCTTTCGAGAAAAAGAGCGCAATGTAATAAAGGTCGGGACCGTGATAATTCGCCGGGTCGTATTTATATTCGCCGGTGCGAAAAAGCGTCGTCAGAAAATAACCGTTGACGCCTTCGTCGTGATGCAGCGGTTTTAGTTCGAGCCAGAAAAAGCGCAAAAAAGCCGCGACCGCCGTGATGAGCGCGCAGCACGTGAGCCACAGATAGTCCGTTGTTTGTCCTTCTACGTCAGTTGTCGTTTGGAGTTCTTCGTTCATTTTTTTACCGGGAGCGCTGCTCCGCTCTGTTGACGGCAAGCGTTTGAAAAACGCTCAAACCTTTCGTTTTCTTGTAACGCGTCTGAAAACAAGAAGTTTTTAGACTGCTTCACAACCTTGGGCGTCAACCAATGGAGCGCTCCAATTATTTCACCTTGAAAACCTTGTATGCGCCCGTCTCGGCGATTATCGGATATTTATAGAAAAATTCCTCGCGAACATTGACGTTGGCGGTTTCTTCCGGCGAAATTATGACATACTCGATATTATTTTTCTGCAAAAGCAGGTCGGTCTGCTCCACTGCTTTATAAATTTTTCTGACTTCCGATTCGCGCGGCTCGTAATCGATGCCGTACGACGAAAGATGCCCGCTATAGCGCATCAAGGAACGCCTGCCGGTCAAAACAACCGCCGAATTATACGTCGGCGCATTTAAAAATAAAGCGTTCGGCGCGGTTTTCTGCTTTATCAATTCGGCGATTTTGACGGCGTCCTTGTCGAAAACCTTGTAATTAATCTGCGCCGAAACGGTACGCCAAACGTCGAGCGCGCCCGATAGCGTCAGCGCGATAAAACAAAGCGCGGCGATAGTTTTCAGCGCCGCGCCTCTTTCCCACAACCACGCCAAAAAAAGCGCCGCAAACGGCAGAGACCCGACAAACCAGTAAATCAAAACCTTGATGTTGTCCCATTCCCACGGCGCGAGCTTGACGGTGTTTGAAATCAGAAACAGGAACGCGAACGGCAGGTAGAAAATTAATAAATTCTCGGTGGTCAGTGGTCGGTGGTCGGCGCTCGGTTTTTCGTCTTTGTTTCGCAGCAGGAGCAGAACGATTCCGCCGATTAGGACGGGCGCGAAAAATCCGATGTTTTTCGCCCAGAATTTTATGAAATTTTCTTTTCCCGAATCCCATCCGAAATGCGGTTCGATAAATTTGCTCAGATTGCTGGCGCTGCCCGTCAAAGACCACAAAAGCTCGGGCGCCGCGATGACGCCGACGCCGAGCGCAAACGCCGCCCAGTCGCGCCAGCGTTCGAGCCGAAAGAAAAACAAAAGCGCGCACACGACAAACAAAACCACCAGGCTGTGAACGTGAATCAGGACGAGCATTCCCGACAGCAGACCGATGAGGAAAGCGGAAAAGGGAAAACGGGAAAAAGGGGAAAAGTCTCCGACCGGTGTTTCATCTGCTTTTTCCCTCGAAAAAATCTCCCAAATCTTGTCGAGCGCAATCAGCGTCAGCGGCATTCCGAAAAGCAGGCTTCGTTGGGTTAAAAACAGAACGACAAGCGAATTTCCCCAGCGGAATTTTTCGCCGATAGTGTAATCCTGCGGCAGTTTCCAGAGAATTTCCGTCAAACCTTGCGTGCCTTGCCAGTAATCCTTGAAAAACCACACGAACCCGAGCCCGCCGCTGAAAAGCAGCAGCAGCGGCGCGATTTTTCCCGCCAGACGATTGCTTGTTAAACGGACCGTGAATTTTTCGAGCAGGACGACCAGCGAAAAGCCTAAAAAAACGTTCTGAATGAGCATCGCATCGCGGACGCCCGCACCGATTTTAACAAAACACGCCGTCACGAAATCCGCCAGAAACGGGTACGTAAATTTCGCGCCCGCGAACGACGGGTTTTCGGGCGGAAAATTGCCGCCGTCCGTGAAAGAGAAAATCGCGCCCAGATGAAACGGCAAATCGCCGAGATTCTGCGAGCCGCCCGTGAAAATTCCTTCCTTTGTTTCAAGCATCGCCCGCTCGAAGAAAAACCAGAGCACGAGAAAGACAAAAGCGTAATACGCAAACTTCAGGACTTTTTTGAAGTCGGCGCCGTTGAGCCGAGCGGCGGCAAGTCGCAGGTTTTCTTTGAACCGCTGCCGATAATCTTTCCGCATCAAAAGCGTCAGGGGCAAAAGCGTGACGGTGAGCGCGATTAAAATCGCCGGCACGGAAAGCCCGAAAAAGCATGCCAGCAGAAATCCGACGCTGCCGAAAACCGCCGCACCGGCGACGTTGCCCGCCGCCAGACGCGCCAGCAGCGAATCTTCTTTTTCATAAAGATACGTCAGAGCAGTTCCGCCGCAAGTTATCAGAAAGATGAACAGAAAGGTCAGAATCATTCACTCTTTTATAGCAAAACTTTGGACAAATCTCATCGCCGTCACCGAAAAATCCGCGCCGGACGGAAGAAAAATTAAAAATTTGGCTGGTAAAGACTGAATTCTTAATATTTTAAGCCGCGAAACGCCGCCCGCTCGCGTTTGACTTAACCTGAAATTCGTATTTAGACTAATAAAAAAAATGCCGAAAAATTATTCGCTAAAATTTATAACCGTTCTTTTTATTGTTTTATTTTGTCTTTCCGCGCGGGCGCAAAACGCCGGGATTAAATGTTCGCTGAGTCTGACGGACCGCACGCTCGACGTGAAAATCGAAGTTCCGGCGAGCGCGTTCGATAAAACCGGCTTTAGGTTGTCCGATTGGGCAGGGCAGCCGAATTACGCTGAAAATATTTACCGCGTCGTCGCCCGCGATAAAGGGGGCGCGGCGCTGACAATCGAAAAACCGGACGCCCGGACGTGGATTGTCGCCAACGCGAAAAGGGCGTTCGCTTTAAGCTACACGGTCATTTCGCAAAAAGATTCGTTTATGGGAACGAGCGCGCGCAATCATTTTCACCCGACGCTTTTTCGCAATTACGCCTTTTTGTGGGGCATGACGTTTCTGCTCTTTCCCGTCGATAAAAAGCTTCTTTCGATGCCCGTGCGGCTCCAGATAACGCCGAACGAATACGCGCGCTTTTACACCAATTTTGACGGCAGGGCGAAATCTTTCGACGATTTGAGCGAATTTTTTCTCGCCGCCGGCGATTACCGCACAATCGAGAAAACTATCGACGGACGTCGCGTAAAATTTATTCTGCAGGGCAAAAACTGGAAATTTACGGACGAGCAATTTACCGGCGCGGTCGCGCAAATCATCGAAGCGCAGGTCAAATACATGGGATTTTCGCCGTCGTCGGACGACCTTCTGATTTCGCTCACCGAAGGCACGCCCGAGAGCAAAGGCGGCACGGTCGTTAAAAACGTCATTTCCGTCTACCCGAATCCGCAAGCCGGTTTGCAGGATTTTGAAACCTTGAAACTTATCTCGCACGAGCATTTTCACTTCTGGAACGGCAATTACTGGCATGACTCGGGCGATAAAAAAGAAGGCTATTACAAATGGATGAGCGAAGGTTTTACGGAATATTACGCCGGGCTGACGCTTTTCCGCGAAAATCTCATCACCGAAAAAGAATACGTCGCGTGGCTCAACAGAATTTTGCTGCAATACCAGACGAATCCGAACGCAAAGACGGCAACCGCCGAAATCCTCGCGGAAAAATACTGGGAATCGCAGGATTACAACCGTCTGCCGTACGTCAAAGGCGCGTTAATCGGCTTTTTGACGGATTTGCAGATTCGTCAAAATACGTCGGGCAAAAAGCAGATTGACGATTTGATGAAGCTGCTTATCAGCCAAACCGACCGGAAAAAAGGGTACGACGACAATCTTCTGCTCGCGAATTTTAACGCCGTTTTGCAGGCTGATAACCGCGCATTTTACAACGATTTTATGCTCGGGGCGCGCGATTTGCCGGTCGTGGAAGTTTTGAAAAACTCGCAAATCACGGTTTCCGAGCAGCCCCACGACGTTTTTGAATTGGGTTTTACGACCGAAAGCGGAAAAATGGAACTCGGCGCGCGCATCAAAGAAGTAACTTCGCAAAGCGCTTCGGACGCCGGATTGAAAACGGGCGACGAGCTCAAAGGTTTTAGCGTCAACTACGGAAAACCGGAAGACCAGGCGACGTTCACCATTCATCGCGGCGAGCAGACATTGCCGGTCAAGTATTTTCCGAAGAAAACAATCAACATTCTGCAAATCGACGAAAACGCGCGAATTCCGAGATAGGTTTTCGGCATTACTTCAATGCTTCATTTCGTAAAATTCGCGCGAAAGGTTAAAATAATCATTTTTGATTTAGGATTACAAATTTCAAATTCTAAATTGAGCTGTTGAAATCTTAAATCTGCAATTTGAAATAATTATGTTACAAGCCGGAATCGTTGGTTTGCCCAATGTTGGAAAATCTACTCTTTTTAATGCTTTGACCGCGCAGGAAGCGGCGCTTGCCGCCAATTATCCGTTTGCGACGATTGAGCCGAACGTCGGCGTCGTCGCCGTGCCGGATGAACGTCTGCCGGTTCTGGAAAAAATGAACAAGGCGCAGCGCGTCGTGCCCGCGACCGTCGAATTCGTCGATATTGCGGGACTCGTCAAGGGCGCGTCCGAGGGCGCGGGACTCGGCAACCAGTTTCTCGCCAATATTCGCGAAACCGATGCGATTGTACAGGTCGTGCGCTGTTTTGAAGACGACGACATCATTCACGTCGAAGGCTCGGTCAATCCGGTGCGCGATATCGAAACGATTCAAATCGAATTGGCGCTCGCCGACCTCGCGTCAATCGAAAAGCGCCGCGATAAAGCGATGCGCGCCGCGAAATCCGGCGATAAGGACGCCAAACGCGACCTTGCGCTGATAGACAAAATCCAGCCCGCGCTCGAAGAAGGTCGCCCGGCGCGCTCGGTCGATTTGTCGGACGATGAACGCGCCGTTCTGAAATCGTGGTTTCTGCTTTCGACGAAACCGACGATTTACGCCGCCAACGTTGACGAAGATACTTTGATGGACGAATCGGCGAATCCGCACGTCGCGACGGTTCGCGAGCACGCGGCGCAGGAAAACGCCGAAGTCGTTTTGATTTGCGCGAAATTGGAAGCCGAGCTGGTTGCGCTCGAACCCGAAGAGCGCACGGAATTCCTGTCGGATTTGGGCGTCACGTCGAGCGGCGTCGATAAGCTCATCAAGGCGGCTTATAAAATGCTCGGGTTGATGTCGTTTTTAACCGCCGGCGAAAAAGAAGTTCGCGCGTGGACGATTCCGACGGGGACGAAAGCGCCGCAGGCAGCGGGCGAAATTCACACGGACATCGAACGCGGCTTTATTCGCGCCGAAATCGTTTCCTACAACGATTTGGTCGCGTGCGGCTCGCGCAAAGCGGCGAGCGAAAAAGGCTTGGCGCGGCTCGAAGGCAAGGAATACGTCATGCAGGACGGCGACGTCGTCGATTTTCGCTTCAACGTTTAATTTTCCGCTTTGCGCCTTTGCGTCTTTGCGGGAGAAAAAATAATTTCCCGCTAAGGCGCTAAGGCGCAAAGAGAAGAATGCACAGAAAACTGACACAAAATCAGTTTGGTGCTAAAATCGCTTTTGAAAATCTTATGAATTTGTCGAACGGAAACTACGAAAAACTTGTCGAGCAGATTACCGATTTGGTTCTCTCGAAAATCGGCGGCGATGCTTATTGCCCGTCGTTTTGCCGCGCCGACGTTGAAAGAATCGTTGACGCGGGCGCGTCGCGCATCGGGATTGTTCTGGGCGAAACCGCGACGGCGCACGATTGGGCGGCGCTGATTGACCACACGCTTCTTAAACCCGAAGCTTCGGAAAGCGATATTAAAAAACTCTGCAACGAGGCGATTCAATTCGGCTTTGCTTCGGTCTGCGTCAATCCTTCGTGGGTCAGGCGGGCGAGCGAATATCTGCAGGGCTCGAACGTTCCGGTCTGCACGGTCATCGGGTTTCCACTCGGCGCGACGCTTTCTGACGTGAAGGCTTACGAAGCGCGGCGCGCGATTTTTAACGGCGCGCGCGAAGTCGATATGGTCATCAATATCGGCGCGCTCAAATCGGGCGACGACTGCACCCTCGAAGACGACATTCGCGCCGTCTCAACGGCAGCGCACGAAAACGGCGTGCTGTGCAAAGTCATTATCGAAACCGCGCTGCTGACGGACGAGGAAAAAGTGCGCGCGTGTCTCGCATCGAAAAACGCGGGCGCGGATTTTGTGAAAACCTCGACCGGCTTTGCCAAAGGCGGCGCGACGGTCGAAGATGTTGCGCTGATGCGCCGCACGGTCGGACATTCTTTAGGCGTCAAGGCGTCGGGCGGCGTCAAGGGAATCGACGACGCGCGCGCGATGTTCGAAGCGGGCGCAACCAGAATCGGCGCATCGGTCGGCGTCAAAATCGCGCAGGAAGCGAGCGGCGTCAAATCGACGGTTATTGCCGGAAGTTATTAGAAGCGGCACAAAAAAAAACAAACGGCGCGAGCATTTAGTTTCGCGCCGTTTGTTTTTTTGTGCCGCTTAAAAGCGTTAATTCAATTTAAAGTTAAAGTTTATAAAACCCACTGCTTTGACGGCTTTGTCACCGACTTTGACGGGATTGAATTTCGATTTGCGGACGGCATCCTCGGCAGCCTGACGCAAGCCTTTCGGTCCGGTCGTCGCTTTTACCAGGATGGCTTTACCTTCTTCGTCGAGCGTGATTTCAACAATTACCAAGCCTTCCGTGTTTCTCTGCCGTTCCATCGGCGGGTAAACCGGAATTGCGAGCCGCGCGGCGAAACGATTCAGCGCGCCGAAGTTTACAGGCACGTTCGAGTTAACGGTCTCGGTCGTCGTCGTCGCCGCCGTCGTCGTGGTTGTTTCTTTATTTTGCGGAATGGTTTCCTTGTTCTGAACCACTGCTCCGGTGGTCGGTGTCGTTTTCGGCGTCGGTTTGGGCAAAGCGGCTTGCAGGCGCTGGAACGCGGCTTTTGCCGGTTCGTTATCGGGGTCAAGCTCGAACGCTTTTTGGTAATCGCTCAAAGCTTTCTCGAAATTGCCGACTTTTTCGAGCGCGTTGCCGCGTTTGAAATAAGCCATTCCTTCTTTCGGGTCAAGCTCGATAACCTTGTCTAAATCGGCAATCGCCGGCGTGTAGCTCTTATTGTTAAGATGCGCCAGCGCGCGGCTGAAATAAACCGCCGATTCTTTCGGGTTAAGCTCGATTGCCTTGTTGTAATCGACAATCGCCGCGTCGTATTCGCCCATCACGAAATTAGCGTTCGCGCGGTTTTGATAAAATGCGAAATCGGGCGGCTTCGGCGTCGAAACGGGAACCGGCGACGCTTCGATCTTCGGCTGCGGCGTCGCGCTTACTTTAACAGCCGGACTCTTTTCGCGAATCGCGGCAACCAGTCCCTCATCCGCACCTGCCGTGCGAAGCTCTTTTTCAAGGTCGGCGTTGAGCGCAAACGTCACGCCGCGCTGCTTGACGCCATCGGTCAGTAGTTGATTTTTCTCGGCGGGCGTCGCTTTTTTCGAGCGCAAAACCGTGATTATATCAACGAGGCTTAATTGCGTTTGCTGTGCTCGCACGTCCTGCGAGAAAAGCGTTAACGAGAGAAAAATCGGCGCTAAAAGGGAGAGCGAGAAGTATTTCAGACTTTTTAACCCGTCTCGGGGGAAAGTTGCGAAGTTCATATTTTTGTTCCTTGGGACTCGAAAAGTTAGCTTAATTTTTTAAGCGAAGCCGCACGCGGGCGCGTTTATTTAATTGTCTTTAAGTAAATCGTCAAGTGTTACTTTCTTTTCCGGCTGTTTGGCGGGAGTTGCCGCCGGCTTTTTGGCTTGCGCCGTTTGCGGTACCGGCGTGGCGACCACTGTTTTCGGTTTGACTGCTGCCGGGTTGGCTGCCGGGTTGACGGCTTCTGTGGACGGCGAGCCGGCGGTCGTTTCGCTTGTTGCCTGTTCCGATTGCGCCGGTTCGGTTTCGGTTGTGTCGGGCGTCTTCGTTTCGACGGTCGGCGCCGGAATCGCCGCGTTGGTCGTCGAAATATTCTGCATCGGGTTGGCTGATTTACTTTGCGTAAACGTCCAGATTCCGAAACCCGCACCGCCCAGAACTATCAGAGCGACCGCCCCGGCAGCCACCTTTTTGAATGCGCCGCCTTCTTTCGGCGGCTCGGCAAACATCGAAAACTCTGCCAAAGAATCTTCTTGAATGCTCGGTGCGATTTGCGTCGGGGCGAAAACTTCCGCGTTTTCGCCGCTGGCGAAATCATCCGTTTTTTCCGGCTGCACGGCTTCGGCAAAGTTTTCTTTGGTCAGCTCGACACTGGTTTGCTTTTCTTCAGCTTCGAACAGGCGGCGTTCGGCTTCCGCCGCGCGGCGTTCGGCTTCCAGGCGGCGCTCTTCGGCTTCGCGCAATTGCTGTTTAATAAATTCCAGCTGGCGCGCCTGTTCCGTCTCCATTTCGGTTTTCGCCGGGACGACAACAGGTTTCGGTGCGACCACCGGGATTTCCAGAACCGCGTCGTCTTCGGGTCGAACGGTTTTTACCATCGCTTCGCGCTCTTTGAAGCGCACGAAAGCCGTTCGCAAAACCTGGCGCATAATAACCGCCGAACTGAAACGGTTTTCGCGCTTGATTTCCATTGCCTTCATCAAAACTTCGGAAATTTCGCGCGGCACGGACGAGTTTAAATCGCTCGGCGATTGCAGCGGGTCGGCTTTGCCTTCGAGAATGTCAATCGAGCGGGTCAGCGCGTCCCCCGGGATGCGCGCCGTCAAAAGATGATAAAGCGTTGCGGCGAGCGCGTAAACGTCGCTGCGGGCGTCCGCCGGTTGTTCGAGAATCTTTTCGGATTTATCGTCGTAATTCGTCAAAATCACTTTCTTCGACGCGGCGTCGAGTCCTTCCCAAATCTTTTCAAGCGGCAGGTAAGGCAGGACGGCGGCGTCAAACGTATGATTCGCCGTCGCCGCGCTGATTTCCTCGGCGCTTCTGACGAGATTAAAGATGGACAGCTTGACCTTGCCGCCGGACGCCGATTTGATGTTCTGCGGCTTTACTTCGCCGTGAATCATGGGCGGCGTAAGCGTGTGCAGATAATTGAGCGCGTCGAGCAGATTGTCCGCCCAATTGGCAACGTCCGAAAGCGCAAACGGTTTATTGTTTTTTTCGAGCAGCGCGCCTAAATCGCCGCCGTCGAAAAATTCCGTGACGAGATAATGATGGTCAATCTCGGAGAAAAAATCCTGTATCAGCAAAAGCGAATCGTGTCTTATTTCCTTTAAGACTTTCGCTTTTTTTGCAAAATTCATTTTTCGCGCTTCGAGCTGTGCCGGTGTCGTCACTTTGCCCAAATTGTCGCGAATTTCCTTGAGCAGAACATTGGTGTTGGAAACGGTGTCAAAGGCTTCGTAGCCCGTACCGATTCCGTTCTGTCCGAGTTGATTGACAATACGATAACGTCCTTGTTGTAGAATCTGTTCTGTTGTAAGCATATTTAGGGGATTGGCGAAGAGTAGAATTTGTTCGCCGGGAATAGTATAACCGACGCGGGAAAAATATGGAAGAACTTTGTTATAAAATTTTTAACAATTTTTTGCAAGTAAAAAATCGCGAAATACACAAATTTTTTTTCAAAAAAGAAAAAAAAGGCAAAAGTTTAAGTACTTTTGCCTTTTTTATTTAACCAGCCGGACGCGACGCGAATTACGGTCTTTCGAATTCAAACTCGTAGAACTGCATGTGTTTGATTAATTCTTCGTCTTCGTAATTGAGGTCGATATCGAGCTTTAAGTTCCACTTGCCGCGTGAGATACTTAACTCGCTGTACGGCAGAAACATGGTCGCGTCTTTATAAACGGCGGTGTCATAGCCGGGTTTTATATCGTATTTAATTCGCAGCTCGCCGTTGTCGTTTGAAAAACCGCCGGTGCTGCTTTTCAGATAGTCCCCGTCTTCTTTCTGCACGCGGGCGAGCACCATCGCATCGGTGTCTTTCAAACCGGTAACTTCGAAATTGACGTGAACGCGCATGCCGCGGCGTCCGCCGTCGGTGACGTTATAATCAATCCAGACGCGCGTCACCGTGAAGCTTACCGACGCCGGGTTTCTCGTCACCGTTTTGCCTTTCTTGTAGTTGAATACTTTAGTCGTCAGTTGTTGAATCAAGCCGCCGGCTTTGTAGATTAACTTAACATCCATCGTTAAGTTCCAGTTGCCGTTCGGTAAATCCAATTCCGAATACGGCATAAAAACCGTGTAGTCGTCGTAATTTGCCGGGTCATAACCGGGTTTCAAATCTTTATAAACGGCGACATCGCCCGCCGAACTGTTAAATTTGTCGTTGTTGTCCTTGAGGTAATTGCCGTCCTCGTCCATAAAATAAATGGCGAGATAGGCATCGAGATTCTTCATTCCGTAAGCGGTAAATTTGACGTGAACACGCATTCCGTCCTGCCCGCCTTCCGTGACGCCGTAATCAATCCAAATATCTTTAAAGCTCGCGCTCGGTTTGCTGCCGGTCGTGATTCGCGGTGTCGGCGTCGTCGTCGCTGCCGGACCGTTTTCGCGAATAGCTTCGATTAGCGCGGTGGTCGCACCGGCATTGCGCAGCTCGTTTTCGATGTCAGGCGTGAGCCGAAACGTGACGCCGTAGTTTTCGACTCTTCTCTGGATAAAAACATTGCGTTTGGCTAAGGTGGCGGTTTCCGGCGTGGTCCCTTTAGTTTGTAAACCGGTCAAAACCATTGCCAACGTCAATTTCTGTTGTGCCGAAACATTCACCGTCAATTGCCAAAAGCTGACCAAAATCAGGGCTGATAAAGCGGTTATTGTTAATTTTCTTCTCATATATATTCCTTGAACGGACTCGGGTATTTAATTTGCAATCAAATTTTGCTCTCTTCTAAACAAATTTTTATTGGGTTCGGATTTTCAATATCATAATCCGCAAGACGAATTTTATCAAGGAAAATATCTTGCGGATTCAAGTGTAAATGACGTTAGGGCGGCGATTAACAATCGCCGGTAAAGATGCAGTCCGAATTTTTCTTCGGCGTCGTATTCTTCGGTTTCGGTGTCTTTTGAACTGGCGGCGGCGTTCTGACCGGCGTCGGATTGGTTGTGACAGGTTTGGTTTCGGTCGGTTCCGCCGTCGGTTTCGGCGTCGTTTCTTCCTTTCCGCCGCCTTCGGTAGTCGGTGAAGTCGAAGGCGCGGGCGTCGGCGTTTTGGCTGCCGTCGCGGTTGCGGTCGGAGTTTTGTTGACGTTATCGACCGTCGCGCCACTGTTTGCCTGATACCATAGGAAAAGTCCGCCGCCGGCACCCGCCACGCCTAAAAAGAGCAGCAGTAGAATCGGCAGAATCCACCAAATCTTGCTCGATTTTTTCGGCTGCTGGACGCCGTAGCCCGGCGCGTAGCCCGCATTGGGCGAAATCGGATTGTTCGAATTCATCGCGCCGCCGGTATTGAACTGATTATTCTGAAAATTCGGCTGCTGGGCATTTCCGCCCGTGTTGACGCCCGCAAAATGCGCCATTTCGGTCGGCTGGGCGTTGCCGCCCGTAAACTGCTGACCGCCGGTATTAAACGGTTGATTGCCGCCTGTGTTAAAAGGACTGCCTGGGGGCGTGTTTCCCGGGGGCTGCCCAAAGTTTTGCGGGTAGCCGACACTGCCGGCTTGGATGGTTTCTTCGGATACCGGATGTTGCGAATTAGTCGGTAATTTGTCCGCCGGAATCTGCTGCGTCGCGGCATCCTGATAAGTCTGGTCGGTCGGCAGCCGCGTTTCTTGCGGCGCGCCCCAGGATTTAGACATCTCCAGCGTATTCTGCATCTGGTTGGCTTCGCGCGCCTTGACGTTCGCGGTTGCCTGCGCGAAAGCCTGCTGCATTTCGAGCGCCGAAGTGTAGCGCCGATTATAGTCAAGCTCCATGGATTTGAGCAAAACCGTCGAGATTTCGGGCGGAATATGGCTGTTCAGGGTCGTCGGATGGTCGAGCGGGTCTTTTTTGCCCGACCAGACTTCGATGGTGCGTTTCAGCGCATCAATCGGCAGGAATCCGGTCAAAAGATGATAAGCGGTCGCGCCGAGCGCGTAAAGGTCGCTGCGCGAGTCGGCGTTTTGCTGCATCACGGCTTGGATGCGGCTTTCGAATCGCTGGGTCAGAACTTCGCGAAAGACGGGGTCGAGCACGCGAAAAATCTGTTCAATCGGCGAATAATTAAGCGTTGCGGCGACGAAGGTTTGATTGTTAATCGTCGTCGAATTCGGAGTTTCGGCGCCGCCTTTGGCGATGCCGAAATCGAGCAGCTTGATTTTGCCGCGCGGCGTCAGTTTCAGGTTTTGCGGCTTCAAATCGCGGTGAAAAATCGGCGGATTCTGCGTGTGAAGATAATCCAGACCGTCTAATAACTGGTCTATCCAGCGAAGGACGTCTTCGAGCGGAAAGGGCGATTGTCGTTCTTCCAACAGCTCACCCAAATCCTTCCCTTCGATAAGCTCCATGACGAGATACTGACGGTTGTCTTCGGTAAAATAATCGCGGACGTGCGGGACGACTTCGTGTTTGATTTTGGAGAGGATTTTCGCTTCGCGCTCGAACGCGCGGAGCAGCATTTCCTGCTGTTTCGGATTCGACGATTTCGATAAATCGAGCATTATTTCCTTAACCGCGCAGGTCGTGTCGAACACATTGTCGTTTGCTTCATAAACCGCGCCCATACCGCCGTGCCCGAGCTCGCGCATTATGCGATACCGATTATGAAGTGTCTGATTAACTAGAAGCATTGTCGTTTGAATGTCCTGATTAGAATTTTATCTGGCAAATTATAACCGTTTTTTGGGAAAATGGAAAAAGATTCGGGGAGAATCGGCGTATTATTTGATTTATTCGTCGATAAAGATAACTCCGCCGCCGCTTGTTTCCGTTTCGTTTTCGTCTTTTTTATCTTCTTTCAGAAATCCCTGCGCGAGAAAAAGCTTGACGATGGTACGCGCGTCCGTGCGTTGAAACTTATCGGAAAACGAACTCATTTTATTGAGGTCGGCTTTGCCGAGAAGCTGGATTTGGTCAATATAGCGGAAAAGCAGAAGTCCGTCCCAGGAATAGCCGTTAACCTTCATCAGCAGCTCGCCTTTGCGGAAAGTCTGGCTGCGCTTGTTGTATTTGCTCAAAATCGCCGACGCCTGCACAAAATCGTTGAGCTGGTCGACAATCGGCTCGAAAAGCCGGAACGCTTCGGGCGCGTCGATGGTCGCGTAGCCTTTGATGACTTCCATCAAATCGTTCAGCTCGCTTTCGTCTTCCGGGAATTCGTTTGCGAGCGCTTTCGCGTCTTTCATCAAACCGGCAGCGGTTTCACGGTCTTTGTCCGTATCTTTTTTGTAAAACTGCACGGCGAGCGCAACCAGCTTTTGAATCTGCGTTTTTTTCTGGTTCAGGTTTTTGATAAGCTTTTTGGCTTCGTCGAGCTTGCCGTCGCGCGCCGCGCGCGTGATTTTGGCGGATTCGTAGGCTTCGCTGACTTGATTGCGCGCTTTTTCGTCCGGGATTTGCTCAATGAGTTTTCGGGCGCGTGCATCGTCGTCGATTTCCGTGATTTTATTGGTCAGAGAAGAATAAGCCGACGATTTTTCGTATTCATTCAGTTTCGGCAAATCGGCGAGAATTTCTTCGGGCGTCGAGCTTTGATTCCAGATTTTCTGCTGTCGCTCGAAGCGCTTTAATTCGGGCGGCAGATTTTTCGTCATTTCCGCCTGTTTTTGTTTCAGAAGCGGAATTTTTTCGGGAACCGTTTTTTCCAGATTCGGCATCACGCGGCTCATTGCCAGAATCATGTCGAGCGAGGCGGTAGGCTGCATAAACGTCGCGGCGAGCTTGTTGGCAATGTCGCGAACCTGCGTTTCGTTAAACTTGAAAAGCTTGCCCCTGACGTTTTTCGCCATGTTCGGATTCGTCGCGAATTGCAGAAACTGCACCGCCGCCATTAAATCTTCGCGCTTTCCGGTCAAATCGGTATCGACAATTTTTCTGACAATATCGTCTGCCAGCGACGACGCTTTTTTCTCGTCCTTTTGATTGATTTTTTGGAGGAGCGACAAAACGTTATACGAAATGCCTTTCGACAGAGAATCTTTCAGCAGCTTGATTGCTTTGTCAGGATTTTGCTCAGCGGCGAGCACGGCGAATTGCTGTTCGAGCGCGATTTCCTCGTTGACGCGATACTGGTCGGGATTGAAACTGAACATTCCGCCTTCTTGCCTGGCGTTCGGCTGCGCGGCTTTCGCCATCGCTTCCGTCAATTTGACGGGACGCGTCGAAACGAGCATTTCGAGCGCCAAATCGGCGTCGTGCTTGGCAATGAACGGCAGAATCTCATTGCGCGCCGTGCCAAACTCGAAAACGCCCGCGTATAAATCCTCGTTTTCCTTTTTATCCTTGTCTGATTCGGCGTTTGCCGCAATAAGCTCGCCCTCGCACCGACGGAAAAGCTCGCGGGCGCGTTTTTCGTCGAATTTCCAATACAAATCGCCGGCAATCGCATAAACGACGGCGCGGTTTTGCGCCAACTTCAAAGTCGCCGCATCACCGACCGCCTGGTCGAGGATTTCAAGCACGCGTTTTTCGAGTGCTTTCTGCGCTTTTTCCTTTTCCGTTTTCGATTCGGTCGGCGCGGAGGTTTGCGCTAATGCCGAAAAACAAAATGCTGCCAAAGCGATAAATAATAAAGCGACTTTCATCAGACTTCTCCTTAAATTTTGAATCCGGGAACAGGCGTTTCGTCTGTCATTAAAGCATATTTACGATATTTCGAGAAGAAATTTTTTACATTAACAAGGGAATAAACGACCGGCTTGCGGGAATAAAATGGTTCAGTTTCGTTCAAAAGAAAAAATTAAAAAAGATTTTGAAAACGAATCGCGCCGGAAATTCATCTTTTAAATATAAGATTGAATCCGCGGCTAGTCCGGGAGGCGAATATAATAGAGATGACAAACGATATAAAATCGAGCGAAATCACACCGGAGAGCGTTTACTTAAACCGTCGCAACTTTATCCGCGCCGCGCTTTTAGCGGGAACGACGACGGCGACCGGTTTGGCTTATCGCTTTTTCAATCCGCCGCCGCCGAAAGAATCAGTCACGGCGCAGATTGAAAATCTCGCTCAACCGGCGGAGTTCAAAACCGAAGAAAAGCTCAATTCGTTTGAGCAAATCACGAACTACAACAATTTTTACGAATTTTCGACCGGCAAACGCGAGGTCGCCCGCGCGGCGGAAGATTTTGTCACGCGCCCGTGGACAGTGGAAGTCGGCGGCTTGGTGCAGAAACCGAAGGTTTTCGACATCGACGAGCTTTTGAAATTCGAACAGGAAGAGCGAATCTATCGTTTCCGCTGCGTCGAAGGCTGGTCGATGGTCATCCCGTGGGTCGGTTTTCCGCTGAAGAAAATTCTGGATGCGGTCGAACCTCTCGGAAAAGCAAAATACGTCGCGTTCGAAACATTTTACGGCGGCAAAAACTCAGATAATCCAGCCGTCAAACTGCCCGAAGGTAAAAACGGGATGCAGTCGTCTTTCTTAGCCGGAATCGATTTTCCGTACGTCGAAGGATTGCGCCTTGATGAAGCGCTGCATCCTTTGACAATCCTCGCGACCGGACTTTACGGAAAACAGATGCCGAATCAAAACGGCGCGCCCGTCCGGCTCGTCGTGCCGTGGAAATACGGTTTTAAGAGCATCAAATCAATTGTCAAAATCACTTTGACCGAATCGGAACCGCCGACGACCTGGAACCTGGCGGGACCCGGCGAATACGGCTTTTATTCAAACGTCAACCCGGAGGTCGCGCACCCGCGCTGGTCGCAGGCGACCGAACAGCGCATCGGCGACCGCGCGCGCCGCAAGACTCTGCCGTTTAACGGTTACTTGGGCGAAGTCGCGCGGCTTTATGAAGGGATGGATTTGAAGAAGTATTTTTAATCAGTAGTCAGTGGACGGTGGTCAGCGGTCAGAAATTGTCTGAAACCGACTACCGACCACTGACCGCTGACCACCGACCAAAATGACCGACGTAAAATTTAACAAAATCCTGCTTTTTATTAATTCGGCGGTACCGCTCGGGCTGCTTTCGTTTGACGCTTTTCGCGGAAACTTGGGCGCAAATCCGGTCGAGTTTTTCCTGCGCACGACCGGCGTTTTGACGCTCGCGTTTCTATTAATCACGCTTTCGGTCACCCCGGCGCGCAAATATTTCGGCTGGAATAATCTCGTCAAATTCCGGCGAATGCTCGGGCTTTTCGCTTTTTTTTACGGGTTTCTGCATCTTGTCACCTACAGCATTTTCGACAAATCCTTAAGCCCGTCGGCGATTGTCGCGGACGTCTGGCAGCGACCGTTTATCGCCGTCGGGATGCTCGCGTTTTTTCTGCTCATTCCGCTTGCCGTAACTTCGACGCGCGGCATGATAAAACGGCTCGGCGGCAAAAACTGGGCGCGGCTTCATAAATTGACTTATGTGATTGCGATTCTCGGCGTCGTTCATTTCTGGATGATTGTTAAATCCGACGTTTTTTACCCCTTGCTTTTCGGCATCGCGCTGGCGATTCTGCTTTTTTACCGGATTTACAACGCGAGACAAAAACTGAAACCGGCAAAAGCAAATTAGCCACGAATTACGCGAATAGCACGAATGTTTTATTAATTTTCATTCGTGCTATTCGCGTAATTCGTGGCTAAAAATTTACTTCTTGAATTTATCGTGTTTTTGGTCGAAAGAGCGGCGGAAATCTTCGCCGGCAATCGGAACGGTGCGGCACATCTCGAAGAGTCGCGAGCGAAGGCGAACGCCGATACGGTCTTCTAAAGTTTCTTCGCGTTCGTTTCGTTTTTCATCCAGATAATTCGTCGTGAAAATCGTCAGTTTTTTATCGTTATAGCGGGTGTTGATGATATGCGCCATCGTATCGCGCACCCATTCGGTCGGTTTTGACGCGCCGATTTCGTCCAGCACGAGAACTTCCGCGTCGAGAATCGGGGCGAGAACTTTAAGCTCGGAAGTTTGGGTGCTCTGATTGTATGAATCCTGAATTTCTTTAAGGAGCGCGCCGAATTCGTAAAAAAGACATGTAAATCCGCGCTCGGTCAAACCTTTGAGAATCGAAACCGCGAGGTGTGTTTTGCCGACGCCGACCGTGCCCATAAAAAGCAGACCGCGTTCGATTGCAGGATATTCCATCGTCAGTTTTGACGCGTATTTGAACGCGCGCTCCTGCGCCGGATTTAAAATGCGATAACTGTGAAAATGGCACTCCGCGTAGCGTTTCGGGATGCGTGTTTTGTCGAGCTGCCGCGTATGCGATTTCTGCTTGCGGCATTCGCATCTTCGCGCGCCTTTGCCCGGCACGACTTCCATTCCCGAGCCATAGCATTTCGGACAAACCTCCGGTTCGTCGCTAACCTGTGGCACATCGTTGCGAAAATCGTAATCCGGCGCACTTTTATCCGTGTTCGGAACGGCAAAAAGCGAATGAATTTTGGCTTTTTCTTGCGGCATCCAAATTCTAAATCTTATTACACCCTGGGCTAACCTTGATCTTTTGGAAGTAGCGTTTCATTAAAACTAACTGAAGCTGTTTTTGGATTATATCACCGAAAAAGCAGATTTCAAGTTTTTTTTGAGGTTTTAAAATTCAATGAAAACGGGCGTTCGAGCCGACTTTAAAAAACCGAAAAAATGAAGTTGCTGAAAATACAGGACTTAGCATTTAATAAAAATTTAACATTCGGCGAAAAAATCTTTGAATCGTTTTTTGCAGCGGCGGCATATGGTATATTAAGTCATAGAAACTTACGCTTTTATATAGTTATGGGAATTCTTCGCAGTTTGTTAATCAGATTCGGATTAGCAAGTTTTGACTCGACACGCGCACCGATTTCGGTTTTTCTGTTAGACGACGACCACCGCCGCCACCGCTGGTTCAAAAAACGTTTTCAGGGCGATGAAGTGACGATTGCCGAAACGGTCGAAGAAGCGAAAAAGATTTTAAGTGAAGATACTTTCGACGCGATTTTTCTCGACCACGACCTTTTGCCCGAACATTACGAGTCAAACGACCACGACGATTTTTCGCGGACGGGCTACGCGATTGCCGAATTCCTGCACAAAAAAAAGGATTTGCAGCGCGCCTCGACCATCATCGTCCACACGCGCAACGCCGACGCCGCCATAAAGATGGTGCAAAAGCTCCGCGAAGCAGGCAGAAACTGCGAATACTGCGCCTTTCCGATGCTCGATTTGAAAATCAAAAACTATTGGAAACGATAGTCTCTTCAAGAGAAATTTGCCCGCGAAATACACGAAAGACACTAAAAATAAATCTGAGAATTCTAACATTTTCGTTTATTTCGTGTATTTCGTGGGCAGAATTTGAAACCGAATCCGCGCGCCGTCCGTTTTAAACCGCAAATCTTTCATTCAAAACAAAAATACAAGGAGAAAATAATGCGGAATCTTAAAATGATAATCTTGGTATTGCTGCTCGCGGCTCTGCCGGCATTTGCCGCCGATATTAAAAACGGCGAAGAACTCGTCGCGGCAATGCACAAAAAATACGCTGACAAATGGTATAAAACCTTAACGTTCGTTCAGAAAACCACAAACTATAAACCGGATGGAACGACGCAGGTTTCGACCTGGTACGAAGCAATGTCGGTGCCGGGAAAGCTGCGCGTTGACATTGAACCATTGGAAAACGGCAACGGTTTTATGTTTCTAGACAATACGCAGTACGGCTTTAGTAAAGGAAAACTTACCCGGAGCGTTCCGCGAATTCATCCGCTGCTCGTTCTCGGATTCGACGTTTACGCGCAGCCGGTCGAAAAAACGGTCAAGCTTCTCAAAGATTTGAACATCGATCTGTCGGTTCTGCACGAAGAGGTTTGGCAGGGCAAACCCGTCTATGTGGTCGGTGCGAAGCAAGGCGATTTGAACACGCCGCAATTCTGGATTGATAAAAAGAATCTTTATTTCGTCCGGCTCTTCGAGCTTGTCGGAAAGGATAAAAAGCAGGTTGCCGAAACGCAATTCAACAAATATCAGAAGGTTAAAGGCGGCGGATGGGTTTCGGCGGAAGTCATTTTCAATATTGACGGCAAAACGGCGACGACCGAAGAATATTCGGACATTCAAACCGACGTGAAACTCGACGAAAATCTATTCGACCCGCAGAAATGGGCGGAAGCCGATAAGACTTATTATAAAAAGAAAAATTAAAGGGCGTTAAGTTCGTTAAATTCTTAAATCCGCGAAGCGGATGACAGTTAAAAGCCCGGCGATAAATCGCCGGGCTTTTAACACGCCGTCCCTGACGGGATTTTAAGCCACATCAATTATTTTTGAGCGACTTTTTTCAGGTCGTCCAATTCCTTCTGCGTTCTTTCAATGACTTCCTTCAGACCGCGTTTGAAATCTTCGTCCTTGGTTTTTTCCAAAGATTTATTCAGCGCCGTCAGATAAGCCGTCTTCAACGCCATTTCTTTCGAGACTTTCACATCCGGTTCGACGCCCGTGCCTTCCCAGTTGGTTTTCGTAATCGGATTGATGGCGCGACCCGTCGGGACGAAAACGCCGAAATGGTCATGGACGCGAAATACGCCGCCCGGATTTGCGCCGCCGCCGGTCGTTTCACCGATGATGGTTGCGCGTTTCAGGACTTTAAGGTTGTTGGTAAATTCTTCGGCGGCAGAAAAAGTGCGGTTCGCGGTCAGAATGTAAACGTCTTTGTCGAGATATTTTTTACCCGCGACGGTCGGTTTTGTGAAAAAATCGTCCGTTTTGTTGCCTTCGCGCCAGTAGAGACTGTTCAGGTGAACCGCCTTGTCGCCGAAAAGATAAGAGCAAATCAGCGCGACCATTTCGGGGTCGCCGCCGCCGTTTTCGCGTAAATCGAAAATCAGCGCGTCGGTGTTGGTGACGAAATTCATCGCCGCCGCGACCGTTTCCGCGCCGAGTTCGGGCGCGAAAAAGTTGTTGAATTTGATGTAACCGATGTTTCCCGGCAGGCGCTCGACCTTTTCAAAAGCGAAATTAATGTGCTTCATATTATTCTCGAACTGCGCGCGTTCTTCCGCCGAAGGTTCGTTGTCGCGCTGGCGGACGGGAATCGTCTGCGCCGAATAACGGACGCGCAAATGCTTGTCTTTGCTGACAGACTGCAAATCCTCGGTGAGCTTCTTGGCAAATTCTTCGGCGCTCGTCACCGAATCGTATTCTTTTGCCGCGAGTTTCTGACGCATATTCGCTTCCATCTGTTTAGCGACTTCGGGAAAAACGTAGCGGTCGTTCAACTCTTTCAAAACGGCGTTAACGACCTGCGTTCTGGTCGCCGCGTCGATTGCCATATCCGGCTGTTTGTAGCCTTGCTGAGCGCGTCCTTCGCCGGGGTCGAGGACGAACGAAATCGCGATTAATGCCAGTAAAGATAATTTTATGATTTGTGTTTTCATTGCGTTTTACTCCTTAAAATTTATGAATTGTTTTGGTTACCTGAAAAATTGAAACGTCACTATTTGCGCGCGCACAAGCCTTGCATAAGCAATTCGGCAAGCCGCGTGACCTTGGCTTCGATGTCCCGGCGCGCGCCGAGTTCCTGCACCGTCAGACTGAACGGAAGCAGGGAATTGGTTGCCAGAATCAAGGATTCGGCAATCTCGCTCGCCGCGCCGTCAATAAATTTGTCCATCTGCTGACCTTCTTCGATGACCGACGCGAAAATCCGCGCTTCTTCCGTGAAATAATTTTCGCGCCGCGCGAGAAAACGGGGACGAATCGCCGATAGTAAATCGTTCAGGTTCTGCGTGTAATGCTGAACGCTTTCAAAGCGATGCAGAACGCGCGTTTTCAGCATTTTTTGAAGACGGTCTTCGGGCTTTTCAGCGCTGGCGCGCGCAATCGCCGAAAGCTTGCCTTTTAATTGTTCGATAATGCGGTCGATGTGCGACAGGACGATTTCTTCCTTGCTCGTAAAATGCAGGTAAACGCTGCCCTTTCCGATGCCGACTTCCTTTGCCAAATCGTCTATCGTCATTTTTTTGTAACCATAGCGCGAGAGCAGGCTGTCGGTCGCATCGAGAATCGCTTCGCGAACTTCTATTTGTCTGACGGAACTTCTCATATTTTATGAATTATGACCAAAATGGTTTTTTAGTCAATATAGAAACGCACAAAATTATGGATTTGTTTCAGATTTTACAAATATCTAACATTCTTAATCTGGTTTTAATAAAAAATTGGGGTTGACAGGATAATATCTGCTATTTTAATCTTATTTTTCTTACAGAATACTCATATCTTGGAGCAGCTTTTGTCCTAAAGAAAAAAAGTTTTGCAGATTGCAGGAATGTTTCAGGCTTGATGAAAATTCTGAAATCGTCACAGCGTTTGGTTTTAATTAAAGAATCGCGGGGTATTTTATTGTTTGAGGCGTGCCGCACTTTCCGGTAGCTTCAAAAGCTCATATAACTCAATTCGTCGTTTTTAACTTAAAATTAAGGCAATCTTTTAAATAAAGATTGCCTTAATTCTTATCCGGAAAATTCGCGTTAATCGGCGGCTGAAATTTAATTATTCGTTGACCATCACTTCGACCGGGTCGATTGTCGAAGCCTTCCACGCCGGGTAAAGCGCGCCGAAAAGAGAGCCGCCGACGGCGATTGCCGTCGCCGTTAAAATCCAGTTGCGGCTGAACTCAAACTGTAATTCAAAGCCTTTATTAATGGCGTAAGACGCAATAAAGGAAACGATAAACCCGAGCACGACGCCCAACACGCCGATTAAAAACGCCTCGCCTTCAATCACCCGGATAATGAATGATTTCGACGCGCCTAAAGATTTCAGAATCCCGATTTCCTTGCGCCGTTCGGTAATCGTCGTGTACATCGACAGCAGCACGAAAATCGTCGAAACGAACGCGCCGAGCCCGACCAGCACTTTCAGAAAAAGATTCAGCGCCGGCACGCGCTCCTGCGCGTCGATCACCAGGTCGCGTGTCAGGTTTATCTTGTTGCCGGGCAATGTTTCGTTGATGCGCGCCGCGACCGCGTCCGTGTTCGCGCCGTCTTTTATCTTCACTAAGATATACGTGCATTTGTTCGGATTTTCGAGCGCCGCCTGCATCGCCCCAAGCGACATCTTGATGCGCGAACCCGACGGCGGCGTGAAAACGCCGACGATTTTGTAACGCCTCCCGCCGAAAAGCTCGATTTCATCGCCGAGCTTTATATTGTCTTCGCTGACCTGTCTTCCGTCGTAAATTACTTCATCGTCGGCGGTCGCGGCGCGTCCCTGGACGATTTGCATTTCGTTCATCGCCGCAAACGGCTCCCAGTCGACGCCGTCGAGCTGCAGGATTCCCCAGCGTCCTTTCTGGTTCGGCGTGATGTATCGATAAACCGGAACTGCCGACGCGACGCCTTCGATTTCCTCTAATTTCTTGACATAGGCGGTCGAAACCGGCGCGTTCGAGCTTGTCAGCTCCATCGCGCCCGGACGCGTGAAAACGATTTCCGCCTTCCAGTTCGAAGCGCGGCGCGCCATATCGTTCGTCATCCCGCGCGCCAAACCCGTAAACAAAATCACCAAAACGACGCCGAGCGCGACGCCGACGATGCTTATCAGCGTGCGAAACGGGCGAACTCTTAAATTTGCTAAAACCAATTCGAGCATTTGTTTGTAAAGCCTAATTCTAACAGGAGATTTTTCCGAATCCGTAAAAATCTTAATTATTTCAACAACTCTCCGGCAAAATCGAAAGCCTTTGCCTTTTCAGCATCGGTAAACAAATCTTTGCGCCGCTGAAAATCGGCATACATCTTGTCGTAAGCGGCAAAAAGATTATCGGTCGATTTCTCGCGCGTGTTGTCGAGCGCGGTTAAAATCGCATTATTTACTTTGCGGGCGCGTAAATCGGGATTTTCGATAATTTCGCGCACCGCTTTTGCAAACTCGGCGCCGGTCGGCTTCATAAGCCACGCGTTTTCGTCCGTCGCGTACGAAAGAATCCCGCCCGAATCGGGCGCAACCGTCGGCGCGCCGGAAACCATCGCTTCGAGCGGCGCGATGCCGAACGGTTCCTTCGGATTCGGGTGCACGAAAACGTCCGCATTCGCGTAATAATCGGCGAGCGTTTCTTTATCGAGATGACCGAGCTGGATGATTTTACCGGGGAAATTTTTTGCCGTTTCTTCTTTCAAAAAATCTTCCTGCGGTCCGGCGCCCGCCACCAGCAAACGATAATCGTGTTTCGAGTCCTGCGCGAGAAACTTCATCATCTCAACCAGCAGACCGATATTTTTTTCGGGCGAAAGGCGTCCGGCGTAAAGCATGACCGTCGCTTCAGCCGGAATCCCGGCGCGTTCACGCATTTGTTTTTTGACCGCCTCGTTTTTGCGTGCGGCGCGAAAAACCTCGGCGTTCACGCCGCGCGGGCAAACATAGATTCTTTCTTCGACGGGAACGCGCGGCGCTTTGAAAAATTGCCACGCTTTATTGAAAAACCAGTCCGAACGACTCTTGTTTTCTTCCTTTTTATACGCCTTGTAAAATTCCTGCGCCGTGTAAACCGAATTGGCGATGTGAAAATCGAAAATCGCGAGCGTGTAATTACCGACAATGCGCCGCGCGAACCATTCGCCGACCTTGCTGCGCGTCATAAACGAAGCGATGTTGTCGTCCATTCTTTCGGCGCTGAAATGCACGAGCATCGGGCGTCCGAGCTGTTTGAATTTCCCGAGCCGGACCATCGCGCCGAACATCGAAATCGTGTATTTATCGGTTACTTCGACCATGTCCGGCTTTTCTTCAAGCAGAATTTTCCGAATCAGCGAACCATTCTGCATATATTGCCACGGCTGAATCAGCCGGTAGCGCTTATCGAAAATCGGTGAGAACTTAGCCGGAACGTAATAGATTTTGGCGAATTCGTTAACTTCTTCGGTCGCTTCTGTTTCGCCCGGAGCAATCAGTCGAACGTATCTTTGATGGCGTTCGGCGGCGGCGAGCAGATTATTAAAACTCGTGCTGATACCGCCCGAGTTTTTGTGGTAATAGTTTGTAATGTGAACGGATTTCATTTCAATAAATAGTGTATTTTTATATACCTGGAAAATATAAAAAAAGTTTGACAGCGCCTGAAAACTAAACTAAAATATAATAACTTTTTTACAAAGAATTAAAGTAATATGAAGTTACCAGGGCTCCCAAAACATGTGCCAGTATTTTCAACATTCTTCCAAAAGCGAAGGGAAAATAGCCACGTATTTAGGGAATACCGGTATCTTATAAAATTCGTTTAGCAAACAAGCCTTGAAGTCAATGCGATGACCCAAGGCTTGTTTGTTTTTAGTGCTTCTGTCGGGTTTCGTCAACAGATGCGACTAACGCAAATAGCATCATAGCGCAAAACACGACAGAAGCTCAATTCAAATTCTAAGGAATGGAGAAAATCAAAAATGAAAAGTTCAACTTTTGTATTGCTTTTGCTGGTGGTATGTTTTGTCGCAACCGGATTTCAATGCGGCGGCTGTCACGCGCCGAATTGCTACGAAACAACGGAATGCGACAGCACGGGTTGGAATTGTCATACGGTTCGACACCACAGACATTTCACAAACCCTAATTTTCAACTGACTTCGACCCAAGCCAGTCAAAGTGTCGGAATACTCGATTTAGCTAATCCGTGGCAGATTGATACAAATATTCCGGCATATATGAAAATAAAATTTGACAACGGTTCGAACGTTTCGGAACAGAGTTTTAGTGTTTCGCTCGACCCGAATATATCGGTTTCGAGTGTTGATAAAGATACGATGCCGAACACTTTCGTTTTTGATAATCCGACGGCAGTCAGCAGCTTTTTGAGCAATGCTTCGTCGGCAGGTTTTTCAAGCTCGGAGCAAATAGTTACTCTGAGTTATTCAATAACCCAAACCGATTGTTATGCCGACTCGGGAAAATACGTCAATCACCTTCGTTGGATGGATTCTTCGGGCATTACCTACGACAGCAGCTTTTACATCGTTTATACCGCGCCGACAAATGTTCAAGCCAACAGTTGTAATCAAGGTATGATCGTTATCGAGTAATCGTCAAAATCAAAGGTAAAATCCGATGGTCGGATTTTACCTTTGATTTCTTTAAATTCTGAGTGAAAAAGTCCTTCAAAACAAGCCTTCGGTTTTTCCTTTTTGCGGCATTTTTTCTTTACTTTGGAGTATCGGCACCGGTCACAGCGCAAAAAAAAATTGAATACGATTACTACTCCGGCAAAAATGAGAATGGAAAGAATACCAAAGCGGTTGATTTTTCCAAAGAGGCGAAACTAAAGTGCAATCGTTCGCTGACCGAACAAGTCGGAA